>NZ_JBIMJS010000010.1:0-91003 GCF_043674225.1 Streptococcus sp. A11
CATCGTCATTCCTCCTGCTATCTTTTTCTATTATTCTACCTTATTTGATAGTAGATTTAAAACTTTGCAACAGAACCGACCACCCTTATCAATCACACCCAAAACACCCTCTAACTGTTCCAGGCCAGCTTGGTCTGCCTTAGACTTATCCACCAAGGCAAAACGCAGGCGTGTCGCACAATGGGTCAGACTGGACACATTGGCCTTGCCTCCTACACCTTCTAAAATCGCTCTTCCTAAATCCCTATGACCCATCCTATCTCCTTTTTCTCTCCTAATTTCCCCAGACCTTGTCCGTAATCGTCTTAATCAATTGTAATTTTTTCCACTCGTCTTCCTCAGTCAGAATATTTCCTTCTTCCGTAGAAGCAAAGCCGCACTGGGTTGAGATGCCAATGTTCTTGAGTGGAATCAATTTCGCTGCTTCTTCAATACGGGCAACCACCGCATCAATATCCTCTAACTGAGGATCTTTAGATGTAATCACACCCAGCACCAATTCGACATTCTCACGGCCATTCCAGATGTCCACAATCGGTGAAAAATCGCCTGAACGCTCATCGTCATATTCTAAGAAGAAGATGTCATAGTTGAGTTGGCCTAGATACTTGGCAACCGTCTGGTAGCTTCCTTCAAAAAGGTAGGTTGACTTGAAGTTGCCTCGACAGATATGGGTCGCCACCGTCAAATCCTCTGGCAGGCCCTCCAAGGCCTTATTGATCACGTAGACATCATCTTCAGCAATCTGCTCAAATTCCGCCCGTTTTTCCTGTTGGTCATGATAGGTCTCCAATTGCTGAATCAAATAAGCCCAGGTTGTGTCGTCCAATTGAACATAGCGGGCACCCAGATCATAAAAATGCTGAATGGTATCATGATAGGCTTTTGCCAAACCGTCTAGGAAATCACTCCAATTTTCATAGTAATCCGCATAGAGATCGCTGCGATGGTCACGCTTGATAACCAGTGACGGGCTTGGAATAGTCACCTTTGGTGTAACTCCCTCAGGCACGATGGACTGAAGGTATTGGAAATCACGGTAAAACGGGTGGTCTGGATTTTCAGCTACCTTGCCATTGAGGCGGACATTGGTCGTGCGAGTCTTAGCCCCGTGAAACTTGTAAGAATCCTCCTGCAAGTAAGCTTCGAACCCTGTCAATTCCCAGAGGAAGTCCAGGTGCCACCAAGAACGGCCGAACTCGCCGTCAGAAACTACCTTGAGCCCATTGTCAACCTGGTGATGGACCAATTCAGCGACCAATTTGTCCTGAATAGCGAGCAGGGCTTCGTGGCTGATTTTGCCTTGGGCGAATTGCTCACGGGCATCCTTCAAAGCTTGTGGACGAAGATAAGAACCGACATGATCGAAATGGTAATGTGTTTTTGACATGATGAAAACTCCTTGAAAAATTTTGATAGTTTCATTTTATTCCCAAAAGCTATAATTGTAAAATATATATTTTCTATACATTTCGATAGTTTTTTGCTATATCTGACCATTCACCTTGCTTGATGGCAAAAAATAGAAAAAAATCTGTCAAGTAACTTTACTTTACAAAAAAGTTTTGATATACTGTTAAAGTTGGCGAAAGTCATACACTATATTTATGATAAGAGCCGAGCGTCAGCTCGCATTTTAATGGAGGAAAATCGAAATGGCAGTACCTGCACGTCGCACTTCAAAAGCGAAGAAAAACAAACGTCGTACTCACTATAAAGTAGCAGCTCCAACTGTGAAATTTGATGAAACTACTGGAGATTACTCACGTTCACACCGTGTATCTTTGAAAGGATACTATAAAGGACGTAAAATCGCTAAAGCTGCTTCAGCTGAATAATAGAAGGGAGATACCATGCGCGTAAATATTACACTTGAACACAAAGAATCTGGTGAGCGTTTGTACCTTACTTCAAAAAACAAACGTAACACTCCAGACCGTCTTCAATTGAAAAAATACTCACCAAAATTGCGTAAACACGTTATTTTTACTGAGGTTAAGTAAGGGGTTCACTACACGTCATTAGACGTCAAAACATTGATTTTAAGCGATTTTTGAATTTTTGAAGTTCATTACATTGCAATATAAATCAATAAGAACTCTACCTTTTACTCTACCTTTTTTAGATGAATATATCATTTGGATATTGAAGTTAAGCCCTGTTATCATTTGGATGGCAGGGCTTTTTTATATTTGGTACACTAACTTCTTATCTATATTTTGGTGGAGCTGAAGTTGACATCTACAAAGTTTAATGTTATAATTCATTCAAAAATATATTTGAATGAGGTGTTTTATGATTCAAAATGTTGTTACTTCAATAATCCTTTATTCTGGGACAGCCGTAGACTTACTTATTATCCTAATGTTATTTTTTGCCAAAAGAAAAAGCAGAAAAGACATTATTAACATCTATTTAGGACAATTTCTAGGCTCTGTTAGTCTAATATTGCTAAGTTTGCTTTTTGCATTTGTCTTAAATTATATTCCTAGTAAAGAGATTTTAGGTTTACTCGGTTTGATTCCAATTTTCCTAGGCCTCAAAGTTTTGCTTTTAGGAGATTCTGATGGAGAAGCTATTGCAAAAGATGGTTTGCGAAAAGACAATAAAAACCTGATTTTTCTAGTCGCTATGATTACTTTTGCAAGTTGTGGCGCTGACAATATTGGTGTCTTTGTCCCATATTTTACCACCTTAAATTTAGCGAATTTGATAGTGGCTTTACTTACCTTTCTAGTCATGATTTATCTCTTGGTTTTTTCTGCCCAAAAATTGGCACAAGTCCCTTCTGTTGGAGAAACTTTGGAAAAATATAGTAGATGGTTTATTGCCGTTGTCTATTTAGGATTGGGGATGTATATCCTGATTGAAAACAACAGCTTTGACATGCTATGGGCTGTGTTAGGCTAGGAGAAAAAATTATGAAAAAAGATAGTATCTGTCAAGTGGATGTTATTAATCAACAAAATGTTACAACCGCAACGAACTACCTTGAAAAGGAAAAAGTCCAAAAATCACTTCGCATTTTATCAAAATTTACCGATAATAAACAGATAAATATCATCTTTTATCTCCTTGCCGTCGAAGAACTCTGTGTCTGCGATATAGCCTGTTTACTAAATCTCAGTATGGCATCTGCCTCCCACCATCTTCGTAAACTAGCCAATCAAAACATCTTGGACACTAGAAGAGAGGGGAAAATTATATATTATTTTATAAAAGATGAGGAAATCAGAGATTTTTTTAATCAACTAGGATAACAATGGATACTTACGCTGAATTAGCACCTCAACGAATGTTAGAAGTTGTGGGTATTTATCTTGAAAAGATTGCTGAACTAACGCAATAACTACTCTACCATTCACTCTACCTTTTGCTAAGGAACATTACAAAAACGTTGATATATAAACGTTTCTAACAGCTAAAATAGACAATACTTAATCTTTACTGATGTGAAATAGGGATTCACTACACGTCAATTGGCGGTAGAAACCTTGATTTTAAGCGACTTTTGAAATTTTTATTTTCATTACATTGCAGTATAAATCAGTCGAATCACTATCTTTTTCTCTACCTTTTTTGAAATAAGTTTTTGATTCGGATAAGTAATAAAACCCACTGGCTAATTAAGTCAGTGGGTTTTTGAGTGATTTGAAAGAAGTGAAGTTACGGATTAACAAGATCTACAATGATAATTTCTGGGTGATTAAAGAATCTTGGTACTCGTGTAGATTCTTTGGCCAGACCCCTGCTTACAATAAAATGCGAATTTTCAACTTCATATAAACCACCTGCATATTTCGGAAGAAAACCTTGATTAGGCGCGAATACACCATTAATCAAATAAGGCACTCTCCATTGTCCTCCATGCGCATGACCAGATAACACTAAATCAAATCCATACTTTTGATATGTGTCAATTAGTTCTGGCCGGTGCGCTAGTAAAACTTGAAAGTCAGTGCTTATTTGCTTCCCTTTTATGTCTTCAAGTTGGTCTAGCAAATTCTCACTAGTATCATACTTTTGAAAATATTCAGGATCATCAATGCCTGAAATAGTGATGGACTGCCCCCTTACATCAACTCTACTACTATCTCCAGATAATACGACCACATTCTGTTGTCTTAGATGTTCCAGCATCTGATCATATCGATTACTCCATATTTCATGATTACCTGACACATAGTAAGTATGATTAAATTTTCCTATCCCGCTTAACAATTCTAGAGTTTTTCTGTCAGAAAGTTCATCATCAAAAATATCTCCACCCAATAAAATGATATCTGGCTTTTCTTTCTCTAATGTTTCCAAGATTTGTATCTGATTTTTACCGTAATTTGATGAGTGTAAATCAGTGATTAGAGCAAGTCTGATTGGCTGAGATATTTTGGGACTAGCAAGCCTGTAATGAGTTACTTGAAGCCGACTGTCAAAACCTAAAGCAAGAAAAATTAGGATACAAATAAAAACAAACCATCGTGGCTTAATATTTTTTAGTTTTTTCATTATTCGAACTATTTTAGCAAATTTCTGTAACGAACAAACATTTTCAAAAGGTTACTCAATAATAATATCAAAATATTTTGTATCAACCTCTTTTGGAGCAACGTAACTAATATTTCGTTTGGCATTGAAAATATCAGATTCATCCAATGAAGTAGAGAGTCCGCTCCATGGTTCTAATGCGATAAAGGGACTCTGATTTGTAGTTGACCAAATCACTAAATATGGAAAATCATCAAATGCAATCGAAAGTTTCTTCTGATGATTTTTTGATTTCAAGGTTACCTTTCGTGATGCTAATTGATCCAATGTTATCGCATCATGCTCAAACAGTTTATAGGACAAGTCCAAGGTCTTTTGATTTTCCAAGAATGGCCGGCGGTCTCGCAGATCAAGTAAGCCAGTTTCTGGAAAACTTCTAGGTACTGTACAAGATTCTACTTTTTCAAATTCTAAATAATAGTCTTCATAACTCTCACCATCCAACAAGGGACAATTAAAACCTGGGTGACCCCCAATAAAGTAAGGTAGCTTTCTATGTCCCTCAAGGTTTTTCACCCGATATTCAGTTCGAATTGTATTGCCAAGTAGTGAGTAAGTAATGGAAAGTTCAAATTCAAAAGGGTAATTTTTTACGGTTTCTTCGTTTGATGAAATAGAAAATTCCAAAGAGTTTTCAGTGCTATTTACATTTTTGAACAGCATTTTTCGCACAAGTCCATGCCTTGGAATTGTGCCTGTAAATGTCGGTCTTTCTGCAGGTTCATAGATAGCCCAGTCATTTCGTAAACTTCCACAAATCGGAAATAGAACTGGTGCTTGACCGCTCCAATAGGCCGGATCTCCTTGCCAAAGATATTCGATACCATCCTTGTCTTTAATAGAAATAATTTGACCACCTAATTCAGAAAATTGTACTGTTAAGTTCTCATTTTTTAATTCGAGCATAAAAACTGCCTCCCTTATATGAAAACAAGGATGCTAACTTGAGCTAGGCATCCTTGTATTAGTTTTATTCAATAACCTGTGTTTCCGCTACTTTTTTATACCAATAAGCACTTTTCTTTGGATAACGTTCTTGGGTCTCAAAGTCAACATAGAACAAACCATATCGTTTCTCGTATCCATTTGACCAAGAAAATACATCCATCAAGGACCAGATGAAATAACCTTTAACATTGGCACCATCTGAGATAGCATCTGAAATCACTTCTAAATGCTTTTTCACGTAATCGATTCGACCATCGTCATAGACTGTACCATCTACAAACTCATCTTTATAGCCTAGGCCGTTTTCAGTGATGTAGATTTTCTTATAGTTTGGATAGTCATTTTTCACACGCATGATTTGATCATAAAGGCCTTGCGGATAGATAATCCAATCCCAGTCCGTTTTTGGAATATCAACTGGGGACTCTCTACGACCAACTCCTTTGATTTGATATTTAGAACTTCCCTTTTCACCTTTACCATTATGGATAATTTCAGTCTCACCGTCATGAGCCCTCATCCAATCACTCATATAGTAATTGATGCCCAAGAAGTCGTTCAAATCTTTTGCGGCATCTAAGGCAGCGAAGTCTTCATCACGAAGGTCTAATTCCCCACCATTCACTTTCAGAATATGTCGAACACCTTCAAGCGTTTTTTCAGAATAGTAACCCAAGTATGTAGCATCGAGAATAAATTTATTATGGATAATATCTTCTAGTTCCGCTGCACGAACATCGTCAGGATTGCTTGGATCATAAGGATATTTCGTTGGCAATGCATGTACAACACCAATTTCTCCACTATAACCAGCATCCTTGTAGAGCTTAACTGCCTTGGCATGTGAAACCATCATATTGTGGTGAGATTGGAATACCTTAGCTAAGTCATACTGAATCCCTGGTGGGAACTTCCCAACTAGATATTGCCCATCACCAATTGGACCGATTTCATTAAAGGTTGTCCAGTAATTAACTTCGGGGAATTCTTTGAAGCAAAACGCTGCGTAATTGACGAAGTGCTCAATATTTTCTCGATTTAGAAAGTCACCATTAGAATGTAGCGTTTCTGGTGTATCAAAATGGTGAAGCGTTACAAATGGTTCTACATGACGTTTATGGCATTCCGCAAATAATTTATGGTAATACTCTACTCCTTTTGGATTCACTTCTCCAAAGCCTGTTGGGAAGATACGAGACCACGCAATCGAAATACGAATGCCATTCACACCAAACTGTTCACTTAGTTCTAAATCAACTGGATAACGATTATAAAAATCAGAAGCTGGTTCCGCAGTGTACCAGTAATTATCTTCTAGATACTTGTCCCACGCAACACGACCTTTTCCATCCGTCTGTGTAGCACCCTCTGCCTGATATGCAGCAGTTGCTCCACCAAATATAAAATCTTTCGGTAATGTTTTAACCATATGCCTACCTTCTTCTATCAAAAATAAATAAAGGGGTAGGAGTTGGAGATTTATTACTCCCTCCCCTTTTGATTAAGAACCTGTATTCACAAGTGAAGTGCTTGTATATAAGAGATAGTTTTTCGCTAATCAAGGCAGTTTTTTGAGGGAATACTGACTGTATTTTGAAAAAAACTAACGATGAGTAGCTGAAAAACTAGCCTTAGATGGGAGTGCTGAACTGTGAATACAGGTTCTAGAACTGTTGTTTGACAAAGTCAAGAGCACCTTGACCATCACGAGTGAGTTTAATGTATTGAGCCCCTTCAGTTTTGGCAAGTTTAATGCCCAATGCATCAGTTTCTTGTTTTATATCATCGTAGTTCGATGCCACTTGAGGTGCAAGGATAACTAATTGATATTCTGGCAAAATCTCACGGTGAGCACCATAGCTTCCTGCTGTCGCTGTGACTGGAACGCCGTATTCTTTGGCGGCTTTAGTTAGAGCGTTGGCAAGCAATCCACTTGTACCGCCCCCTGCACAAAGTACCAAAACATTTGTTTGTTCAGAAATTTCGGTATCGACTGCAGCTTTTTCAAGAATAGCATCCGCTTTGGCAGTATTAAAGTTAGCCGCCACTTTCTCTTTCAAGCTACTTTCAACTTTCCCTGATTGTTCTTCAGCGAGAATCTGCTCATCATAAACTTTCAAGAATGGATAATAGATAAGTACATCGACAACTACCAACAAGATAGCTAGTGCAAAGGCTAGTGGAGCAAAGTTTGTTCCCATTACAATCCCCAATGGTCCTGGAGTTGTCCATGGCAAGTTAACGCTGAAACTGTTCATTTTTAGCGTATCAACAAAGAATTTGAAAATCCATACGTTAGCAATTGGAGCTAAGATGAATGGAACAAAGAATACTGGGTTAAGTACAAGTGGTGCACCAAACAAGATTGGTTCGTTTACACCAAAGAATGTTGGAACAACTGAAGCACGTCCAATTGCTTTGTTTCGTTTAGACTTAGTCAACCACATAAACATGAATGGCACAACCAAGGTAGCACCAGTACCACCCATTGTCACGATAAACATTTGAGTACCTGAAGTCAGGATTTTATCCGCGTGTTGACCCGCCTGTAAAAGTTGGAAGTTGGTTTCAATATTGGCATAGGTAATGGCTGCAATTGCTGGTTCAACAATTGATGGACCATGAATCCCTACAAACCAGAACAAGGCATAGGCACCAAAGATAATGGTAATACCCACATAACCGTCTGCTGCTGTAAATAATGGCTCAAATAATTTTAGAATAGCCTCAGCAACGTTTGTTCCAAGGAATTGACGTGTTACAAGATCGATTCCATACAAGACAAAGATAGACAATGCATATGGAATCACATCTTTAAATGCCTGGGATACGTTCGGTGGAACTTCATCTGGCATACGAATGGTGACATTGTTTTTCACGCAGACCTTATAGATATTAACTGTAATGAAGGCGGCTAGAAAGGCTGTCAAAAGACCCTTAGTTCCCATGTAACCATTGGCAAACCCACCTTCAATACCGTCAGAAGCCAGTAATAGGAAACCTGAAATTGAGGCAATCATGGTTGAAATGAAGTTGATTTGATTGGTTTTTGGCAATTGACGGTTAAAAGCGTCTGTCAAAGATTTTGCAGTCGTTCCTGCAACTAGGACAGCTACAATCCCCATTGTGTAGCCGTAAGGTTTCATGATAGCCGCAACTGCTTCATCAGACCAAGTAAATCCAAAGATATTCGGCACGAAAGCTACCAATAGAAAGATACTTGAGAATAAGATAACTGGCATAGCTGCGATAAAACCATCACGGATAGCCCTTAAATAAGGGTTTCTCGAAATCTTTTCAAAGAAAGGCTTCCCTTTCTCAATAAATTCAATCAATTTATTCATTACTTATCACCTCGTTTGTACAGTTCAATCATATGACTCATCATGTCTTTCAATAACAATGTTGTCATGAGATGGTCTTGACCATGCATAAGTGTCACACTAAAGGCTAAATCCTCACCAGCCGCTTCTTTTTGCAACAAGCTAGTCTGAGCATGATGGGCTTCAACAATACAAGCATTGGCAGCTTCAACTAGTTCTTCTGCTTTTGCATAATCACCTTTTTGAGCAGCAGCCAGTGCCTCCATCAAACGAGAACGAGCATCACCAGCGAACGCAACAATCTCAAAACCTAATAACGTAATTTCTTCTCTGTTCATAATATGAACCTCCTTTTAAAATTGAATTGATTTACAATAACCGTTGAATATGTAACACAATATAGAACCTTTCACTGTCATTTACAGGTTCATCAACCAATGATGTAATCATCTCAAAAATCTGACTACCTATTTGATAAGCTCTTGGATTCTGGAGCTTGATATACTGTTCCAAACTAGCAATCGATTCATTTGACTGATGGGATCGATCTAAGTAATTCAGAAAATAGGACAAATGGATCATAAAACGATCATAAAAATTGCTATTTTCTTTTGTGCGTTTAATCCCATTCTCCGTTAGAATTTGTTCAACATCTGCTATCATTTTTTTGCTGATGTCCTGTTCTTCACTTGTGGGATGAATGGTTTCACCCTTTGCATTAATTAAGTGAAGTGCAATTCTACCAATCTCATCATTTGGAAAATCTTTTAGCAACTTTTCACGAAACATAGCTAAGGCTTCACGCGCCATTTTATATTCCAATGGATATTCGGCTGAAATATTGGGCAGTCTACTTTCTTGATAACTATTCTTTAAAACCGCCTGATATGCACAATAGATATGATCTGTCAGTGTCACATATAGATATTCTTGTACAGGATAATGATAAGTTTCTACCAGATGATTAATAACCGTGTAGGTTGCCGAAATAAAATCTAATGGTATATCTTTTAATAAGGTTAGAAAATTTTCTTTGGCCTCATCATTTTTTAGTGAAAAAATATTTTCTATCTTGTCCTTAACAATTAAATCCCCTTTTTTCTTTTGAAAGGTTATACCTAATCCCATCACGACTGCCTGTTCCCCATGTTCATTTTTCACCAGGGCAGCGTTATTATTTAGTGACTGTATAATCCTAAACATATATCCCTCCTATATTTTTAATCAAAAAAAGACTACAAACAAACCGAGAATATCCTACTCTCAAATCCATTTGTAGTCTTGCCTAATCGAATTAGTTACAATCCACTCTATTCTTGCTGATGAGATTATTATAGCATATTCTCAGAAAATGTAAACCCTTTCTTTTAAGAAAATGGTTATTTTTTCAATTATTTTTCTAGCCAAGAAGTTGCTGTTTGAGACAAGACTGCATCAAGTCCCTCAATATTTTCACGACCAACAGTACGTAACCATTCACGTGCAGCTTCTTCACCTTGTTCAATATAGACTGGCACAACACCTGCCCATGTTGCACGACCACAGAGAACACCGTTAAATTTAGCACCTGCTTCATGTGCAAACACCAAAGTATCTTGGAAAAGCTTAGCAGAAACACCTGCACTTAGATAAATGTATGGCAAATGAGTTGATGCTTCTTGTTGACGGAAATATTCAGCTGCTTCTTCTTTTGTATAGACGACTTCCCCTGTTCCAAAGCCTTCTACAAAATTCATGTTTACAGGTACTTCTACCTTGAGAACATCTACTCCAAAACGTTCATCCGAAAAGACTTTCATGGCTTCATTTACTTTTCGAGGTTTGACTTTTGCAAATTCCACACTGGCATTGTCTTCAATCGTTTCATCATAGCTCAAAATTTCCAAGAAGAATGGTAAACCTTCAGCCTGACATTCTGAACCCAAGCGTTCAATATAGGCATGTTTTTGAAGGTTGACATATGGATCACCATCAACGTCATAGTAGAGTAGAAACTTAATCGCATCTGCCCCTTCTTCTTTTAGTCGTTTTACAGACCACTCTACTAGGCAATCTGGTAATCGACTAGTAGAGCTGGTATCATAGCCAGTTTTTTCATAAGCCAAAAGCAAACCGCACTGTTCGTCACGGGCGCTTGATGCTGGCAAACCAAATTCAGGGTCTAACAGAATTGAGGAAGAAAACTGTGTTAATTCTTCTGAAACTAGTTTCTTTAGTTCTTCCATCTGCTCCACAGTAGGTTCTTCTGTCTGATGTTTTGCCATCATTTTTTTCAGGGCTCCACGTTGGTCAAAAGCTAAAGCTGAAATAATACCTGCTTCATTGCTTACCTTTTCCATGTATTTTCTTTTGTCTGCTGTTACTACCATATTATACCTCTTCGACTTCGATTTGAGAATACAACGATTCTGCATTATCTAAATTGACGTAACCTGTCTGTTCTTCCTGGGCATTTAACATGCCTAAAACATTAGCATTTTTTAATAATTCTGCATCAGGTAAAGCATGTACCAAACCTGCTGCAATACCTGCAACAGTTGAATCTCCTGATCCTACTGGATTGACGACTTTGATTTTTGGAATTCTGACACGATAGAACTTGTCATTGTGCTTAGCAAAAGCCCCCTTTGCTCCTAATGAGACGACTATCCACTCAATTCCTTGAAAAAGTTGACCAGACAAAACTGATTTCAACTCTTGAGTATCATCAGTAACTTCTTTACCAATCAGTTGTGATAACTCCTCTGTATTCGGCTTAATAACTGTCGGCTTCTGCTGGCTTTCTAAAACGTTTTTCAGCGCCTCACCAGAACAATCCAAAACAACAGCTACACCGTATTTTTTACAAAGTTCTACAATCTCGACATAATAATTGCTAGCAAGTCCCTTAGGCAAACTTCCTGAAATAACAACTACATCTACATTGTTCAGAATAATTTCGAGGTGTTCGATAAAATTCAAGGCTTCATGTTCTTGAATAGTTGGTCCTTGTTCTAAAATCTCCGTCTGTTGGCCATCATGAAGAACCGCAATGCAATTACGTGTCTCATTCCCAATTTCCACAAAGGAATTTTTAATATCATTTCGAGTGAGTTGTTTCTTTACATAATTTCCAAGTTCACCACCGATAAAGCCAGTTGCCACAACATCTTCACCGATTTGTTTCAAAACCCGTGTCACATTGAGCCCCTTGCCTCCAGCTGTTTTTTGGACTTTTTCTACTCTATTGACAGTATCCAAATGAAAGGTATCCAATTGATAGGCAATATCAACCGACGGATTTAATGTGATCGTCAAAATCATGTGAGCCTCCTAGTCGTGGTATTCTCCACGATCCCACTTTTCAAGAAATTCCGTAAAGAACTCTGGATTAGCCTGCTCTTGATTGAGCGTTTCAACTGCAGCAATCTTTTCGATTAAACGTTTGTTTGCTTCAGTTGGTTTGTATTCTGCTTTAATGAAGGCTTCAATGATGTCGCACATGAGCAACTCACCTGTAATCTTTCCTCCAAAACCAATGACGTTGGCGTTTAACTCTTCTTTTGCATAGAGTGCAGAGGTCATATCACGAACCAGGGCTGATCGAACACCAGGAACCTTGTTTACAGCATTGTTGATTCCAACACCTGTTCCACAAATACAAATTCCCAAATCTGCTTGTCCGCTTGCAACAGCTTCGCCAACTTTTTTACCAAAGATTGGGTAATGAGTACGAACATTGTCATAAGTCCCAAAGTCCAATACTTCATATCCTTGATTTTTCAAATAATCTACCACAGCGATTTTTTCATACGTTACAATGTGGTCACAACCGATTGCAATTTTCATCTCTTATTCTCCTTTATTTACAACAATTAGCACATTTTATTTAGCATATCAACACGAATTTGGTGACGGCCGCCATCATACTCACCTTCAACAAATCCTTTAACGATATTTTTGGCAATTCCTTCTCCTACAATCTCACTACCGATTGTAATAATACGCGAATTGTTGTGTCCTCTTGTCATATAGGCAGAACGTTCGTCTGAAACTTCTGCAGCGATCATGCCTTTGACTTTAGTTGCGGTCATAAATGGACCAACACCATAAGCATCAATCACAATACCAAGATTTCCTTCCTCTTGATTGACTGCTGCAACTACCGCCAAAGTAGTATCAACAAAATCACTTCCATCACTGACATCTTTAAAGTCATATGATTTTTCTTGTAAATAATCTTTAATAAGGTCTTTTAGTTTTGAGCCCGCTGGATCAGCACCGATAATGATTGTCATAACCTATCTCCTAACAAACATAGAAAGTTGTAGCCATATGTGGCAGAAAATCTTTGTTTTGCAAAACTTAGAAAAGCGTTTTCGCTTTTTATGTTTAAATTATACAACAAAACAAACATGAAGTCAACATATTTTGTTTAATTTTTGTTTATTTTTTTCGTATATAAACAAAAAACCAACATTTTACTGTTGGTTTTGATTATTTTATGATTTTGTAGAAATAATTTCAATGTGGTTATGTAATAATTGGTAATTTTCATCCTTTGCATTCATATCTGTCACTAGTGCAGTTACGTCATTCAAATCACAAAAGGAAGTAAAATCATCTTTTCCAATTTTCGAAGCATCTAGCAGTAGGTATTTTTCTAAAGAATGTTTAATGGCAATATTTTGCGTATAGGCTTCGGCTAGGGTAGAGGTCATGACATCAGTTCCCTTAAGTCCGTTACCTGAAAAGAAAATCTTGCTGAATCGCATTTTTTCTAAACTTGTATTGGTAATTTCTCCTACAAAAGATTCTGTCACTTGGCGATATTCTCCTCCTAAGAGAAAGACTTGAAAATCCTCTGTCTTCTTTTGAGATAAGATGGTAAAAACAGGCATACAGTTTGTGATGACAGTTAGACGAGGATTTTTAATGGCCTCAGCCAGAAAGGCCACTGTTGTTCCTGGACCTAAAAATACCGTGTCTCCATCTTCTATCAGTTGTGCTGCCCTTTCTGCTATCTCTTGCTTGGCTTCCTTATTTTGAATGTGTTTCTCAGAATGGGAAAATTCCCGGTATTGAAAAGCCTTATTACTTCTAGCACCGCCATGGATTTTGGTTAGAACTCCTTGCTCTTCCAATTCTATAAAATCACGTCGAACTGTCATATCAGTAACATTTAGCAATTCAACAATCTCAGAAATTCGTACCGTACCTTTTTTGTTTACCAAACGTGTAATTTCTTCTAGTCGTTCTCGTTTATTCATGTTTAATCCTTTGTTGTTTTTTTACATTATATCAAAAATCAACAAGAATATGTTGGAATTTTGAACATTTGTTCTAGGTGAATTGAAGCTTCTTATCAAAATCTCCGTTCAGAATTTTTTTACATCATTAAGATAGAGCCCAGCCATTCTTTGATAAAGGTTACTATTGATTAACAATTGATACATAGGGATTACCCGTTTTAGAAGCACCAACTATCTTTACTTTTAAAGCTTCGTATAAAGTAATCCTATGTTCTAGAATATAAGATACTGTATATAACTATACATCGTTTCCATTACTTTTACTCATCTCCCTCAACCGTTCCTGTCCAAACTTCATCATCTCTTCCTCTACCTTACTCCATTTTCCAAAGAGACACTCTTGTAACACTTCTGCTACGGAACCTTCATCTGATTCAGAATCATATATACAAGTTCTATCTCTTTGGTAAATTTGAATTCGTTCAAAGAGTTTCTCACTTTCTAACTCCCTCAAGTTATCCACCAAGTTCTCTACAATCCCATCATGGTGTTCTTTTGGTGTTGCTCTGGCCTGATTGGGATCGATGGCATAAAGTTCTTCGTAACGAATCAAGGTGCTGAGATAGGACAATTCTGGTTTGGTACCGATAATAGCTAAGGAAACTTGGTAGCCTTTTGATGCTAATAATTGAGCAGTCTGACGAGGAACTTGAGTAGTTCGCAAGGTTCCCTCAATCAGCAAATGATAGCCTTGCGTGCTGAGTTCATCAACCAACTGTTCTACCATTTTTCCTGCAAATCCCTTGGTATAGTCCACGCTGTCCTTGCCATACTCTTCTTGCAGGGCTAAGTAGTTGGGATGCTGAGAACGGCAGCTATCACCATCGATGATAATGATATTACCTTGAAATTCTTTTTGCTTGATACGATGAATAGTCGTCTTACCAGCCCCGCTTTGTCCTCCAAGCAAGATAGCTTTCGATCGATCTGGAATCATCTTTCCTCGGGTTAAAGCCCGAATGGTTCGCTGTAAAGCCTTCTGAAAGTCAGCCTCACTAAATTCTTCCAATCTCATTAAACCACCACCCGATGATGCACCATCTCTAACATCCGCTCAATACCATCTAAATAACCATTGTAACGCTCGATTTCATCGAAGGTATCGACAAGGTAAATTTTCGTATTGATCAATTCAGCCAAGTCATCACTCATCAAAATCCAAGGATTCGCTTCATCATCAAAAGCAATCTCTTGACTATCCTGGTATCTATAAAGCTGTGATAAAATGGCTGCTCCACGTTCTTTTATCACTTCTATTTTTAAAGTCAGTTGGTAATCTTCAACAGGTGTTAGCATCTTATCCTCCCCTACAATATCGACATAAGAGACGTTAAATTTCTGACAAATGCGGTCGATAAGCTCTGTTGATACGGTGCTGGTGCCATTTTCATAGCGACTCAGGCTATTGCGTGAAATCCCCACCATTTTCGCAAATTCTGGTTGTGTTAAATCGTGTGTATGGCGTAGTGATTTTATATTGTCTCCAATCATAGCCTTTCCCCCTATTCTTAGTTTTATTGTAACACAAAACGCACCAAATTTGGTGCGTTTTTAATCGATTTTTTTTCACAAAATAGCTCTCGTGCTCTTTTTAAACCTACTTAGGCCTAAAACTCCTCCATCTCCACAAAGGAGGCAAGAATAATCTCTTCCACATGGTCCACTGAAAGAGTCACAAAAACATTTCCATCCAAGCGACCATGCAACACAGCCTGCTCGCTCATTTCTCTCACCAAATCTTGGACTGGGATACCTACTTCAGGCAAGGTCATCGGAATTTCCATCTCATTTTTGAAGAAATGGTAGGTTTTCTCAATAGCCTGTCTAGCCAATTCTTCATCTGAACCGTCTGTCAGTCCCCAAACATTGCGGGCATAAGTTGCAAATTTCGCATGTGTCGTCGGATCAGTATCAACACAGAATTTCATCCAGCGCGGTGTCAAGACAGCCAAACCAATACCATGCGTAATATCATAATAGGCCGACAATTCATGCTCGATAGCATGGCAAGTCCAACCGCCCGCACGTCCACTAGCAACCAAGCCATTCAAAGCCAGGGTCGAGGTCCAAAGCAAGTTGGCACGCGCCTCATAATTTTCTGGTTCTGCAAGAGCCACCGGACCATGTTTGATGGCCGTCTTCAACAAGCCCTCTGCAATGCTATCCTGAACATCCACTCCAACTGTGCGATTAAAATATTGCTCAAAAAGATGGCTCATCATATCCGCCGTACCAGCTGCCGTCTGCCATTTTGAAACCGTGTAAGTCAAGGTCGGATCTAAGAAAGAGGCCCGCGGAATGAGCTCCCAGCCACCTGTACCCAATTTTTCATTGGTCTCCATATTGGAAATCACAGCCCCACGGTTCATTTCTGTACCAGTTGCCGCCAGCGTCAGAATATCTACAATCGGAACTGCCTGGCCAATCAGGCGAGGATTTTTGACCAAATCCCAGGCATCACCATCGTAATAAGCTGCCGCAGCCATAACCTTACTGGCATCAACGACTGAACCGCCACCGACAGCCAAAAGCATGTCTAGGCTATTTTCGCGAATCAACCTTCCACCTTCACGGACTGAATCAATCCGCGGATTGGGCTCGACACCTGCCAGCTCCACCCACTCAAAATCATTGTCTTTCAGCAAGGCCGTAACCTTATCATAGAGACCAGAGCGCTTGATGGAGCCACCACCGTAGACCAAAAGTACCTTCTTGCCGAATTGTTCCAAGACCTCTGGCAATTCAGCTAAGCGGTCACGTCCGAAACGGATGTCTGTCGGAATCTGTAAACGAAAATTATTCATCATGTCTCCTTTCAACGACGAGAAATGTATAAATTAGTGAAAACGCTACACTCTTAGTATATCATTCTTGGCTCCAAAAATCAGCTGCTGTAGATAGGAAAGCAAAAAGAGGCCAAGACCTCTTTCCTATCCCTTATCTAAGCATCCGCTGGTGGGTAGATATAGCTAACCGTACCTGCCCCGGTAGTCGTCGGGTTAAACCATCCACGGTAGTTTCCAATGACAAACATGTTATAATGGAAAAAATGATTGGAGGAAAGTCTATGAAACATATAATCTTGATTCACGGAACCTGGTGCGATGGGGCTGTCTGGGGAGAATTTGCCACAAAATTAGAAAAAATGGGAATCATTGTTCACACGCCTAGCCTGCGCTACCACGACTTACCCTTTGAGCAAGTGATGGAAAAGGTTGGTGCCGTCAGCCTGACTGACTACGCTGATGATTTGGTTGCCCTAGTCGAAAGTCTGGAAGAGCCTCCTCTACTACTAGGGCATTCTCTGGGCTGTCTCTTGGCACAAATGGTCGCCGAGCGCACAGAAATCGCCGGCATGATTCTCATGGGACCTGCCCCTACCGCCGACATCTTTGCCCTCTATCCAACCATGATTCGTTGTTTCATCCGCCACTTCCTGCGCTGGGGCTTCTGGAAAAAGCCCATGCCACCATACAAGGATGAGTTTTTCACCTATTGCCTCAACGTCCAGGACCCTAGCCTCAAGGAGGATATCTTCAAGACCCTGGTTCCTGAATCCGGCAAGGTTTACACTCAGATGGCCTTTCCTTTCTTTGACAAAAGCAGAGCAGGCTATGTGGATTTCAGCAAGATTTCGGGTCCAGTCCTGGTCATCACGGGCAGCGAAGACAAGATGACCGTATCCGCCATCGCCAGAAAAACAGCTCAGAACTACGCCGAATCAGTGCTCGTGTCCCTAACAGGAGCCGACCACATGTACGAATCCGGCAAATTCCAAGACAAAACCCTCTCTGTTATCCGCGCCTGGTTGACCGAGAAGAATTTCATCTGATTCCCCACACCAATTGCGCTTAGGTTTCTCAAAAATATAGTAGATTATTTGACGGTTTTAAAGTATAATAAGCTAGTACGTAAAATCAGAAAGTTCCGCAAGCATGAAGCAATCTATCAAATCAAACATCCGAAAACGAAAAATACAAAGACCCCTATGGAAAAAATTAGCCATTGGACTCCTGGTCCCCCTATTGGCCCTGGGACTTTGGTACTCTGTCAGTCTGGCCAATTACTATCTCCAAGCACATCTGACAGAAAGATTTCCCCAGCATGTGCAAGAAATTTACTTCATTCTCTTCGCCCTGCTCTATAGTGGCCTTGTTCTGGTCCTGTCTTTCTCGCTCTGGCTCTGGTGGAAAGTCATTTTTGACGAAAAATTCACCTGGTGGAAACCAGCTTCCTTACTGGTCGTCTGGCTACCCGTCTTTCCAGTCTTCTACCTTGTTAAACAAGAGGCCAGACAGATTATCCCAAAGTCTCCACAGGTCATTTCCCACCGGGCCCTCAACGGTCCTAGCGCAGTTGAAAATAGTCTCGAGGCCTTCCAAATTTCCAGCAAAAGCAAGTTTGACTACATTGAAATTGACATCTGGGAAACAGCAGATTTGGAATATGTGGTCTTTCACGACCCTAATCTATCCGGCTGGACAGGGCTCCACTATCGGCCACACGACCTGCCCTTAAGCACTCTAACCAACATTAGCTTGACCGATCAAGAGGGGCACACAGCCCATATCGCCAGCTTTGATCAGATTCTGACAGAGGCCGAAAAGTCTGGTCAAAAGCTCCTGATTGATTTCAAAACTTCTGAGCTAGACAGTCCACAGATTGTAGAAAACTTTCTAGGAAAATACCAACAGCGGTTAGAGCAAGGCCAGCATCAACTACAAACAGCTGACCAAGAATTTATGAAGAGAGTCCTCAGCCACTCACCTAAATTTGAAACAGTCTTGATTATGAATTCCATCCTTGAGGAGCAATTTCCAGGTCTGACTGGATTCAGCGTCCCTTTGAGCGACCTGTCTCCCGAATTACATGATTACATCAAAGCCTCCAAGAAATTTCTCTATGTATGGACAGTCAATGATGAAGCTGGCGTGACCCAGGCAGATGATTTAGCGGTTGATGGCATCATTTCAGACTTTCCTGGCAAGACCCAAGACCAACTAAACCACACCTTGGTGTATTCTAAGTACAAGGATTATTATCACAAGCAATTGGAGAACCTTCTCATCTTTCCAAGCTTAAAATAAAGACAGCATAGTAGCAATCAGGTGGACACCATCTGGTTGTTTTTTTTGAACAGGTTACACAAAAAGAGAAGACCAAACGGTCTTCCCTTAAAGCTTATTATTCAGTTACAGCTTCAAGCTCTGCTTCTGCTGCAAGTTCTTCAGCAACGGTGTCTTCAATGATTTCAACTTCATTGACTGCTTGTGGTTCAAGATTACGGTAGCGGGCCATACCAGTACCTGCTGGGATAATCTTACCGATAATAACGTTCTCTTTCAGACCGAGAAGGTTATCTCGTTTACCACGAATAGCAGCATCTGTAAGGACACGAGTTGTTTCTTGGAAGGATGCGGCAGACAAGAATGAGTTGGTTTCAAGGGAAGCCTTAGTGATACCCATTAGGACTGGACGAGCTGTTGCAGGAATGCCACCAGCAATAACCACGTCAGCATTGGCATCTGTAAAGTCAGTGATATCCATGAGGGTACCCATGAGAAGATCTGTGTCGCCTGGATCCATGACACGAACTTTACGAAGCATTTGACGAACCATTACCTCGATGTGCTTGTCGCCGATTTCTACACCCTGGCTACGGTAAACTTTTTGAACTTCAGAAAGAAGGTAAGTTTCAACCGCCAAGACATCACGGACTTCAAGCAAGCGTTTTGGTTGGATAGAACCTTCGGTAAGAGCTGCTCCACGTGCAACTTGGTCACCAACTTCAACCTTCATACGGGCTGTAAATGGAACCACATATTCGCCTTCGCCAGTTTTACCTTTAACAAAGACTTTCTTGGTACGAGTTGCTGCATCTTCTTGGATGTCAACAACCTCACCCTTAACCTCAGTGATGACCGCTTCCCCTTTCGGATTGCGGGCTTCAAAGATTTCTTGGACACGAGGAAGACCCTGCGTGATATCGCTGTTTGAGGCTACACCACCCGTGTGGAAGGTACGCATTGTAAGCTGTGTACCAGGCTCACCGATCGATTGGGCAGCGATTGTACCAACTGCTTCACCCACTTCAACCGCATCACCTGTTGCCAAGTTGATACCATAACAATGACGGCAGACACCGTGACGGGTGTTACATGTAAATACGCTACGGATAGTGACTTGTTCCACACCTGCATTGACAATTTCACGAGCAATGTCTTCGGTAATCAATTGGTTTGGACCAATGATAACGGCACCAGTTTCAGGGTGTTTAACAGTTTTCTTGCTGTAACGACCTTGTAAACGCTCTTCAAGTGGCTCGATCATTTCCTTGCCATCTGTGATTGAACGGATGTCAAGACCACGGTCTGTTCCACAGTCATCTTCACGAATGATGACATCTTGGGCAACGTCAACCAAACGACGAGTCAAGTAACCTGAATCGGCTGTCTTCAAGGCCGTATCCGTCATACCCTTACGGGCACCGTGAGTTGAGAAGAACATCTCGAGTACAGAGAGACCTTCACGGAAGTTAGACAAGATTGGCAATTCCATGATACGTCCGTTCGGAGCTGACATCAGACCACGCATACCGGCCAACTGGGAGAAGTTAGAGATGTTACCACGGGCACCAGAGTCCATCATCATAACGATTGGGTTCTTAGGATCTTGTTTTTCAACTAGGCGTTTCTCCAATTTTTCCTTAGCGGAACGCCACTCATCTGTAACAGCTGCGTAACGCTCATCATCGGTAATCATACCACGACGGAATTGTTTCTTGATTTGTTCGACACGCTCGTGAGATTCTTCAATGATTTCAGCCTTGTTGTCGATAACTGGGATATCGGCAATCCCCACTGTCAAACCAGCAAGTGTTGAGTGATAGTAACCCAAGTCTTTCAAACGGTCAAGGAGGGCTGATGTTTCAGTTGTACGGAAACGCTTGAAGATTTCAGCGATGATGTTACCAAGATTTTTCTTCTTGAATGGTGGGTTGATTGGCAATGCTGCAATGGCAGCCTTGATATCTGATCCTGGTTCCAAGAAGTATTTATCTGGAGTTCCTTCTGTCAAGTTTGCATTGTTTGGCTCTTGTAAGTATGGAAGACCTTCTGGCATAATCGCGTTAAACAAGATTTTTCCGACAGTTGTCATCATAATCTTGTGCTTTTGGTTGTCTTTCCATGGCTTGTCCAAGCTATCTGTTGCAATACCAACACGGGTATGCAAGTGAACATAGCCATTGCGGTAAGCCATAACCGCTTCATCCGCATCCTTGAAGACCATACCCTCGCCTTCGCGACCAGCATCTTCCATGGTCAAGTAGTAGTTACCCAAGACCATATCCTGAGACGGTGTTACGACTGGTTTACCATCTTTAGGGTTAAGGATGTGCTCAGCAGCCAGCATAAGGATACGCGCTTCTGCCTGCGCTTCTTCTGACAATGGAACGTGAATGGCCATCTGGTCACCGTCAAAGTCGGCGTTGTAGGCTTCACAGACAAGCGGGTGCAAGCGAAGAGCCTTACCGTCAATCAGAACTGGCTCAAAAGCCTGGATCCCCAAACGGTGAAGGGTAGGTGCGCGGTTCAAAAGAACTGGGTGTTCTTTGATCACTTCTTCCAAGATATCCCAAATACGGTCATCACCACGCTCAATCAAACGTTTTGCAGCTTTTACGTTACCAGCAATATCACGGGCAACGATTTCGCGCATGACAAACGGTTTGAAGAGCTCGATTGCCATTTCACGTGGCACACCACATTGGTACATTTTCAGCGTTGGACCAACAGCGATAACGGAACGTCCTGAGAAGTCAACACGCTTACCAAGCAAGTTTTGACGGAAACGTCCTTGCTTACCTTTAAGCATGTGGCTGAGTGATTTAAGTGGACGGCTACCTGGTCCAGTGATTGGACGACCACGGCGACCGTTGTCAATCAAAGCATCCACAGCTTCTTGGAGCATACGTTTTTCGTTTTGTACGATGATCCCTGGAGCATTGAGTTCCAAGAGGCGTGCCAAACGGTTGTTACGGTTGATAACACGTCGGTAGAGTTCGTTCAAGTCCGATGCGGCAAAACGGCCACCGTCCAACTGCACCATCGGACGTAAATCTGGTGGAATAACTGGAAGGATATTGAGAATCATCCACTCAGGCTTGTTACCAGATTTGTAGAAGGCATCGAGTACATCCAAGCGACGAACTGCTTTAATGCGTTTTTGACCAGAAGCTGTTTTCAATTCTTCTTTCAAGGCTGCAATTTCTTTTGGAAGATCGACTTGTTTCAAGAGGTCCTGGATTGCTTCTGCACCCATTTTGGCAACGAATGAACCATAGCCATATTCACGCAAGCGCTCACGGTACTCGCGCTCAGTCATGATGGACTTGTGCTCAAGCGGTGTATCTTTCGGATCGATGACCACATAAGCCGCGAAGTAGATAACTTCCTCAAGCGCACGTGGGCTCATATCCAAGGTCAAGCCCATACGACTTGGAATACCTTTGAAATACCAAATGTGTGAAATTGGTGCCTTCAACTCAATGTGTCCCATACGTTCACGACGTACTTTTGCACGAGTTACTTCAACACCACAGCGGTCACAAGTAATCCCTTTATAACGGATACGCTTGTATTTACCACATGAACACTCCCAGTCTTTTGTTGGACCGAAGATGACTTCGTCAAAGAGTCCATCACGTTCTGGTTTAAGTGTACGATAGTTGATTGTTTCAGGTTTTTTAACCTCACCGTAAGACCATGAACGAACCTTACTTGGTGAAGCTAACGTGATTTGCATACTTTTAAATCGATTTACGTCAACCACTAATAATCCCTTTCTTTTCTTGTGAGAGGCTGGATTCCCAGACCTCAAATTCTTGAACAATAATCAGCAGAATGGATAGCTAGTAAGCTATTTTTCTATAAATCAGATGGTGGAAGACCGTTGGTCCTTATCTCTTTCAGTTCTGAGATTTGGACCAACTTGTTCCATCCATTCTAATTATTCTTTGCCTTCTGCTTCTTCTGCTGCAAAGGCTGCAGCTGCGTCAGCTGCTGCTTTTGCACGTGCTTTTTCAAGATCATCTACGTGGATGATATCATCATCTTCACCTTCATCAAGGTCACGCAATTCTACTTCGTTATCATCTTCATCAAGGACACGCATATCCAAACCAAGTGATTGCAATTCTTTGACAAGAACGCGGAATGATTCTGGAACGCCTGGTTTTGGAATTGGTTTACCTTTGGTGATGGCTTCATAGGCTTTCAGACGGCCTGTCACATCATCTGACTTGTAGGTCAAGATTTCTTGTAGGACGTTTGAAGCACCGTAGGCTTCAAGGGCCCAAACCTCCATCTCACCGAAACGCTGACCACCAAACTGAGCCTTACCTCCGAGTGGCTGTTGGGTAACGAGTGAGTATGGTCCGACTGAGCGGGCATGAAGTTTATCATCAACCATGTGGTGAAGCTTGATCATGTACATGACACCGACAGACACACGGTTATCAAATGGCTCACCGGTACGTCCATCGTAAAGAATGGTCTTGGCATCTGAATCCATACCCGCTTCTTTAACGGTTGACCAAAGATCTTCTGAACTTGCACCATCGAAAACTGGTGTTGCAATATGGATACCCAAGTTACGAGCCGCCATACCCAAGTGGAGTTCCATAACCTGACCGATGTTCATACGAGATGGCACCCCGAGTGGGTTCAACATGATATCAACTGGCGTTCCATCTGGAAGATATGGCATATCTTCAACCGGTACAATACGTGAAACGACACCCTTGTTACCGTGACGACCGGCCATCTTATCTCCGACCTTGATCTTACGTTTTTGAGCGATGTAGACACGAACCAGCATGTTAACACCTGATTGCAATTCATCACCGTTGGCACGGGTAAAGATTTTCACATCACGAACGACACCATCGGCACCGTGAGGTACACGAAGAGAAGTATCACGTACTTCACGTGACTTGTCACCGAAGATTGCATGCAAGAGGCGCTCTTCAGCAGAAAGATCTTTTTCACCTTTTGGTGTGACTTTACCAACAAGAATGTCGCCTTCTTTAACTTCAGCACCGATACGGATAATCCCCATTTCATCCAAGTTGCGAAGAGCATCTTCACCAACGTTTGGAATTTCGCGAGTAATTTCTTCAGGGCCTAACTTAGTATCACGTGTTTCTGATTCGTATTCTTCCAAGTGAACAGATGTATAGACATCTTCTTTCACCAGACGCTCAGACATGATAACCGCATCCTCGAAGTTATAACCTTCCCACGTCATGTAGGCAACGATTGGGTTTTGACCGAGGGCCATTTCCCCACGTTCCATAGAAGGACCATCTGCGATGAAATCGCCTTTTTCAACGATATCACCTACTTTTACAAGGGTACGTTGGTTGTAGGCTGTACCAGAGTTTGAACGACGGAATTTCTGAATGCTGTAAACATCCAAGGAGCCATCTTCGCGACGAACTTCAACCTTATCCGCATCTGCGTAAACAACCTTACCATCATGTTGGGCAATAACTGCAGCTCCTGAGTCATGGGCAGCCTGGTATTCCATACCAGTACCAACGTAAGGTGCTTTTGGATCAATCAATGGAACAGCCTGACGTTGCATGTTGGCACCCATGAGGGCGCGGTTGGAGTCATCGTTTTCCAAGAAAGGAATACATGCTGTCGCAACAGCAACTACCTGTTTAGGAGAAACGTCCATGAAGTCCGCTGAATCTGCTGGGAACTCTTGGTTGTTACCTTGGTGACGTCCCATTACGATTTTATCAACGAAACGGTTGTTTTCATCAAGTGGTGAAGTTGATTGTGCTACGATGTAGGCATCTTCTTCATCCGCTGTCAACCAAACGATTTCGTTAGTAACTGTACCAGTTGCACGGTCAATCTTGCGGTATGGTGTTTGGATGAAACCATACTTGTTAAGGTGTCCGTAAGAAGACAAGTTGTTAATCAAACCGATGTTTGGTCCCTCAGGCGTTTCAATCGGACACATACGACCATAGTGAGTGTAGTGAACGTCTCGAACCTCATAACCAGCACGGTCACGAGTCAAACCACCAGGTCCCAAGGCTGATAAACGGCGTTTGTGAGACAACTCAGAAAGTGGGTTGTGTTGGTCCATGAACTGTGACAACTGAGATGAACCAAAGAATTCTTTGATGGCAGCTGTAACAGGACGGATATTGATGATTTGTTGTGGCGTCAATACTTCATTGTCTTGAACAGACATACGCTCACGCAAGTTACGTTCCATACGAGTCAAACCGATACGTACTTGGTTAGCAAGCAATTCACCAACGGCACGAATACGACGGTTCCCCAAGTGGTCAATATCGTCAACGCGACCAAGACCTTCTGCAAGGTTAAGGAAATAGCTCATCTCTGCCAAGATATCCGCTGGAGTGACAATACGCACATTTTCAGCTGGATTGGCATTACCAATCACCGTCACAACACGTTCTGGATCCTTAGGTGCCACAATCTTGAATTTCTGCAAGAGAACTGGCTCAAGAAGAACAGCATTGTCATTTGGAATATACTCTACCAAGTTGAGCTCATCGAATTGTGCTTCTACTTTTTCAAGCACATCGCGACTCAATACAGTACCAGCTTCCAAGACGATTTCGCCTGTCTCACCGTTAATCACATGCTCAGCAAGTGTTTGGTTGAGCAAACGAGTACGGAGGTTGAGTTTTTTATTAATCTTGTAACGACCAACAGGTGCTAGGTCGTAACGACGTGGGTCAAAGAAACGAGCTGTCAAAAGGCTACGAGAGCTTTCAGCTGTCTTTGGTTCTCCTGGACGAAGACGCTCATAGATTTCCTTGAGGGCTTCATCTGTACGTGAATCCGCTGGATTTTTATGAATATCTTTCTCAATAGTGTTGCGTACCAATTCGCTATCACCAAAAATATCGAAGATTTCATCATCACCTGAAAAACCAAGAGCACGCACAAGCGTTGTGAACGGAATCTTACGCGTACGGTCGATACGAGTATAAGCAATATCCTTAGAATCAGTTTCCAATTCTAACCAAGCTCCACGGTTAGGGATAACCGTTGAACCATAACCTACTTTACCGTTCTTATCTACTTTGTCATTAAAGTAAACACCCGGTGAACGCACCAACTGAGAAACGATAATCCGCTCTGCACCGTTGATGATGAAGGTACCCATTTCAGTCATGATTGGGAATTCGCCAAAGAAAACTTCCTGGGTCTTGATTTCACCCGTTTCCTTGTTGACCAAGCGGAAGGTCACATAGATAGGCGCAGAATAGTTGGCATCGTGCGAACGTGCCTCTTCCAAAGTGTATTTTGGAGTCTTCAATTCGTAGCCAACAAATTCCAATTCCATGGTATCTGTGAAGTTTGATACTGGAAGTACATCTTCAAAGACTTCCTTCAAACCAGAATCCAAGAAATCTTTGAAAGAATCTGTCTGGATTTCGATCAAATTTGGTAAATCAAGAACTTCCTTGATTCTTGAAAAACTACGACGGGTACGGTGCTTACCGTACTGAACTTCATGTCCTGCCAAAAGTTTTCTCCTTTGTAATAAGATACGAGACCGTCAAGCTACTCGCTATCTGGTCGAGTTTTATCTATCGCCAGCCCTAGCGAGCTAGCTTTTGTCCTTTTTCTGAATATTTAGAATCTTTAAGAATGGATAACAATCTTAAAAAATTCTGTCCATAGACACAAAAAGAGCAGCTAAATCTTCCTTTGAAAAGTGTGATTTAACTGCTGCAAGTCTTGTTTGGACAAGATTTCAAACAAGACAGACGACAAATTATTTATAAAATTATAACACAAGACCGCTTAAAAATCAAGGGTTATCTTCTTCACCAGAGTCCGAGCTTGGTTCGGAATCTCCGTCATTATTATTTGCTGAGGATGATGAGCTCGAACTGCTAGAAGAACCTGTCCTGCTGTTACTGCTTGAGGAGGTCGTCCTACGCTGCTGGTTGCCAAACAAACTATTCCAAGCTGTCTGATAATCAGCCTCTGTTCCACCTACCATAAATCGATAGTTGGTCACCGGCGCCCCATTCTTGGCCCAATAACTAGTCGTAGTAGCACCTGATACGTTAATCGTACGGCCATTGACCTGCACACTACCTGGCCGTTGCCCAGTAGAGGTGACTACATTAGATGCAATCACACTATCATCCAGTGTAAATCGTCCAGAGAATAATTCCGGTGCCACTTGATAGATGGCATTGGACAAATAAGCAACATAGTGAGAATTGTTATTCAAACCTGCATAAACACTCATGCTCCTATTATCATCATAGCCTGCCCAGGAGCCCAAGGTAACCTGAGGGGTCGAAAGCATGAGCCAAGCATCTGCAGCGTCATTACTCGTACCAGTCTTACCAGCTATATCTGTATTGGCCAATACTTGAGGGTTGATAGCCCTGATACGGTTTGCATAGGTTGTGGTCAAGCCAGAGGAAATAACCCCCTTGAGCAGGTTCATCATGATACTCGAAGTTGCCTTAGAGTAAACCTGAACAGGTGCCGCCTGGTGCTGGTAAACAACTGTCCCATCAGCCTTCTTGATATTCTCCACCATATAATGCTTGTTGTAGACGCCACCGTTTGCCAAGGTTTGATAGGCGTTGGTATTGGTAGCTACAGAAACATCAATCCCCCCTCCGAGAGGCAGACTTTCAATGTCATACATCGGAATGTGGTAGTCCATCTTCTCCATATAGGACTTGACATCCACACCAGACTGTTGCAGCATCTTATAGGTCCAAAAGACAGGTATATTGACCGAGCGATTGAGAGCAGTCTGCAAATCAATCATACCTGAACCTCGGTTATTGACGTGCATGATTTGCTCGCCACTGGAGAAACGAGCTGGGTAATCTGAGAAGATACTAGCCGATCCGATTAGGCCCTGGTCCATAGCAATACCGTAGGCCAAAATAGGCTTAATGGTTGATGCAGGAGAACGAACAGTATCGAAAGCATGATTGTTCTTGTTCTGTGAAAAATCACGGCCACCAACAAAGCCAAGCACTGCACCTGTCTTGTTATCTAGCAAGACCGAACCGGTCTCTACAACTCCGTTTCCTTCATCCAGCAAGTAGCCATTGTCACGCGCCACAGCATTCATGGCATTGTGAATAGCAGGATTGACCGTAGAAGTGATGGTATAGCCACCTTGGCTAATTTCTTGGGCAGCAAGCTCTCTGTATTCCTGAACGGTTTCATCATTTTTCAGCTTGGCATCTGAAACCTTATCCCGCTCCACCAGATAATCATACATGACGTCAATGGCTTCATCCAGAACAGCATAGTATAGAAAATCCTTGGTATCCTCTGTTACCGGACTAGGAGGAAGGAAGTCCTGGCGAATATCATAATCCTTATAGGTCTCGTACTCTTCCTTGGTCAGAAATTCTGCCCGGTACATATTATAGAGTACATCTTGGTGTCGAGCCAGGCCGTAAGACATATACTCATCCGACTTGAGACTACCGTCTGCCGCATAGGGCGAGTAGACAATGGGACTCTGTGGCAAACCTGCGATAAAGGCTGCCTGAGGAACTGTTAATTCCTTGGTTGATTTTCCGAAAATTCCCCGCGCCGCTTCTTCTACACCGGCAATATTTTTGCCCTGATTATTTCGACCAAAAGGCGAGACATTGAGATAAGTAGTCAAAATATCTTCCTTGGACATGTCCCGCTCCAGAGCCAAGGCTGTGATAATTTCATTGGCCTTACGTGTAAAAGTCGGAGCGTCGCCTACAATCTGCTGCTTAATCAACTGCTGAGTAATGGTCGAACCACCGCTGGAAGAACCAAAACCAACCGAACCCAGAGCCGCACGCAATACCGCCTTAGGCACAACACCATTGTGGCTTTCAAAGGTGACATCCTCCGTTGCAATCACAGCCTGCTTGATATAGTCAGAAATATCTGCATTTTCAATAGGGCTCCGCAACAAGTCTGAATTGATATCTGCTACAGGAGAACCATCCGAAAAGACAATATGAGAATTTCTACTAATATTGGTGATATTGGACAGCAGCTCTTCCTTACTAGGCGCCTCTACTTGGTCAAATAGGCTAAAGACATAGCCAACTCCAACCCCGGCACCCAGACTGCCCAAGACTAGGAAAATGACCGCCAAATAATCCACCAGTAATTTGATGCTTCTTAACAAGATGCCCAATCCATTGGTCAGACTAAAAGAAGCCAGCATCGTTTTGAATTTAGAATGTTTCGTCGTCATAGTAACTCCTTATTCCTTTTATTATACCAAACTTTGCCCACTTTCTACAATTTCATGGTATAATAGGGGGAAATTTTAAAAGGAGAAAGCCTCATATGAATATTTTTGAAGAACTAAAAGCTCGTGGCTTGGTCTTTCAAACGACAGACGAAGAAGCCTTGGTAAAAGCATTAACAGAAGGACAGGTTTCTTATTACACAGGCTACGATCCAACAGCAGATAGTTTACACTTGGGGCACTTGGTTGCGATTTTAACCAGCCGTCGCTTGCAGTTGGCAGGTCACAAGCCTTACGCCCTCGTTGGCGGTGCGACTGGTCTGATTGGCGACCCTTCCTTCAAGGATGCGGAGCGCAGCTTGCAGACAAAGGACACCGTGGACGGTTGGGTGACAAAAATCCAAGGTCAACTCTCTCGCTTCTTGGATTTTGAAAATGGTGACAACAAGGCCGAAATGGTCAACAACTACGACTGGTTCTCAGACATCAGCTTTATCGACTTCCTCCGTGATGTTGGTAAATACTACACGGTCAATTACATGATGAGCAAGGACTCTGTGAAAAAACGGATTGAAACAGGTATTTCCTACACCGAGTTTGCCTACCAAATCATGCAGGGCTATGACTTCTACGAGCTCAATGACAAGCACAATGTGACCCTACAAATCGGTGGTTCTGACCAGTGGGGTAACATGACAGCAGGTACCGAGTTGCTTCGCCGTAAGGCCGACAAGTCTGGTCACGTTATGACTGTACCACTTATCACTGACTCGACAGGTAAGAAGTTTGGTAAGTCAGAAGGCAACGCCGTTTGGTTGGATGCCGACAAGACTTCTCCGTATGAAATGTACCAATTCTGGCTCAATGTCATGGACGATGATGCCGTTCGTTTCTTGAAAATCTTTACCTTCTTGTCATTAGGTGAGATCGCTGAAATCGAGAAACAATTTGACGCTGCCCGTCACGAACGCCTAGCTCAGAAGATTTTGGCTAAGGAAGTCGTTACTTTGGTCCACGGTAAAGAAGCCTATAACCAAGCCCTTAACATTACCGAGCAATTGTTCGCTGGCAACATCAAAAACCTATCCGCAAATGAACTCAAGCAGGGCCTCAGCAACGTTCCAAACTACGCAGTCCAGACTGAAGACAACCTTAACATCGTTGAACTCTTGGTTACCTCTGGTATTGTCAACTCAAAACGCCAAGCTCGTGAAGACGTAGCAAATGGTGCGATTTATGTCAATGGTGAGCGTGTGCAAGACTTGGACTACACTCTTTCTGACAGCGACAAAATCGACGGCGAGTTGACCGTTATCCGTCGTGGTAAGAAAAAGTATTCTGTGTTGACGTATTAACATCTCCCAAGGAAATCCTATGTGATTTCCTTTTCTGCTAACCTAGGAGAAAAGACATGACCTGCATTTTTTGCCACCAGCTCAAAGAAGAAGATATTCTCTACCAGACGGAATATTTCAAGGTGGTCTGGGACATTGACCCTGTCCAAACGGGGCATCTACTGATTATCAGCAAAGACCACTATGACACGCTCAGCCAAGTCCCACCTGTTGTTCGCTATGAGCTATCGGACTTGGAAGTCTTTTTGACTGATAAACTCTGTCAAGCATTGATAATTGACGGTGTGACCATAGCTTGCAACGATCGCTTGTTTGATGTCGGCACCCATTTCCATGTCCACCTGATTCCACGCTTTCAAGAAGATGGCTTCTGGGATCAAATTAGGCTTAGGCAAGCCCAGATGGACCTGAACAAACTCCTCAAAGCATTATAAAAAGCAGCCCGACGAGGATATTATTCAGATAAAATATGTTGAGTTTATTGACAAAAAACTTAGTGATATTCTATAATAATGTATATATGGTATTAGACTGAGGAGAAAAAAATGGCGAAGAAAAAAAGTCCACTGGATAAATTCAATTTGAATAAGCTTGTTGATATTATCCCTGATACAACAAAAATAATCGGGGATACTGTACAAGCTGCCGCTCCTATTGTTGATAAAGCTTTGGACCGTCAACACGAAAAAAATTTAAGTCAAGTACAGGTTCCTAATGTTATTGACCTAGATGCCGAGGAAGCTAAACGCCATCTCGAAGAACTTGGGTTTCGGGTAACTCTTACTTTGGTAAAGCCAAATAAAAAATACCGTCAAGAGACAACCAGAGATAATGAAGTGGTTGATATGGTTCCAAAATCAGGAAAATTAGACAAAGGAAGTCTAATCAAGCTCTACTATATCAATCAAGAAATCATAGATGCAAGTAATCAAGAAGTTACAATTCCAAATCTCATCGGACTAACCATTCCTGAAGCGAGAGAACACTTGCAAGAACTAGGCTTCAAACCAGCAATGGAAATCCTCACGGCAGATGCAAAGTATGCTAAACAAAAAGTAAATGTTGTGATTGATATGGAACCTAAAGCAAACCTCTTTACAACAACTGCTGTGAAAGGTAGCCTCATCAAGTTAAAATATCTAGATGAAGAAACATTGGAACATAGCTTACAATTAGCTAGCCAAGCTGAAAAAAATCAATTAGATGTGGGACAATTATTCAAACAGCTGCCAAATATGTTTGGAAACAAGGATGTAGAATAAAGAATAAGGAGAGATCTTTTCAGAATCTCTCCTTATTTTTTATTTCATTTATATCAACTCTTCCACTTCATAGATTGTATCATCCAGCACCTCTTGGTACCGTTCCAAGTCATAGGCCACAGAGGTCTCCACCTCCGCCAACTGCTGATCCAGCTGGATGTTCACCTCTTCTACTCCGTCCAAATCCAAGAGGTGATTGGTCACGTGTTTGACACAGTTTTGGCACGATAAGTTTTTCAATTTCAAAGTTTGCTTCATGTTTTTTCTCCTTTTTTATACTCAATGAAAATCAGGTTCCGACTAGGCGACGCAGATGCAGATAGAACTGAAGTTCATCAAGTCAAGTCAACAACGTCTGAGGTTGATTTTCGAAGAGTATGATGATGCCCACAGGTACATTGACCTGCCAAGCATTGACAGGCGATTCGCTCAGGTGCAGTCTTTTGTAGTTGGGCTATTTTACTAGCTAGTTGTTCAAGGCTTTTTTGGGAAAATGTCCCTGTGTCTAGCAAGTTTTCAACTAACTGCCCCTGTTTTGTGGAACAGATGGTAGCTAGTAAGAGTTCCACCTGCGCCTGCAAATGTTCTTCCTCACTGATCAGCGGATAATAGTGATACTTGCTAGTTTCCTTAGCCATTCTCAGATAGTTTTTCTTCCGTAGCCGCCCCAAGAGTGTCTTAATGGTCGTCGCCTGCCAGTCAAAGCCTTCCTGCAAGGCCTGAATAATTTCCTGAGAAGTCGCACCAGGATGGGCCCACAGAACCCGCATGACCTGCCACTCCGCAGCAGAAATCATCTGCTCCATAAACTCACCTCCCGACAGTCATTTTCTAACATTAGTTTACATCTGTAGTCAAAAAATGTCAAGAAGAAAGACTGAACACCTTGCCCAGTCTTCTCATTTTTCTTAGTGAGCCAGCATTTCCTGACCAATTTCCAAACCAGTCAAACCAACTGGATAGTAGGTCGGCCAGTTTTCCAATTCTTCCAATAGTTTTTCTTGGCTCTCTCCACCAAAATAGATATGGAAATGACCTGTCTTAACAGGTGCGATATTGTGGTCGCTGAATTGTACATACTTGTAGTCGCCAGCATCGGCATCCGTTGCTTCAAATAAGAAACGAACACCACGGTTACCTTTTTTATAAGTCAAAATTTCATAACCCACGTACTTATAAGTATACTTGTAAGACTTGTCTCCCACTACAAACTCCATAGTATTGTCAGTAATGTTGATTTGATCAACGTCTGTCTTGTAACCTGTGTCGTAGTATGCCTTATACTCTTCAGCTGTCATATCACCTTTAATTTTCGCCTTGTAATCCCAAACTTGATTAAGCGTACCATCAAGCAAATATGGGTAAACAGACTGCCACTCCCCGGCATAATCTGACAAAGTGCGGTCTTTAACAGCAGCATCTTCAAAGTAGCCATTGTAAACCGTCTGAGCCGTCTCAGCACCCTCTTCTGGCAAGATTTCCACTCCTGCTTGACTGGTTGTTTTTTCCAAAGCCGCCAAGTTTGCTTCCATGATGGAAATATAATCCTCACCACTATCCATAGCTTCTGTCGTTACACTCTCAAGCGTATCCAAAACATCCAGTTCCACGCCAGTTTCTTTTGCCAAGGTTTCCGCTACTGCTGAAGACGCATTCTCTTCAAAATAGATATACTTGATGCCATAGGTCTTGATATACTCGGTCAATTCCGCCAAACGAGTTGCCGTAGGCTCTTGGTCTGCAGAGACACCTGTGATCGACACTTGGTGCAAACCATAATCCAAAGCCAAATAGGCAAAGGCAGTATGCTGGGTGACAAAATATTTTTGCTTAGCAGCTGACAAGGTTTCTGTATATTGAGAATGCAGAGCTTCTAACTTTTCAATGTAAGCAGCTGCATTTTCTTCAAAAACAGCTTTTTTATCAGGGTACTGGGCAATCAACCCATCCCGAATGGTTTCCACCAAGGTAATGGAACGTTCAGGTGACAACCATACGTGTGGGTCATAGGCGTGTTCGTGGTCTTCCCCTTCTTCGTGGTCATGTTCTTCTTCCTCACTACCAGGCAAGAGCAACATTCCCTCCGTCGCCTTGATAACACCGACCGCTTCAGTATCAATACTGTCTAAAACATCTGGCACCCAGGTTTCCATATTTTCATTTTCATAGACAAAGGTATCCGCTTCTTGAATCAAAGCGATATCTTTAGCAGACGGCTCAAAGTCATGAACTTCTGTTCCCGCTTCAATCAAAAGATCAACGGTTCCTTCCTCACCCACAACCTGCTTAGTAAACTCATATACTGGATAAAAAGTCGTCACAATGTTCAACTCATCATCCTGAGAAGCTGTGCTATTGCCGCAGGCCGACAAGGCTAAGAACGATAAACCCAAACCTAAAAGAGCTAATTTTTTCATAATTCCTCCTATTTTTTAAACTTGGTAACTAGATTCACCAATAAGAAAATACTAATAAAAATCAATGTAATGCTGGCACTTGCAGGTGTTTCAGCATAGTAAGATGTCAACAAACCAGTGACCATTCCAAAGAAGCCAATCAACATCCCGAACACAATCACCGACTTGAAATTTTTCCCAAGACGAAGCGCAATGGCTGCAGGCAAGACCATGATGGTCGATACCAAGAGGGCACCAGCCGCAGGAATCATCAGGGCAATGGCGACACCTGTCACCACATTAAATGCAATCGACATGGCACGTACTGGTAAACCGTCCACAAAAGCCGTATCCTCATCAAAAGTCAAGATATACATAGGACGTAGGAAGAGAAGGGTCGACAAGATAACCGCAACTGCAATGCCAAACAAAGCCCAGACCTGTTCCTGGCTAATAGTGACAATCGATCCAAATAGGTATTGATCTAAACTCAAACTCGACTTACCGCCAGACTTATTCATAACAATAAGGGAAATAGCCAGACCTGTAGACATCAAAATAGCCGTACCGATTTCCATAAAGTTTTTATAGATCGTACGCAAGTATTCAAGAAAGACTGCTGCAACAATCACAACAAGTAAGGTGGACACAGTCGGAGAAATCCCCAAAACCAAACCAAACGCCACACCTGCTAAGGAAACGTGACTAAGGGTATCTGACATCAAACTCTGTCTTCTGAGAATGAGAAAAACACCCAGGATTGGCGAAAACAAACTCATGGCAATAATTGCCAAAAAAGCCCGCTGCATGAAATCATACTGGAAAATAGACAGATCAAACATGGCCTACCTCCTCGTCGGGTTCGTGGACGTTGAAACAACGCCATGGTGACGCTTGGTCCCGCACCAGATGGATGTTACGGTCCGCATACTTGCTAAGCTCATCTGGATCATGGGTAATCATGAGGACTGACTTGCCGTGTTTCTTGGCCGCATGGTGCATAAGGCGGTAAAAATCGTCCTTGGTCCCACTATCCATTCCAGTGGTTGGCTCATCTAAGATGAAAATATCCGGATCAGATGCAAACATCCGAGCAATGACAGCCCGTTGCTTTTGTCCACCGCTCAGTGACCCCAGTTTTTTATCTCGATGCTCCCACATACCAACCGAATCCAAACTCTTCTTCACATGTTCCTCATCGTGAGCCGTCAACCGTCTAAACCACCCCTGTCTTGGATATCGACCAGAACGAACAAATTCTAAAACAGTACTTGGAAAACCAGCATTAAAGCTAGCAATCTGCTGCGGCAGATAAGCCATACGTAACTTTTTCCCCTTGGTGCTTTTTTCAGAAATAGTCACCTGACCAATTTTTGGTTTCAAAATCCCCAGGGTCGCCTTGATCAAGGTAGACTTGGCAGCCCCATTTTCACCCGTCAAGGTCACAAACTCCCCACTATCCAAGTGATAATGGATGTGCTCTAGGACCGGCTCCTTGTCATAATAGAAGGACAAATCCTCCACTGTGATGTATCTCATTATTTTTTAATCTTCTCCACTAAATCCTGCATAAATCGACCAATCAATTCTTGCTCATCAGTCGTGTAACCCTTTAGCAAGTCCTCGTAAGCCTCTAATGTGTGGACATGATGGTGGGCATGCTCCGCCGCAATGGGACGAGCCAGGTCCGTTAGACTAAAGCGAACAACACGGCCATCCTTGCTATCCCGCACTGCCTCCAAGAGGCCTTGCGCAACCAAAGACTTGGTGGCCTTAGTCACTGCAGCCTGACTGATATTGAGCTGCTTGGCAATCTCAGTATTGGTATAAGCATTCTTTTCAATCAACATAAGGATATGCTCCTGGGTATTGGTCAACTTGACCGAGCTCTGGCAATTACCAACTAGAATCTCCAGTTGATTTTCCGAACTCAGGACAATCTCATGCAAACATTTTTCAATTTCTAACGCAATCGGATTCATTTTATTTCCTTAACCTTTTAATTAACTCGTTAAGTATATCATATAAAAAAAGAAAAAACAAGAAAATGAGTCATATTTTCAGAAAAAGGCAAACCTCTGACTAAGAGCAGTTTGGACATAGGGCAACCAAGGTCCGTACCAACCTATGCCGTAAGGTATTTTTCTATTCAAATAGCAAAACAGGCACAACTGGCAACCTCGCACAGACATACCGAGATATTTACAAGATTCACTTTCTCAGCTTTAAGAGAAATACCAGAGGGGCAAAGAGATAGAGGGACGGGAAGGCGATTTTTTCTGCCAAGGCATTTTTAGGTATCTTTTCATACAAATCATCCGTGATAAACGAAAAGGCCAGCCAACAGAGAAATAAGTAGATGGCACCTAGAAAATTAGGCCAAGTAGGCAGACCATCCCAAAGTAAACTTAGGCCAACCCCAAACAACATCCCACCGACGACAAAGGCCAAAAAATCAAATTTCAAAGATTTCATAACAGCTCCTTTTGTTTATAGTATAACACAAAACAGCCCCTCGGCGAAGGGCTGCTTTGATAATCCGTTTAACTTATAGACTGGACACATATTCGTAGATAATGTGATAAGTCTGTTCTACGTTAGGAGCGAGAATAATGGAATCAAAATGTTCATGGTGAACTGCATCAGGAAGATTTTGCGGTTCAATTGCAATTCCTTCGTGAATGATACCCGCTTTTCCATCGTCACGCGCAAATGAAACTCCTTCTGTCAGCGAGTTCATGGTGTAGATAACTACCCCTTGACGCTCAGAATATACATTTAGCTGATCTCCACTCTCTCTATCACGCAAAACAACTATGGGCTGGTTCTCTGCTTGGTTGACAACAAATGCATCATCAAAGCCTACACTCTGCTCAATTGCTCGACTAAGATTAGTTAACTTTCTAAAATCGAATGGCGTATTATCGACCGGCAGAAATTGACCGGAGGGAATCAATTCGTCATCAGTCTCCAAAACATAATCTGCAGCAACCATCAATTCGTGTGTCTGTAGGTTTTGATAACGACTCAAATTAAAGTAGGGGTGGGTTGTAGGATTGAAAACTGTTGACTTAGTAGCATTTGCCCCTGAAAACTCAAATATAACCTGATTCTCATTTGTCAAACAAACAGCTACCGTTACATCCATATCAGCTGGAAATCCGTCATGTGCCTCTGTTATACTGTGTGAGAAAACCACCGTCACCCTATCCTCATCCTCGATTACTTGGTAATCCCAGTGTAGTTGATGAAAACCTTCTGGACCTCCGTGTAAGCAATTTTGATGATTATTTATTGGTAACTGGTAACTATTTCCACCTAGAATAAGCTCTCCTTTTGCAATACGACCGGCAACTCGTCCGATTGTTTGACCTGCAAAAAGATCATTTCGGTAATAGTCACTTGGCACATCAAAACCCAACAAAAGATTTTTATAAGAACCATCTGGTTGCGGAACTAAAAATTCTTGCCAAGTGGCCCCTAAAGTCAGAAAACTAACCACAAGACCATTCTTATTCTGTAGCCGAACCTGTGTGACTTCCTTATCATCTATCATCTCTAGTATTTTTGTTGTAACTGTCATCCTTGTCTCCTTAACAACTTAGAAAGCTACTTTATCAACACATACTCAAGCCCTACTAATTTAGCCCAATCAATAACCTGATCAGAGGTCGCATTCAACGAAACAACTGTATGGTGGCCTCCCCCAGCCTCAATCCAAGCTTTTACACCATCTTGGAAATTAGGTTTTACCTCCCAAAGTACACGTGCAACTGGTAAATGTGGAGCTAGCTCTGTTGGCTCAAACGCACTTACTTCATTGATAAGTAATTTGAAGTGTGTTCCAAAATCTGCTACTGATACGACGACACCTTCTCCCGCTTTTCCATCAAATACAAGACGAGCTGGATCTGCTTTTCCCCCAATTCCTAATGGAGAGACAAGTATTTTTGGTTTGTCTTTGGCCAGTGTAGGATCGACTTCAAGCATGTGAGATTGTAGGACAGATTCCTTACCGATAGCAAGTTCGTAAGTATAGTCTTCCATAAAACCAGTATTCTGATTATGTGCCATCACTTTCATAAAACGATCAAGGGCAGCAGTCTTCCAATCACCTTCCCCTGCAAAACCATAACCTTGCGCCATTAATCGTTGAACAGCTAAACCTGGCAACTGTTTCATGCCGTGCAAATCTTCAAAATTATCAGAGAAGGCCGTGTAGCCACCAGCATCAAGGAACCGTTTCAGTGCAATCTCATATTTAGCTTGTTCCTTCACGTGCTCTTCCCAGATTGCAACATCATAGTCACCATAGTCAAAGTCGTAAAGCTCCTTGTAATCTGCAAAGAGAGTATCTACCTCTTCATCAGTTACTTGATCAATTACTTCAACTAAATCACCTATTCCATAGTAATCAACAGTCCAACCTAACTGAATTTGTGCCTCAATCTTGTCACCATCAGTAACAGCAACATTACGCATGTTGTCCCCAAAACGAGCCACTTTTATATTAAACCCTTCATTGTAGGCAACTGCCACGTCCATCCATTGACCAATTTGGCTTTGAATAGATTCATTTTGCCAATAACCAACAACTACTTTGTTATTTTTCTTAAGACGAGCATTGATAAAACCATACTCTCTATCCCCATGAGCTGATTGATTGAGGTTCATAAAATCCATATCAATCGTCGACCACGGAATAGACTCATTATATTGGGTTGCTAAATGTAAGAGTGGTTTTTGTAACAATTTAGTGCCACGAATCCACATCTTAGCTGGCGAGAAAGTATGCATCCAAGTTACAACACCAGCGATCTCGTCTCGGTAATTAATTTCTTTCATCAACTTGGTAATAACATCAGCAGAAACAGCTAATTCTTCTTGAAATACTAATGGGTAAGGGAGTCGGCCACTTGCATTCAGACGATCTACCATCTCTCTCGCATGTTTTTTGACTTCCTCAAGCGTTTCTTCACCATATAAATGTTGTGATCCAACCACAAACCAAAATTCTTTTTTTGTTTCTAACATAATATAGCTCCTTTTAAATAGAAATTAATTCTGACCATAGTAAGCATTCTTACCATGTTTTCTTAAATAGTGTTTGTCTAAAATATATTGAGGCAACTCTGGTGCAAATGGATTTAGAAAACGAGTAATAGCATTCATTCGACAAACTTCTTCCAAAACCACGGCGTGCATAACAGCATCTTCTGCATTTTTTCCCCAAGTAAAAGGTCCATGTCCTTGGAGTAGAATACCTGGAACAGAGACTGGATCTAATCCGCGTTTTGTAAATGTCTCAACGATTACATTCCCTGTCTCATGTTCATAACCAGCATCAAGCTCTTCTTTCGTCAAAAATCGGGCACACGGAACTGTCCCGTAAAACGTATCTGCATGAGTTGTCCCCATTGCTGGCACATCTAGCCCAGATTGTGCCCAAGAAGCTGCCCAAGGCGAATGCGTGTGAACAACACCGCCTATTTCAGAATATGTCTTATATAATACTGCATGAGTTGGCATATCTGATGACGGACGAAGGTTGCCGTCAATTACATTACCATCAAAATCACAAACAACCATGTCATCAGCAGTCATCACATCATAATCAACACCTGACGGTTTAATAACAAAGAGACCGGATGCTCGATCAACTTGACTAACATTCCCCCAAGTATATTGAATTAAGTTACGTTTTGGCAATTCCAAATTTGCTTGGTATACAACTTTCTTTAGTTCTTCTAACATAGTATCTCCTTAAACTCTCTCGACTGCCACCTTTTCAATAGCTAGTCCTTTTTTATAATTTGCTAGAAATACCTTAAATCCCTCACTATCTTCTGAATTCGGCTCAATCGTCTCAACAGGAGCATCTACAAATACAATTTCTTCCAGATAGCTACTTAATGGTTGTTCAGTAGCATAATTCAAATAATCAGCCAAGAGTGCAATGCCCCAAGCACCTCCTTCTCCAGCCGTATCCATGACCGATACCGGTGTTTGAATAGCTGCAGCTAATAAACTTTGGGCAACTTGTGGAGTTTTAAAAATACCACCATGCCCTAAGATACTATCAATCTGAATTTGCTCTTCATCTACCAAAATTTCCATTCCAATTGCCAGGGTTGAAAATGCCGATAAAATATGACTCCGCATTAAGTTCGGTACTGAAAATCTACTTTCAGGAGTACGCACCAAGAGCGGCCTACCTTCGTTTATATTGGTGATACTTTCCCCAGAATAATAGCCATAGGATAACAAGCCACCACAATCTTTTTCACCCGATAAAGCCGCATTGAAAAGCAATGGGTAAATATCTGAACTGCTAATTGATTGACCAGACAAAACTGAAAACTCCTGAAATAGTTTGACCCAAGCATTTATGTCTGAACTGCAATTGTTCGCGTGTACCATTGCAACTGTATCACCAACCGGAGTTGTAACAATATCTATCTCTGAATGTCGGTGTTGCAAAGCGCGCTCTAAAACAATCATTGCAAAAATAGACGTTCCAGCTGAGACATTGCCTGTCCGTTGCGATACACTGTTTGTGGCTACCATTCCAGTTCCTGCATCCCCTTCTGGCGGACAGAGACGAGCTCCTGATTTTAACTGACCTGTTGGATCTAAACGATTAGCTCCTTCTGGCGTTAATACTCCAGCTAAACTTCCTGCCGGCAAAACCGCTGGTAAAATAGATCTTAAATTCCAAGAAAAATCATACTCCTTAATCAAGCTATCAAATGACGCAAGGAAATTTTCCTTATAATATCCAGTATCAGAGTCAATAGGGAACATGCCCGACGCATCTCCAACTCCCAAAACTTTTTGACCGGTCAACTGCCAATGAATGTATCCGGCTAAAGTGGTCAAAAATGAAATATTTGGTACATGTTCTTCCTTATTCAAAACCGCCTGATAAAGATGTGCTATGCTCCAACGTTCAGGAATGTTAAAATCGAACAGTTGGCTCAATTCTTCAGCAGCCTGTCCTGTAATTGTATTGCGCCATGTGCGAAAAGGGACTAATAGCTGATCTTTTTCATCAAAAGCCATATAGCCATGCATCATCGCACTAATACCGATTTGACCAATTTGGGTTAGATGAATACCATACTTAGATTGCACTTCCTCAACTAGCTGACGATAGGCAGACTGCAGACCAGTCCACACAGCATCCAATGAGTAGGTCCAAACACCATCTACCAATTGATTCTCCCAATCATAACTGCCCGAGACTATTGTTTGTTGATGACTATCAATTAAAATGGCCTTAATTCGTGTCGATCCAAATTCAATTCCTAAGGATGTACGTCCTTGAACTATGTCATCCATAATATGATGCATCTCATTTCCTCCTTTTTCTTACAGATACTCAATTACCACACTATCTAAACTTTATTGACTCTATAATTTATTATTAGAATTAAAAATTAAAAGTCATCATTAACCCGTCCAAAACTGGATTGATGATAACTTTCAAAATTCACAATCTGTAGGAGAATTTCCCTCCAATAATCAAGAAATGAATGGAAGCTATCACTACTTTTTCTTCTTAAGCGACTTTTTCATATCATATGCCGTATACGCGGTATAGACAATGACAAAAAGAAGTGATAGATAAAAAATAATATTCAATACTGTGAAGACAGCCTGCCCAGCCTGGAGAGTCTCATAGATACTTTGGACCAACCAAACGAAGCACACAAGTGCAGTCAAACCATACAGACGACACTTTGAAATATCATTTAATTCTTTGCCCATTTTCATTCCTCTTTTCAAAAAATATTAGTGTTTACGACGTTTTGAATAAATATCAATGGCTACTGCAAGCAACAGTACTAATCCTTTAATTGTTTGAATCAATGCCGAATCAACACCCATGATAGATAACCCTTGGTTAATAACCCCAATCACAGCTGCACCGACAACTACACCTGGAACTGTACCGATACCACCCGTTACTGCAGTACCACCAACAAAACAGGAGGCAATTGCATCCATTTCAAAGGAGTTACCTGTTGCTGCGGACGCCGAACTCAAGCGCGAAAGCATTGCAATAGCTGCAATCGCTGACAAGAATCCCATATGAACATACAACAGGAAATCTACTCGCTTAGTATTGATACCGGATAACATCGCAGCACGACGATTGCCTCCGACTGCATATACATGACGACCAAATACAGTTTTTGTCAAAATAAAGTTATATAGGGCAACCAAAACTCCGACAATGACTAACATGATAGGAATCCCACCTTGAACTGCATTACCAGAAGTTGCAAACAAATATGTTAATGCTCCTATGATAACTGCCGCTATCCCAATTTTAGTATAGGTAGCAGATAATGGTTCGACATCTAAACCTACTAAAAAGGCTTTCTTACGACTACGAAATTGACTATATGCAAAAAACAAAATCAATAGTAAACCAACTACTACTGTCAAACCATCAAATGGTCCCCAGAATCCTAAAACATTCGGAAGATAGTTTGCCGCAATGGCATTGAAAGATGAATCGTTTACTGGAATAGATGCATTAATCATGGTTGTTGCTAGACCACGAAATACTAACATTCCTGCTAACGTCGTGATGAAGCCTGGGATGCCAACATAAGCGACCCAAAATCCTTGCCAAATACCAATCAATAAGCCAATTAAAATACCAATAATAATTGATAAGAACCAATTAACATGCATATCTTGCATCAGCAACGCAACACATCCACCAATAAAACCAACTAGAGACCCTACTGATAAGTCGATATGAGTCGCGATAATGACCATTACCATACCAATAGCCAAGATAACAACATAAGCATTTTGTTGGATTAATTGCACAACTGTATTAGGCTGTAATAGTAATCCTCCTGTCAAAAATTGAAAGACTGCTATGATGACAATCAAGGCGCCGACAATCCCGTATTGACGACTATTTGCTAATAGTGACTCAAATAAGCCTTTTTCTTTTTGATTAGCTGATTTCACAGCTGTATTTGTTTGTGTACTCATTTTACGCATCCACCTTCGATTTTTCTTTTGTCATCCCTTTCATGAGATACTCTTGCGAGAATTTCTCTTTAGGCACATCTTCTGTGACAACACCTTGGCTTACTGTATAAATGCGATCACATATACCAATCAATTCAGGGAGCTCCGAAGAAATAACAATAATCGCTTTCCCTTCATTAGCCAATTTGTCGATGATTTCATAAATTTCATATTTTGCACCAACGTCAATTCCTCGTGTTGGTTCATCTAAAATCAAAATATCTGGATTTGAAATGACCCATTTGGCCAATACCACTTTTTGCTGATTCCCACCAGATAAATTTGAGACCTGCTCCTCAATAGAGGGAGTTTTTATATGAAATTCTTTCCGATAACGTTCAGCAACAACACGCTCAACATTTGAGTCCATAACGCCGTTTTTAGAATGTTCCCGTAGAGCAGCTAGCGAGGCATTCTCTCGAATACTTTGCAAAAGATTCAATCCGTAACCTTTCCTATCCTCTGTTGCATAGGCTAGTCCGGCAGCTATTGCTTTTTGAACAGTAGAAGTATCCGTCTCTTTTCCACGAATAAAAACTTTTCCAGAAATATTTGAACCATAGGATTGTCCAAAAATACTCATCGCTAACTCAGTTCGACCTGCCCCCATCAAACCTGCAATACCAACTATTTCTCCAGAACGTACTTCAATATTGGCATGATCAACTACGACACGTTGTTGATCTAATGGATGGTGAACTGTCCAATCCTCAATTCTCAAAATTTCATCACCTGGATGTGACTCATGTTCAGGATACAAATTGGTTAATTCACGTCCAACCATTGCTGCAATCAATCGATCTTGATTTAACGGTTCTTCTTCGGAGTTCGGCATATATCCAACTGTAGATCCATCACGAATAATAGTAACATTATCAGTGATCTCTTTAATCTCATTCAACTTGTGTGAGATAATAACAGATGTTACCCCTTGATTGTCACGTAAATCTCTAAGAATATCCAACAGATGAGCCGAATCTTCATCGTTCAACGCTGCTGTCGGTTCATCCAAAACTAATAACTTAACATTTTTGGATAGTGCTTTTGCAATTTCAACAAGTTGCTGTTTACCGACACCAATATCCATAATTTTGGTTTCTGGACTTTCCATCAATCCCACACGCCCCATAACTTTAATTGCATCCGAGCGTGTGCGCATCCAGTCTATCACCCCATTGTGTTGTTTTTCATTACCCATAAAAATATTTTCCGCAATAGACAGAAATGGGCTTAAAGCAAGCTCTTGTTGAATAACAACAATCCCTAACTCCTCCGAGTCAGAAATCTTTTTAAACTTACACTCTTTTCCATCATACAAAATCTTACCAGAATATGTCCCATGTGGGTAAACTCCCGAAAGTACATTCATTAGGGTGGATTTTCCAGCACCATTTTCCCCACAAATTCCATGAATTTCCCCACGTTTGATATTCAAATTTACATTAGACAGTGCTTTCACGGGACCAAATGTTTTGGTAATATCCTGCATCTGTAAAATCATTTCAGATTCATGCATACTATCTCCTTACTCATTCTATTCTATACTTTAGCTTTTCTGACAAATATTCTCTGCAAGGATATTTAAAATACCGGGCTAGTTCGCAATCCCAATCACAAACTAGCCCAACCTCTATGGTTTTATTCAATAATTGGAGCCTTAATATCTTTTTGATATTGGTCCTCAGTTATAAATCCTGTTTCCACTACATAATCGAGACCTTTTTGATCACCGGTAGGTTCTTTAACTAGCTCATCGGATTGCATCAACCATGTTGGCACATCCTTTTTGCCATTATTCATCGGTTTTTTATCAGAAGACGGTGTCTTCCCTTCTGAAATCTCTTTGATAAGAGTTGTAGTTTGTTTAGCGAGAAGTGAAACATCTTTAAAAACTGTTTGTTCTTGTGCACCATAGTAAATGTTTGTTATCGCAATATCCATACCATCTTGTCCTGTAATAATTGGCCAAGCAGATTTATTTGTTGGATTTTTTGCATCAAATGGAATAGACGGTGTCATATCTGGGCGGGCATTTTTGATTGATTTCATAACACCAAGCGAAATAGCATCATATGGTGAAAGAACAGCAGCCAGAGGTTGATCTCCTAATTTTGTCATAATTGCATCCATTTGTTTTTGAGCTTGAGATTGATCCCATGCATGGACAGATATTTTCTTCCAGTCTTCCACTGTAAAATCTTTTGTTACAATTCCAGATGGATCTACAAGTTGACCAGATTCAAAATACGGTTGGAGCAAGTCCCACGCTCCTTTGAAGAAGTACGGAGCATTGTTATCGTCATCAGATCCTGCAAATAACGCAATATTATAAGGTATATCTTTTCCTCCACCATTTTCTAAGTCCAACCTTCTGATAATCGTTTCAGCCTCCAAAATGCCCGTACGCTCCAGATCAAAAGTAACATAATAGTCAACCGCCTCAGTGTTCATGATAAGTCGGTCATAGGCAATAACCGTCGCACCACCGTCTTTCGCCTGCTGAACAGCTGGACCTACGGCTGTTCCATCTACAGAAGCCACAACCACAGCTTTCGCTCCAGCAGAAACTAAGTTATTAATATCTGTAGATTGTTGAGAAGGGGAGTTATTTGCATAAGCAAGTTTTGTTTTAAAACCAGCTGCTTCCAACTCTTTAACTAAGTTTCCACCATCGACATTCCAACGTTGATCAGCTTTCGTTGGCATCGAAATACCAATTAAATCTCCTTCTTGAAGAGCTCCTTCTGTGGTGCCTCCACCTCGTGTGGTTGAACTACACGCTGCTAAACCTGATAACAATGTAACTCCTGCGATCATAAATCCAGCTTTTTTTATTAACTTACTAATTTTCATTTTTGTAACACCTCTGTTTTTTCTGTATATAAGATATAGTTAGTCAAAATGTTAATTATGAGAACATTTTAATTTCTCCCTCACTTCTCCCTTCGTTAAGAATTTAATTATTAGAATATATTCTTCTTTGGTATGCGCTTACATTTAATATTATAACCTCTTCAAAAAATTTGTCAATACTTTTTTATTATTATTTTTATTTGTCTGCACAAAATTATGCAAATCTATTGAAAATTTGTACCAAATAATGTTATAATACAATAAATTAGTATAAAACAAGAGGTTCTTTATATGAAGCCTAAATATCAGATGATTGCTTCTGAAATCAGAGAAATGATTATTCACAAACAATTCGTTGAAGACCAACCATTACCTACAGAAATTGAATTGCAGAATACCTATAAAGTCAGTCGTCAAACAATTAGGAATGCACTGTCACTTCTAGTTTCCGAAGGATACCTATACAAAAAAAGAGGGTCTGGTACTTATATCAATACACAACGTTCTATACTCAATACACATAATACTCCAACTAAAACAATAGGAGTTATCACAACTTATATTTCAGACTATATCTTTCCGTCAATAATTCGTGGTATCGAAGAAGAATTGACGAAGCAAGGATATTCCCTAATATTATCTAGTACAAATAATAATGTTGAACAAGAACTTAAATGTCTTGAAAAAATGGTTACTCATAATGTAGATGGGCTTATTATTGAACCGACTAAAAGCAACTTGTACAACCCCAACATAGCAACTTATGTTACACTTAAAGAACTTGAAATTCCAATTCTGATGATCAATTCAACATACGAAGAATTAGAGGTTCCTTGCCTTCGAATTGATGATATAAAAATATGTTATGAGTCAACTAGTGAATTGATAAAAAATGGTCATAAAAACATCTTATTTATTACCAAAATTGATGACTTACAGGGTAAATATCGTATGAAAGGATTTATCAAGGCTTGTGAAGAAAACAAGTTAAATATAACCAATCATTCGATTATTACTTATACGACCGAAACTTCTGAGTCTATCTGTGAAATAGCTCTTAAGTCTATCCATGAAAATCCGGAAATAACTGGAATAGTTTGTTACAATGACGCTATTGCCAAAAAAATTATCGATATATTAATTAAAAATGGGTATTCCATTCCTAATGACCTTTCTATCGTAGGGCATGACAACTCGCATATCAACAATTTTGAGGAACTAACATTAACTACAATTGAACATCCTAAAGAATTACTTGGTATTGATGCAGCCAAAAGTATCATTTCAGCAATTGAGACCGGGAAACGACCAAAAGGAAAATTGTATCCTCCTCAGATTGTTAAAGGAAATACAGTGAAGCGCATACTACCTTAGCACTACAGTCTTGTACTCAAATTATGAGTAAACATAATTTAAAAGCACAATAGATAACAAACTGTTACTTATTGTGCTTTTTCATGTTTTCTGTCGATTCAAAAAAACAGCCCCGAAAACAAGGGCTGTTCCTAGTTAATCTGTTTTACAACTCATTAACCAATTTCACAACATTTTCTACTGTGAAGCCATAGTTGTCAATAACTGTTTGGGCTGGAGCGGATGCACCAAACGTATCGATACCAAGCACCTTACCGTCAAGGCCGACATACTTGTACCAGCCCTGAGTTGCACCCATTTCAATTGCCAAGCGACGACGAATGGCATTTGGAAGGATTTCTTCCTTGTAGGCAGCATCTTGTGCATCGAAGAGCTCAGTAGACGGTACAGAAACCACACGAACTTTAGTGCCTGCTGCTTCCAGTTCCTTAGCAGCTTTTACAGCCAAGTTCACTTCTGAACCAGATGCAAGAAGGATTGTATCAAAGCCTGCTGCTTCATAGACAACATAAGCCCCTTTTGCAACCTTATCAAAGTCTGTTCCTTCTTCAACTGTCAAGTTTTGACGAGTGAGAACAAGGGCTGATGGTGTTGATTTGCTGGTCAATGACAAGTACCAAGCCGCCTGTGTTTCACGCGCATCTGCTGGACGGAAAACGTTGAGGTTTGGCATTGCACGAAGACCAGCCAAATGCTCGATTGGTTCGTGGGTTGGTCCATCTTCACCAACTGCGATTGAGTCGTGGGTAAAGACGTAGGTCACTGGCAATCCTTGCAGAGCTGACAAGCGTACCGCCGCCTTGACGTAGTCTGAGAATACAAAGAATGTACCACCAAAGACACGAAGTCCACCATGAGCTGCCATACCGTTCAAGATCGTACCCATCGCAAATTCACGCACACCAAATTGGATGTTGCGATTGAGCGGATTTGCAGCATCTTGCAAGCCTTCGCCCTTGATGACGGTCATGTTTGAGTGAGCCAAGTCGGCTGAACCACCAAAGAAGTTTGGCAAAACAGCTGCTGCTGCGTTGATAGCGTCTTGTGATGAGTTACGAGTGGCTTGTGAAAATCCATTTTCATAAACTGGGAAGTCTTCTGGCTTGAGCTCTGCCAATTCACGGCCTTCCAAGATAGCTGTCACTTCATCTGCCAATTCTGGATAAGCAGCCTTGTAGTCTTCAACCAATTTAACCCAAGCGTCGTAAGCTGCTGCACCACGATCAGCCACATTTTCTTTGAAGTCAGCGTAGACTTCTTCTGGAATCTCAAATGGAGCATAGTTCCAATCCAAGGCCTTGCGAGTTGCTTCTGCTTCATCTGGTCCAAGTGGAGCACCATGAGCCGCATTGCTACCAGCCTTGTTTGGTGAACCATAACCAATCACTGTCTTGATTTCAATCAGAGATGGCTTTCCTGCTGTTTTTGCTTTTTCAATGGCCGCAAAAATCGCATCCACATCTGTACCATCGGTCACAAGGTCTGTATGCCAACCGTAGGCATCGTAGCGAGCACGGACATTTTCCGTAAAGGCATCCTTGGTCTCACCGTCCAAGTTAATATCGTTTGAATCGTAAAGAACGATGAGTTTTTCAAGCTTCTGAAGACCTGCGTATGACGCTGCCTCAGCTGAAACACCTTCCATGAGGTCGCCGTCTCCACAGATAACATAGGTATAGTGGTCAAAAATTGGGAAACCGTCGCGATTGTACTTAGCCGCCAAGTAACGCTCTGCCTGCGCAAAACCTGTTGCAGTTGAAATACCTTGTCCAAGCGGACCAGTTGTCGCATCGACACCTGCTGTATGACCGAATTCTGGGTGCCCTGGTGTTTTAGAACCCCATTGACGGAAATTCTTGATTTCATCTATTGTGACATCTTCAAATCCTGACAAATGAAGGAGGCCATAAAGAAGCATGGAGCCATGGCCAGCTGATAAGATGAAACGGTCGCGGTTAATCCAGTTTGGTTGCGCTGGATTGACACGAAGTTCCTTAGTAAAGAGGCTGTAAGCCATTGGGGCTGCACCCATAACGATGCCAGGGTGACCTGATTTCGATTTCTCAATGGCATCAATACCAAGGAAACGAATCGCATTGACTGAAAGATTTGACATGTTTTTCTCCTTTTATAAAGTCATGTTTTCATTATACCATAAAGCGTTTTCTATGTCTGTCACAATATTCTTGTTTCTATATAACGAAATTTTTTGAGAGGAGGGGAATCAATAAATGTATGAAAGAAATTACAATTTTTGAGATCTAAAATCCAAGTAAATTCTTCATTAAAAAACGCATAAAATCAGTATGTCACTTGAACCGTTGATTCTATGCGTTTTATAATGTGGTCTATCTCAATAATTTTGCTACATTTTTAGTTTTTACCAAAAACTGTAAAAACTATTGTTACGACCGAAGAATACTATTCTTCTGATTTTTTGTTTCTTCCTTGTGCAGCAACTGTCAAACCAAGTCCAGCAAGTCCGAGACCTAGAAGTGCCAAATCAGTTTGGCGGTCACCTGTAGCTGGTAGGCTTTCTTTGTTTGATGCACTTGTAGTTTGTTCAGACACTTGAGCTGTTGGAGTAGAAAAACTTGGTTTTAATTCTTCTTGCTTAACAATTGGATCTGACTTAGCTACCTCTTGTGTTATTTCCTTACTACCTTGGACAAGAATGCGTGCTTCACCATCTACAACTGTTTCTGATAACAAGTTAGTAGCGGTCACCTTGCCGTCAACCAAGACATCTTGATAAACCAAGACTCTCTTACCTGCCTTACCTTCTTGAAGCACATAAGATTGACCTTTTGCGAGAGTTGCATCATAGCGAACTTCCTCTGCAATCGGAAGGACAGATTCTTCTGTACGTTCTTTCGTAGTAAAGTCTAAGGTTGGTTTTTCTTCAGCAGTAGGTGCTGTATCTGGAACTTCTGTGATGATATAAGGCAAACGAATCACTGTTGCAGTCAAAGGTGCAAGTACAACTGCATCATCTGTCAATGTCACACCTACCAAATCAGTCAGCGCTGCTATTCCAGCCCGCTTACCATCGACCAGCACTTGACCCTTCAGCAATTCTTTGTAACTATCTGAAAGAACAAAGCTGCGCTCCTTGTTATCTGCGTTAACAAAGACAGCATAGCGGTCCCCATTGCTTGCTATGGTTTGATAGGCAATGACCACATCATTTTTGGCAATGCCATTTTGACCTGGAATTGAAATCAAGCTAACCTTCTGTTCAACTTCTTCTTTTGTTCCCAAACGGAAGGCATCTGTAGATTTGCGCAAGGCAATCAATCCTTTTGTAAAGGCCTGAGTACGGGTATTCTCTGGATAGAGCGCCTCATCTGTCGCTTTGGTCCAGTCAAACTTGTTGACGGCATCAGATGAATCGTAAGAATCATGAATGTAGTATGGATAGTCAAATGGCGTTCCATCTGCATTGGTCAACAAATGCGCCTTGTTTGGTAGCTTGTCCTCTGTAACTGGCTCCTTGTAATCAGGATGGCGGAACTGTTTGGTCCGTCCATACTCCTGACCAGAATGGATAAACGGTGTCCCTTGAGCAGTCAAAACTAGCAAGTTACCCAAACGTTGACGTTGGTGAATTTCCGTGTAATTTTCAGCGATTGATGGATCCTTCTTGATGGACTGAGCAATGATATCAAAGAGCGTCAAGTTATCATGCGCAGCAATATATTGGATCACATCACCTGGATCATCTGCCAAGAAGTTGCCTGGTTGTGCCTTGATGTTATTGAAGACAGATTCTACACTCTTAGCACCGCCTGTGATAAAGGCTGGCTGACCTTCGTTTGGATAACCAGATTTGAGTGTGTTACGAATCTCATCTGAGAATACCGCAACCGTATCTGTTGAACTCATCCAGTCTTGGTCCGCTGGCTGAACAGGCTGATTGGCATCACCTGTAAAGGTTCTCCATCCTTCACCAAGCATAATAATGTTTGGATTGAGTTTTTGAGCCTCTGTAAAGGCCAGCTCAATTGCTTCGGCATCATGATCCCCCATCATATCGAAACGGAAACCATCTACCTTAAACTCGTCCACAAGATACTTGATGGAATCGACTAAGACACGACGGCTCATGTAGTGAGTGGTTCCCAGACGACCACCACCAAAGCTTGATTTAGCCGTACCATCTGCCTCCATAAAGTGATAATAGTTTGGCTCCAAATCTTCAAACAAGAAGGTCTTAGAAGTGTGGTTATAGACCACATCCAAAATCACACCCATACCTTGTTTGTGAATTTCATTGACCAGGTTTTTGAATTCCTCGATGCGTTTCATTGGATCGGTCGGATCTGTAGAATACATACCTGTAAAGGCAAAGTAGCTCTGTGGATCATAGCCCCAGTTGTAGTTGCTGTTGCTAGAAGCGTACTCGCTCATCCGCTCTGCATTTTTCAATTCATTGACATAATAGTAGCTCATAACTGGGAGCAGTTGAATATGGGTCACACCCAAGTCCTTAAGGTAGCTGAGACGCTCTGCAAAGGCCGCAAAAGTACCAAACTGAGCTGTCAATTCATCAGAAATAGCAGGGTCTGATGTGAAGTCACGAACATGGGCTTCATAGATAATCGCATCTTCACGCTGATTGAAGTTAGGAATTGTGGCATAGCCCAAGCCACTTGGACCAACTTCTGATGGATCCACAATCGCAGCTTTTGCAATACGATAAGATGGATCTGTATCTGCCAAATCACTATTCCACTCAGCTAAAGACTTAGCATATGGGTCCAAGACCAGAACAGCTTGATCCCCACGAGTGATTTCATAATGGTAGTAGTAACCACGATAGTCCGAAATACCAAGACCTGATTGACTGTTCAATTCGAGGTCCCATTGTCCCTTATCGCCCTTGGTCATGGCCAATTTACCGACCACCTTAGACTGGTCATCCTTATCATAAAGAACAACTGCTACACTGTCTGCACTTGGAGACCAGAGAGTCATATCAACGGCACTACCAGCCTGACGCACACGCGCACCAAGCTCCCCATCATAAGCATAGAGCTCATCCTTCAATTGCCAGCTCATAGTCGTTGTGAAGCTATCATTGCCATATTTGAGGGTATAGCCCGCATTTTCTTGGTTGAAATCCCCAAGGACTCGCACCTTGTTGCTAGTAGCATCCAAGACAAGGTCCGTCACAGCAACTGTTTGACCATTCTTATCTGTTACAGACAATTTCTCCAAGATGCTATCCTTATCCGCACCTTCAAGCGTTGTAAAGGCTGCTTCTAGAGCTGTCAGGCCAACATGAGAAACGCCTGTTACACGGACATTATTGACAAAATAAGGGTTGGTGTAAATAGTCGCATCATCATCCTTGAGGAAGATTTGTGTCTGATTTTTCAAATCTGTAAAGCTATAATCTTTCTGCTGAATCTTCACATCATCTCCTGACTTGCTTTCATCCAATAGCAAGAAGCCAATGGAACTTGGTAAATCTGTCAATTTGACATCAATATAGGCACCGTACTTGCCTTGGTTTTCAAAATCAATACCATTTGGCCAGTCACCCAAGGCAACATCAGTCACGTCTCCCCAGATCCAGAGACCTTTTTGGTCATAATCGCCATCTGTACGGAAGTAATTGATACGGATATAGCCTTCTTTGAGTGGTTGATAGAGGCTGAGTTGATAGTTTTCATCAAACCAAACTTCATTCATCTTGGTGCTAATCCGTTCAATGATCTTATCACCTGTGATGTTCTCACCAGAAGTGTTATTAATCAAAAGACTAATCTTGCTAGCTGTTTCGTCTTTCATCTTGATATCCAGATAATAGCCATAGTCATCCTGTTTAGCGGTACTGAAATTGGTTGCACCTGTTGGCCAAGCCCCAACATCTGACGATGGTTTTTCGACATCATCCCATGTCCATAGACCTAGACTAGATAGATTATCAGATGGTAGAGTTTTAAAGTGAACACGTAAGTAGCCTGCTTCAATTGGCTCTTCAGTCGCTCCTTGCACACTTGCATTGACAATGTCACCTGCTTGAGTCTGAAGGAGCATGGTGCCACCTTGACCGATCGTTGGAAGTTCGACTTGAACAACCCATTTACCGTCTTTCTCGATAGCTTGATACGTTTTTCCTGTGTAGGCATCTGTGACCACTACATCCTTGCCAGATACTTCAAGCGCCATTTCCTTGCTCTCAGTATTGGTTGAGAAGACAAGATAGGCAGCTTGATCTTGGTAACTGCGTTTGCTGATAAGCCAACCTTGGCTATCATTTCCAGCAAGTGTGCTTGTATCACCACGTGAGAGTAGTGTTGAATTGGCATTACGGAAAGCCAACAATTTTTGGTAATGGTCCTCTATGTCACTTGTTTCTACCTTACTCCAATCGAAATCGTACCGGTTGTCATAAACTGGCCAGTTGTTTTGCCCAGATTGGCCTAATTCTTCACCGTAGTAGATGACAGGCTGACCTTTAGCAGTAATCAAGAGACTAGCAGCCAATTTCAGTTTGTCCAGATTTCCTTCTTTTTCTGCGCCACCGAGACTGTAGAGAAAACCATCTTCGTCATGACTGCCCAAGAATTGACCCAGAGAAGCTGCACTAGTCAGAACCTTGCTACGTTCTTCCAGTTCTTGTCCAGCTGCTTTTAGTTGACCATTGACCAGATATTTGGCAATATCCTTGAAGCCAAAGTCCAACAAGCTGTCCATAGTACCGATACCCAAGTCACCCTTGGTATCTTTATAGTTAGCTCCCCAAGTTTCCCCAATCAAGTGGAAGTCAGGGTCTCTATCCACCAACTCATTTTTGAAATGTTGCCATGTGGTATCATCAACGTGTTTGACTGTATCGACACGGAAAGCATAGATAGAGTTGCCCTTGGCAGTTGTTGAGCGTTCCAACCAAGATGCCTGCCAAGCAACCAACTGATTGCGAACAGCTGCTTCTTCTGTCTTGAAGTCTGGTAATCCAGATAATGAGCCTAATTGGTCATCCCCCTGCTTATCTTCTTCCTTAGTCCGTACCATACCTGCAAAGGTTTCTTCTGTACCATAGCCAGCATGGTTAAGCACTACGTCAACAATAATATTGATGCCTTTTTCGGCTGCGGCATCAATCAATTCATGGAAATCAGCTAAACTTCCCAAATGTGGATTAAGTTTCTCAAAATTGGATGCCCAATAACCATGGTAAGCATAGTACTCTCCATCTGTTTCGCTACCAACATTCTGTGGAATATTTTCCACAATCGGAGTCAACCAGATAGAGTCCACACCCAGTTCTTTCAAGTAGTCCAGCTTAGCTGTCACTCCTTTGAAGTCACCACCCTGGTAAAGACCACGTGGGTTGGTGACCGTTCCTTCCGCCAGCTTATCATTGCTGGTGTCTCCATTATAGAAACGGTCTGTCATCATGAAGTAGATAACTTGCTCGTCCCAGTCTTTTTCACCATCTGCCTTGATACGCTCTGTAATGGTCACATCTAATTTTGTTTCATAGTAGCCGTTGTCCTTGTCATAGACCTTTACAGGAAGACTATATGTACCTGGCGCTGTGCTAGACGTCGCTTTAATGGTCACACGATTGAGCTCAGTAGAGATTGGCACAAGGCCTCCGCCGATGGCACTTGTATCGACTTCCATTTTGACTATTTCAGCATTTTCAGGGTTGGTGACGGTTACAGATACCAAGCCACTTTCATTGTAGTTGAATGGTGCTTTGCTACTTGCCTCAAGGGTCACATTTTTTGTACCCGGAGTAGCTTTACTTGTATCGAGTTCTACTTTCTCTTCAATAAAATATGGATTGGTATAGACTTTGTCGTCACCGTTTCGAAGGAAAATTTGGCTATGCTGTTTACGATCTGCAAAGGCTAAATCAATGGTTTTATTGCCTGCTAGATCTGGATTACTCTGATTGATGAGTAGAAATCCAAGCTTGGAATCTAAACCATTCGATAGAGGAATGTCAACATAAGCGCCGTATTTGCCAAGTTTAAAGTCAAGGGCGCCCGTTGGCCAGTCGCTACTTGCTTCAGTCGTATCGCCCCAAGTCCAAACGCCCCAACCTTCATAATTGTTGTCTTCACGTGTGTAATTGATACGGAGGACATTTTCATCTTTTAGGGGCTCATAGCTAGACACGCTATAATCGCTCGCAACCCAAGCTTCATTCTGCTCTGGGACCAGAAGCTCCACTTTTTGGTCCGATTCTGTTATTTTTTCCCCATCTTTAAGGACCAAATAACCGATTGTGCCTGGTGTCTCAGATTTTTTAATATCAACATAATGGCCGTAGTCATCTACCTGACTGCTTGAAAAATTCGCTGTATCCGTTGGCCATTGATTCCCATCGGACGGCTCTGCCACTCCTCCCCAAGTCCACAGTCCTTGATTTTCTGGCGCTGTTTCATCTACATTTTCAAAGTGCAGACGAATGCTGCCTTCTTCAATCGGTGCTTCTGCCGGGGTGGATAATGTAGCTGTTTCTGCTGCAGCTCTTTCTACCACAGCTGTTTCAGTAGTTGCCAGCGGTTCTGCTGATGCATTATCTACTGTTTCAACAACCTCCGTTACTGCTGGAGTCTCAACTGTTTCTGATACTCCAGTTGAATTTGATGTAGACTCAGTCACCGTTTCTTCTGAACTTGGTGCTGTATCCAAGGCTGTAGGCGTAGTCTCTGCAACTGGGGCTGGCTTAACTGTTTCGACAGGCTGCTCAGAAACATCGGTTATAATAGCTTCCACAGGAGTAGCCACTTCCTCAGCATGAACTGTTTGACCAGGTCCAGACATTAAAAAGGCTGTCGCTATACCGACGGACGCAACTCCTATCGTAAACTTACGAATTCCGAAAATAACTTTTTTTTCAAACATTGGTGATTTTTTTACTAAACGCAAACGTTTTCTATTCATGCCGTACTCCTTTGGTATGTATAATATGATAATAGTATATAAAAAATATTTTCTTTTGCAAACGTTTTCTTAATTGTTATCGGTAACAGCTTTCTTAATCAAAAAAGGGATTGTACTCTTTATTTACCCAGTCATCGTACCCATCAACACTGGATTTAACAACCCCTCTATTAGTTATGTAGCATCATTCATTTTATGCTCTAGTACTTTCTCTCACTACCAAGCTAGCTTGGCAAAATCGCTTTTGTTCCTTTAATTCACAGCCCTCCACCAGAGTCATTAACTGATTAACAGTAATTCTCCCCATTTTTCGGAACGGTTGCCGCATAGTGGTTAATTGAGGACGAGAAACGCGGTCAATAAAGATTCCATCAAATCCAATAATCCCATAATCTTCTGGGACTCTCTTTGATGAAAACAATAACCCCCGCTCAATACCAAGCGCTATGCGATCAGAAGCACATATAAAGCAAGTATTGGGTGATAACAAGTCCAATTGTCTTACAAAGTCTTCTGATACCCTAGACCTGTTTTCTAGACGATAAATTTTAGGGGGATGTCCCAATTCCTCCATTGCCTCTACATACCCAGCTTCCCTAGATTGTGCAAAGGCATCTGGCAAATCTATCCCAACAAATACGACCTGTTCATAGCTTTTCTCAAAGGCAAAGCGACTTGCTTGGTAGGTTGCTTCCTTATTGTGTGTATCTACAAACGGAAGTCCCACCATATTTTCGCCAAATAAGACTACGGGTTTCAACAAACTCCGCAACCAGCCATAATCTTCTATACGCGCGCCCGTGACAATGTAGCCGTCACATTGTTCTGTCACTTGATTCCGATCCGTCACAATTTGCATTGTATAGTTTTTTTCGCTCAGTCCGAGTGAAATTCCTGCTATCAACTCAGCATAATAGGGCTCGACAGTCTCCATTTCCTCTAAGATAATGACCTGGACTGTCAGAGTTCGTTGTTGTGCAAGGGCTTTTGCCACAACATTCGGTTGATAATCTAACTCTTTCATTGCTAACAAGACCATCTGTTTTAACTCTTCCGTAACGAGTTCTGGATGATTCAGAACCCTGGAAACTGTCATCTTTGAAACATTGGCCCTTTTCGCCACATCTGCCAACGTCGTCATATATCTCCTCTCTTATTTTCTAGCCAAAATATGCAAACGTTTTCTTGGTGTTATTATATATTATTTACTACTAAAAAGTAAAGCACTTTCATCACATTATTTTACAAGAATTTTCTGAATAATCCGCGAATCTGTTTTTTTAATTATAAAAAGGCCTATTTATTAGACCTTTTAACTGTATTTAAAAAGACGGTGTTGACATAACCCTTGAGAAGATACGTTGAACTTAATCCTAGTCAAGTCTTCTTGTTTTAGATAGAACTCTTTGGCGTGCTTAAATCTCAAAAAACTTGTCAAAAGGATGGCGGGAGAGCCTTTTTATTTTGTCCAGATGAGGTGGTTTAAGCACCAAAACAGACACTTTTCTCTAAAAACAGTAAAAAAGACAAATACCGAAACGATATTTGTCTGCAATCTGAAGAGGCCGAAGCCTCTTTTCATTTTCACTAAGGATTATTTAGCGATTTTTGCGAAGTACTCAAGAGTACGAACAAGTTGTGAAGTGTAAGACATTTCGTTGTCGTACCATGAAACAACTTTCACCAATTGTTTGCCGTCAACGTCAAGAACTTTAGTTTGAGTTGCGTCGAACAATGAACCGTATGAGATACCTACGATATCTGAAGATACGATTTGGTCTTCAGTGTAACCGTAAGACTCGTTAGCAGCAGCTTTCATTGCAGCGTTGATTTCGTCAACAGTTACGTTTTTCTCAAGAACAGCAACCAATTCAGTTACAGAACCTGTTGGAGTAGGTACGCGTTGTGCAGCACCGTCCAATTTACCGTTCAATTCTGGGATTACCAAGCCGATAGCTTTAGCAGCACCAGTTGAGTTAGGAACGATGTTTGCAGCACCAGCGCGCGCACGACGAAGGTCACCACCACGGTGTGGTCCGTCAAGGATCATTTGGTCACCAGTGTAAGCGTGGATAGTTGTCATCAAACCTTCAACAACACCGAAGTTGTCTTGAAGAGCTTTAGCCATTGGAGCCAAACAGTTTGTAGTACATGAAGCACCAGAGATAACTGTTTCAGTACCATCAAGGATATCGTGGTTAGTGTTGAAAACGATTGTTTTAACGTCGTTACCGCCAGGTGCAGTGATAACAACTTTCTTAGCACCATTTTCATGGATGTGTTGCTCAGCAGCAGACTTAGATGCAAAGAAACCAGTTGCTTCAAGAACGATTTCTACACCGTCAGTAGCCCAGTCAATGTTAGCTGGTTCGCGTTCTGCAGAAACTTTAACGAATTTACCGTTAACTTCGAAACCACCATCTTTAACTTCAACAGTACCGTCGAAACGACCTTGAGTTGTGTCGTATTTCAACAAGTGTGCAAGCATTGCTGGATCTGTAAGGTCGTTGATACGAGTAACTTCAACACCTTCAACGTTTTGGATACGACGGAATGCAAGACGACCGATACGACCGAAACCGTTAATACCAACTTTAACTACCATTTATGATTTCCTCCTTATGAAAATCGAGTTGTATTTTTAAAAGGCAAGCCTTTTAATCCTTTTTGTGAAAAATATAACTTGTAGATTTGCAAGTTAATTTTCAACGTCCTTATTATATAACTTATTTTATAAAAATGCAAGAGATTCATGAGCATTAAGAAATTAAACCAACAGACCTATCTTCAAACCAATTATTCCACTGCTTTCAAACGTCACTATCACCAATCGCCGTCTAAGTGGAGGCAAGAAAATCGCTAAGCCAAGGAAGAGTCCCAGCCCTTCCTTTTTTTCTATATAGATACCAATCTTAGCAGCGCTGTCGTCAGAACACCAACCAGGACCGCAAGCAAGATGTTTTTCGTCTTGAGAACCACCAAAAAAGTTGGAAGTAAAGCTAGGCTTTCTACCGGCAAGAAGCTCGGCAACCGTCCAACCTCCTCGTCCATAATACTAGATAAGGTCAAGGCAAAGATAATGGTCAGCGGCAAAAAGCTGAGAAACTTGACCAGTCTATCAGGCAAACCTTTTTTTTGAGTCAAGACAAACGGGAGAATCCGCGGAAACCAAGTCACCGCAGCCGCAGCTAGAATAATCAAAAATATAGTTTTATTGACCATCAACCATCACCCCCACTGTACATCCAACAAGCGTCGCCAACAAGACCGCCAAATAAGACGAGACTAGGCTTGCCAAGCCAACATAAACCACCAAAACCGAAAGCAAAATCAAACCAATCTTCTTCATAGGAAGTTGCCGAGCCATAGCCTCCAATTGGCCAGAAAAAATCCCAACAAACATGGCGATCAAAGCAAAATCCAAGCCCAAAGCCTCAGGATTAGCAATCAAACCGCCCAGCACATTTCCCAAAACTGTAAAGACAAACCAAGAGGCATAGCTGGCTAGATTATTGCCATACATCCAGCTGGGCGCAATCTGCTTTTCCTCAACATGCTTTCGCAAAAGCACCGCATAAGATTCATCCGTCAAGAGGGAACCTATCAAAACATTAGAACCCAGGCTATTGCCTTGAAAAATCGTTGTCGTGTGCAAACTCATCAAAAAAAGGCGGATATTAACAAAAAATACCGTCACCGCAATGGACAAAAGCGGTGCCCCAGCTAAAATCATAGCACACATGACAAACTGGGCACTCCCCGCGTAAACCAAGAGACTCATCAGCCCCATCTCAACGGCCGTAATCCCTGAATTGACCGAGACCACCCCGCAAGCAAAACCGATGCTAGCATAACCCAAAACCGTCGGCAGAGCTGCTTCCATGCCCGACCGAAAATTCATATCCTTCATATCTTCTCCTATTGATAACGAGAGGCTGGGCAAACGTCCAACCTCTCACAAAACTCTTACAAATTATCAAACGCCAAACTCGGCTTGGCATTGAGCTCCCAACTCGCAAAGTTACCCTTGTTGTACTCGGACACAGCCGCAAGAGCAATCATCCCGGCATTGTCACCACAAAGACGAAGAGGTGGGATAATCACATCCACATCGGTGATTTCAGCCGCCAGACGCTCACGCAAGCCTTGATTGGCTGCTACACCGCCCGCCACAACCAAGGTCTTGACAGGGTATTGCTCCAAGGCCTTCTTGGTTTTAGCCATGAGAATGTCCATAACACAAGCTTGGAAAGAGGCTGACAGGTCCGCATTGGACAAGGTCTCCCCTTTTTGCTGGGCATTATGGTAGAGGTTGATAAAGGCCGACTTGAGACCCGAAAATGAAAACTCCAGATTATCTTCCTTGATCATAGCCCGCGGGAAATTGTAAATGTCCTCACCTTGATGAGCCAATTCATCAATGACCCGACCAGCCGGATAAGGCAAGCCCATAACGCGACCGACCTTGTCATAAGCCTCACCGACCGCATCATCGCGCGTCTCACCGACAATTTTGTAATCGCCCGCCTCAGACACATAGACCAACTCCGTGTGCCCGCCGCTGACCAAGAGCGCCAGCAAGGGAAATTCCAATTCCTTAACCGCACGCGCCGCCATCAAATGCCCCGCCATATGATTAACAGGAATTAAAGGCAAACCATGTGCCCAGGCAAAAGCCTTGGCCGCCGAAATCCCGACCAAGAGTGCCCCGACCAAGCCTGGACCGTAGGTTACCGCAACCGCTGACAAGTCCTCAGCCGTTACCTGAGCCGCAAGCAAAGCCTCCTCGATGCAAGCCGTGATAACCTCCACATGGTGGCGGCTAGCCACCTCGGGCACCACACCCCCAAAACGCTGGTGGCTGGCAACCTGACTGGCAATCACATTGGACAAAAGCTCCGCTTCACCTCGTAAAACCGCCACTGACGTCTCATCACAGGATGTCTCGATGGCCAAAATCAATCTATCTTCCATTCCACTCTCTCTTCATTAGCACCGCGTCCTCGACAGGATGGCGGTAGTAGTCTTTTCGTTTTCCTATTTTGGTAAAATGCTGGCGTGTATAGAGGTCTTGAGCTGCACTATTAGACTCCCTCACTTCGAGGAAGATGTCACCATCCCAGTCCATCACAGCAGCCATCAGTTGACTGGCGATTCCCAGCCTCTGAAAATCAGCCTTGACAGCAATCTGCAAGATTTCCATCTCATCCAGCACCGTCTGCACCGCTAAAAATCCGACCACTTCCTGCCCATCATAGGCCAGATAATAGGTCGTATCCGCTCCAGCCATATCCGCAGCCACTTGACTTTCCGTCCAAGGCGACAGCTCATACACATCCGTCAAAACGGCATATACAGCCGGAACCAAGTCCGCCTGCCCCTCGTATTTCCTAATTTCAATCATACACGTTTGATATAGTTTTCATCACCAGCAGCATGGTCCTTGAGCCAATTTTCCTCAGCCTCGACACGTTTGAGGTAGGCTGGCTCAAAACTGGTCACTTCCACCACAGACAAGTCCTGACCAATCACCGCCAGCTGATAGGCTGACGGCAGGCTGGTTTGAATAGCCGCCTCTGGAAAAGCTTGATTTATCTGCTCGACAAAGTTTGTTACTTCCCCGACAAAAGTCAGGTTTTCCTGACCAGACAGGCTAGCCAATAATTCCTCAAATACCCAGTATTGGTCAGCTTGAGTAGCTCTGCCATTTTCATAAACCCCAGCATAGACCGAATTGCGGCGCGCATCAATGAGCGGAACCACCCGACCAGAGAGGCCAGCTGGCACCAGCGACTGCAGGCTAGAAACCCCAATCAAATCAATCTGCAGAGTATAAGCCAGAGTCTTGGCTGTCGCCACCGCTACCCGCAAGCCCGTGTAAGAACCAGGCCCCTGAGCCACGACAATTCGCTCCAAATCCTTGGGTGTCCAACCGACCTGAGCCACTAAAAAATCCACTGTCGGCATGAGGCTGATACTGTGATTTTTCTTGATGGCCAAGAGCATCTCCGCCAGCAGGCGGCCATCTTCCACCAGCGCCACCGAAAGAGCCTGATTGGAACTATCTAATGCTAAAATTTTCATGATTTTCTTCCTTTGAACTGCTATCTCTCTATTGTAAGCTATTTGAGAGAGAAATTCAAATTGAAAAGGCTAGGTTGTCTCACCCAGCCTCCTTCAGCTCTGTCAGGTCAATGACCTGGTCATAAACAATGCCTTTTGGTCTTGACGGACAGGAGAAGTCGCCACCAAATCATTCGATTGATTCCAAATAAATCGGCTAAGGCTGTGAATCAGGCCTTGAAACTCGTCTTGAAGGAGTTCCAAATCAAATCCATTACTACAGATAATGGAACCGAGTTTAGTCTCTTGTCAGAAGTGTTTCCGGAGGAACATATCTACTACGCTCACCCTTATTCCTCTTGGGAAAGAAGCACGAACGAGAATCACAATAGGCTTATCCGACGGTGGTTGTCGAAAGGAACCACAAAAACGACCCCGAAAGAAGTCGCTTTTATCGAAATTTGGATCAATAACTATCCCCAAAAATGTTTGGGCTATAAGTCCCCGAGAGAATTTCTTATAGGTGGCTAACTCGGAATTTAAATTTGCCCAACAAATTGAAAACTATATCATTTTCAATTCTCCGTCAATTCAATTTACCAAGGCTTTATTTTATGGTATAATGAAGAGTAATATACCGGCTGTGAAACCTAATAACTCAAAAAAATTGAATAGACCCAACAAATAGCATCCCTATTTGTATCTTTTTCATAGACACAGTCAAAAGGAGAAAGGAAACTATACTACACATGATTTTTAAAGTATTTTACCAAGAAACCAAAGTCAGCCCACGCCGTGAGCAGACCCAAGTTCTCTATGTTCAAGTAGATGCTGCTGACGAATTGCAAGGTCGTATCAAGGTCAAGGAATTGGTTGAAAACAAGTTCCCAGCCTACAACGTCGAATTTGTCGACCTCCTATCTGACAAGCACCTCGAATACGAGAAAGAGCACGCAGATTTCAAACTTACGGAGTTCTAATTTATGTCATCAGTCAATCTAAAACCTCATGAAGTTGGCGTCTTCGCCATCGGTGGTTTGGGAGAAATCGGGAAGAACACCTACGGTATCGAGTACCAGGACGACATCCTCATCGTTGATGCCGGTATCAAGTTCCCCGAAGATGACCTATTGGGTATCGACTACGTTATCCCAGACTACTCCTATATTGTTGAAAATATCGACCGCGTCAAAGGATTGGTCATTACCCACGGGCACGAGGACCACATCGGAGGGATTCCTTTCCTACTCAAACAAGCCAATGTCCCTATCTACGCAGGTCCCCTAGCCCTTGCCCTTATTCGTGGCAAATTAGAAGAGCACGGTCTCCTTCGTGATGCCAAACTGTTTGAAATTAACCACAATACAGAATTGACTTTTAAATACCTCAAGGTCAGCTTCTTCCGCACCACCCACTCCATTCCAGAACCCCTGGGTGTTGTGGTCGATACACCGCAAGGAAAAATCGTCTGTACCGGTGACTTCAAGTTTGACTTTACCCCAGTTGGTGAGCCAGCTGATTTGCACCGTATGGCAGCCCTGGGAGAAGAAGGCGTTCTCTGCCTCCTCTCTGACTCGACTAACGCTGAAGTTCCGACCTTTACCAACTCTGAAAAAGTGGTCGGTCAGTCCATCATGAAGCTGATTGAAGGCATCCACGGGCGCATTATCTTCGCATCCTTTGCCTCCAACATCTTCCGCCTCCAGCAGGCTGCAGATGCTGCTGTCAAGACCGGTCGTAAGATTGCTGTCTTTGGCCGCTCCATGGAAAAAGCTATTGTCAACGGTATTGAGCTGGGCTACATCAAGGTGCCGAAAGATACCTTTATCGAGCCAAATGAAATCAAGGAATACCCTGCCAACGAGATAATGATTCTCTGTACAGGTAGTCAAGGAGAGCCAATGGCGGCCCTCTCGCGGATTGCCCACGGTACCCACCGTCAGGTTCAACTCCAGCCAGGCGATACGGTTATCTTCTCATCTTCGCCGATTCCGGGAAATACCACAGGTGTTAACAAGCTCATCAATATCTTGATTGAGGCCGGTGTCGATGTCATCCACGGTAAGATTAACAACATCCATACCTCCGGACACGGTGGCCAGCAGGAACAAAAACTCATGCTCCGCTTGATTAAGCCAAAATTCTTCATGCCTGTGCATGGTGAATACCGCATGCAAAAAATCCATGCCAGTCTAGCTGTTGATACTGGAGTTCCTAAGGATAACATCTTCATCATGGAAAACGGAGATGTCCTGGCTCTGACCAAGGACAGAGCCCGCATGGCCGGTCAATTCAACGCCCAAGATATCTACGTTGACGGAAACCGTATCGGTGAAATCGGAGCCGCTGTCCTCAAAGATCGTCGTGATTTATCTGAAGACGGTGTAGTCCTTGCAGTCGCAACCGTAGACTTCAAGACCAAGATGATTTTGGCTGGACCAGATGTCCTCAGCCGAGGTTTCATCTACATGCGTGAATCAGGCGACCTGATTCGTGAGAGCCAGCGCGTTCTCTTCAACGCCATCCGTATCGCCATGCGCAACAAGGATGCCAATATCCAAACGGTCAACGGCGCTATTGTCAACGCCCTGCGACCATTCCTTTATGAAAAAACAGAACGGGAGCCAATCATCATTCCAATGATTCTGACCCCCGATCGCTAAACAAACTAAATCGAAGCAGGATTCCTCTTCGATTTTTTTATTTGAAAAAATTGGGAGCGGGAAAGAACTCGACTAATGAAAAGAGAGTTCGTCAACAAGTCCTTATTTCCAGTTGTTGAGCTGAAACAGTCTATCCCCAGACTGTTTCACTCCCGCCCCCGAACAGCTCCAACAGTCAGAGTAGTGACTGTTGGAGGTTGGAAATTGAACGAACGGAGTTCGTATCATTCGTTAGATCAGGTTCGGAGCGTCAAACGCGAAGGAAATGAGGCTTTCTACGCAACCCTTATTTCCAACTTTAAAAGGTTCCCCGAACCTTATGAACAATCAACCCCTGCGTCAATATGTTTTTACTAATTAATGAGGTTGAGGTTGGATTTTATGCCCTACCTCAACATTTTCCTATTCTCCTTATGAAGTGATATTTTGTGACACCTTTGAGGGGAACGTCCTCTAAACTCGCGTATAGTTCATAGCCATTTTTCAAGTAGAAATCCTTAGCTTGGTAGGATTTGGTGGATAGGGTAATACTGGTCACTTCCAGTTCTCTGGCCTGCTCCTCCAATTCTGACAACAATTGACTACCCAGCCCCAAACCTTGCGCTTCTTTAGCCACTACCAAAGCTTTGACATGAATAGTTTCCAATGTCTTCACCGCCTGCAGGACACCGACCAACTGACCGTCCTGTTCTTTGGTCAATACAAGCTCAGTCGGCGACAGTTTCTCTAAAGACTCCGGACCAAATTCCTCTACAAATTGCTGGTCAAACACCTGATTTACAAACTCATCAATCATTTTCCACCTCCATCGATAGAAAAAGAAACCCGAAGGCTTCTTTCCTCTTAATATAAATCCAAGTAGTTATCAATTTCCCACTTAGAAACGTAGGTTGCGTAGCTTGCCCACTCGATTTTCTTAGCTTCAATGAAGTTGGTGTAGATGTGCTCACCTAGGGCTGCACGCACCACTTCGTCCTTGCGGAGAGCCTTGAGGGCATTGTGCAGAGTTGAAGGAAGATCAGTGATGCCTGCTTCACGACGCTCTTCATCAGACATGGCATAAATATTTGACTCTACAGGAGCTGGGGCTTCAATCTTATTTTTGATTCCTTCTAAACCAACTTCCAACAGAACGGCCATAGCCAAGTAAGGGTTAGCAGTTGGGTCTACAGAACGCAATTCCAAGCGAGTTCCCATTCCACGAGATGCAGGTACGCGCACCAATGGCGAGCGGTTCTTACCAGCCCAAGCAATGTAAACTGGCGCCTCGAAACCTGGAACCAAACGCTTGTAAGAGTTAACCGTTGGGTTGGTAATAGCAGTATAGTTATAGGCATGCTTGATCAAACCACCAAGGAAATAGTAGGCTGTTTCAGACAATTGCATACCATTCGGATCTTCTGGATCATAGAAAGCATTGTTTCCATCCTTATCAAACAAGGACATGTTACAGTGCATACCAGAGCCTGCGATACCAAACTTAGGTTTGGCCATAAAGGTCGCATACATCCCGTGCTTACGGGCAATGGTCTTAACAACCAACTTAAAGATTTGGATATTGTCACAAGCTTTTAAGACATCCTCATATTTGAAGTCGATTTCGTGCTGACCTACTGCCACTTCGTGGTGACTCGCTTCCACTTCAAAGCCCATTTCTGTCAAGACGTTTACGATTTCACGACGTGTATTATCAGCAAGGTCTGTTGGAGCAAGGTCAAAATAACCACCCTTATCATTCACTTCAAGTGTTGGGTTTCCGTGTTCATCCATCTTAAAGAGGAAGAACTCTGGTTCTGGACCAAGGTTGAATGATGAGAAACCTGCTTCTTCCATATGGCGAAGAGATTTCTTCAAATTTCCACGTGGGTCACCCGCAAAAGGCTTGCCATCAGTTGTATAAATATCACAAATCAAACCAGCTACACGACCATTTTCATCTCCCCAAGGGAAAATAGTCCAGGTATTCAAGTCAGGGTAGAGATACATATCTGATTCATTGATACGAACAAAACCTTCGATAGAAGATCCATCAAACATAACCTTGTTTGACAAAACCTTATCCACCTGCTCATCTGTTGCAGGAATTTCCACGTTCTTCATAATCCCCATAATATCTGTAAACATGAGACGTAGGAAGGTAACGTTTTTCTCTTTAATATCGCGTTTAATATCCGCTACTGTAATTGACATTGCTTTCTCCTCTATATTTGTGCTCTTTAAGATGACCGAAAAATGGAACTCGGACTTGAAAATCGTCCTTGTCGACTGAATTCATCATGCAAGATACGGCGAACATCCTCGTCCGTCAAGGTCTTGGTTTCCTGTTTGAATTTTTCTTTTACCTGACGATTAGCATATTCCTTCTTAATCGCAGCAATATTCAAACCCTCATCCAAGAAATCCTTGATTTCCAAGAGCAAGTCCATATCATTTAGAGAATACAAGCGACGGTTTCCTTCATTACGCTCAGGCTTAATCAAGCCCTGGTCCTCATAATAGCGAATCTGTCGGGCCGTCAGGTCAGTCAACTTCATCACACTACCAATCGGAAAAATGGCTAAGGAACGACGGAACTCTTTTTCTCTCATAATGAACTCCTTTCTGCACACTATTATAGGGGAAATTTTTCTGGGCGTCAATATGTGATGTCACAATTTGTGACATGTTTTATCTCAAAAAGCGCTTTTTCAGCTTTTCCAGGTCATAATTAACCAGAATTGCTACAAAAACTCCTACAAATGTCTCAAAAACCCTTGTCAAAGCATAGACAATAGTCGAATCCCCTGCAGGTACCGACAAAGCAATGATTAGTAGAGTAGCAACACCACTGACAACCCCGGCAGTATTATTGAAGGCCACATTGGTCATAATGGTCAACATGGTAAAAATCGGTATGGCAATCAAGGTTACCCAAAAACTCTGTGAAAAGAAATCACTGAGGATGAAAAAGAGCAAGGCATAAAAACCACCGATAGAATTGCTGAGGACACGAGAAGAGCCAAAATGCACACTCTTGCCAAAATCCTCCCGCAGACTAAAGACCGCAGACAGAGCTGCTATCTGGAACCCATCCCATTTTAAGAGGTGAAACAGTAATATAACAAAGAAAACTGCCAGTCCCGACTTAAGGGTCCGCATCCCTAACTTAAACTTCTTGGGGTCAAATCGATATCTCTTAAACATACTACTATTCTAACATGATTTAGCAAAAATGTTTATCAAATGCCTGCAAAGATTGTGACAAATGGATGATATTGGCTGAACTAAATACTTTTCAAAGACTAGATAAACTAGCAAAAAACGACGGTCACCCGTCGTTTGATTGATTAGCTTATTTCTCAGTCAATGCTGCAAGTCCTGGCAATACTTTACCTTCAAGCAATTCCATTGATGCACCACCACCAGTAGAGATCCATGAGAACTTGTCTGCACGGCCAAGGTTGATAGCTGCTGCTGCTGAGTCACCACCACCGATGATTGATTTCACGCCTGGTTGTTTCACGATAGCATCCATTACACCGATTGTACCAGCTTGGAAGTCTGGGTTTTCAAATACACCCATAGGACCGTTCCAAACAACTGTTTTGGCACCAGTCAAGGCTTCGTCAAACTTAGCGATTGACTTAGGACCGATGTCAAGACCAAGGAAGCCTTCTGAAACAGCTTCGCCTTCAGTGTCGCGAACTTCAGTGTAACCTGCAAATGCGTTTGCTTCTTTTGAGTCAACTGGCAAGATCAATTTACCATTTGATTTTTCAAGCAATTCTTTTGCGACATCCAATTTGTCTTCTTCTACAAGTGAGTTACCGATTTCGATACCTTGAGCTTTGTAGAATGTGTACGTCATACCACCACCGATAAGAACTTTGTCAGCTTTTTCAAGAAGGTTCTCGATAACACCGATCTTATCAGATACTTTTGAACCACCAAGAATTGCCACGAATGGACGCTCTGGAGTTTCAACAGCTTCTTGGATATATGCAATTTCGTTTTCCAAAAGGAAACCAGCTACTGCTTTTTCTACGTTTGCTGAGATACCAACGTTTGATGCGTGTGCACGGTGTGCAGTACCAAATGCATCGTTAACGAAGATACCATCACCAAGTGAAGCCCAGTATTTACCAAGTTCTTCGTCGTTTTTAGATTCTTTCTTACCATCAACATCTTCGAAACGAGTGTTTTCAACAAGGAGAACTTGTCCATCTTCCAAAGAATTGATAGCTGCTTCCAATTCAGCACCACGAGTAGCGCCAGCGATGAAAGCAACGTCTTGACCCAATTTAGCCGCCAAGTCAGCTGCTACAGGAGCCAATGATTTACCTTCTTTGTCAGCTTCTTCTTTCACACGACCAAGGTGAGAGAAAAGAATTGCACGTCCACCTTGCTCAAGAATATACTTGATAGTTGGAAGAGCTGCTGTAATACGGTTATCGTTAGTGATAACGCCATCTTTCAAAGGAACGTTAAAGTCCACACGGACAAGGACTTTTTTGCCCTTCAATTCAACGTCTTTAACAGTCAATTTAGCCATTTGTTAGACTCCTTAAAAAATTTTTACCTTTCAATTGTACCATATTTTTAACATTTTTCCCATTCAAAGAAAAATTTTTCACAAGATAATGATCAATCTAAGACCAAGTACGAACAATCAGCTGCAGCAACCAAAAGAAACTGGCACAAAGTCCAGTTTCCATTAGCATTTTTTGGTAACATTTTCCAGATAGCCTAGAGAATCCAGAGCAACAGAGCTATACTTCACTCTGCTCTAGTCAACTTTACCTTGACTCTCCCATTTCTAAATCAATCTGGCTTGTCCTGATGATTTCTGTAAAGCAATGGGTAAATTGAGCCGTGATTCCCCAAACTGTTTCTGGCAGGTTATCATAAAAGGGGATAGACCGTTTGTGGTGCTTGAAAGGATAGTCCCGACCACCACGAATTCGCTCGAAGGGAAAATCTTGCTCCGGATCCAGACGAAGATAGAGGGGATAGTAGATTGGGTCCTGCTCAAGGAGTGTTGCCAGAGGCACGGTGAACAAGCGGGCCACCTCTTCATTGGGTACAATCTCTTTCCAGTCTATGTTTAAGCGACCGACAAAACAGCGGATAGTTGATTTGCCAAAGACCAGATAGTCAATTTCCCCTAAGATTTCTATAGATTCCTCTGCAAGATTCAGTTCTTCTACTACCTCACGGACCACCGCCGTCTCAGCCGATTCCCCCTCTTCGATACCTCCTCCAGGAAAAGAGACCTCCCCAGGTTGAGAAATAGACTCCGATCGGACTTCATACAAAACCTGCCACTGATCATCTGACCAGACTAGAGGCAGAAAAACCGCAAAAGACCTTTTCTCACCTAGAGGCTGAGGCTTGTAGTTGTCGAGAATTTCCTGAATCTGACGAGGCATAGAACCAACTCCTTACTAACTAGTGATAAAATCATTTTAATCTATTTCCAGCCAAATAGCAAGTGAAATAGCAAAGAAAAACTGAGACGGTGTGTTCTCAGTTTTAGCAGACTTACTTCCCTTTCAGCATGCCCATAATACCTCTGGTCACCACGCGCCCGACTTCCCGGCCGACTTGGCTCATGAGATTTTTGGTAAAGCGGTCCATCATCGAATCGGAACGTTTGGCAGCTGGTTTGCTGGCCTTGGCCTCTGCTTTTGCTCTTTCCTTGGCAGCCTTTTCTTCCAATTTTGCTGTTTCTTTGGCGGCTTTTTCTGCTGCTTTTTTCGCCTCCGCCTGCTCTGCTTGCTTGATCAACTGCGCCTCTTTTTCTTGGGTCAGCGCTAGAATTTGCTCATGGGCAGATTCTCGGTCAACCGCGTCCGCATATTTGTCCATCAGAGAAGAATTATTGATGGCAGACAAGACCAGAGTCGCATCAGCTGTTCCCAACTGACTCTTCGGCGGATAAATCATCACCCGGTCTGCAAAGCTTGGTGTTCCATCCGCCTGCAAGGTCGAGACAACTGCCTCTCCGACCTGCAATTCTTGAATGACCTTGGCCAAGTCCTCAGCTCCTTCTTGACGGAAGGTATCAGCCACTGTCGCCACCGTTTTCAGTTCCTTAGGCGTGAAAGCACGGAGCCCATGCTGGATACGGTTGCCCAGCTGGCTAGCGATGCTATCAGGAATATCGGTCGGATTTTGCGTAACGAAAAAGACACCAACACCTTTTGAACGAATCAGGCGAACAATCAACTCAATCTTCTCCAGCAAGACCTTCGGTGCATCCTTGAAGAGCACATGGGCCTCGTCAAAGAAGAAGATCATCTTGGGCTTATCTAGGTCGCCTACTTCCGGTAAAACTTCGTAGAGTTCCGACAAAAGACTGAGCAGAACGGTCGAATAAAGCGTCGGCTGATTGAAAAGTTCTGTCGCCTGCAAGACATTGATAACCCCTTGTCCATCAGCAGTTGTCCGCATCAAATCCGCAATCTCCAAGCTGGGCTCACCGAAGAACAGTTTCCCGCTCTGCTGTTCCAAGACCACCAAACTCCGCAAGATGGCACCGACCGAACGAGCTGGAATATTGCCGTAATATTGACTAAGCTCTTGAGCATTTTCAGCCACAAAATTGAGCATGGCCCGCAAGTCCATAAGGTCCAGCAACAGCAGACCACGTTCATCCGCCACACTAAAGACTATATTGAGAATGGATTCCTGCGTATCATTGAGCCCCAGCAAACGGGTCAAAAGCACCGGCCCCATCTCAGAAATAGTCATCCGTACTGGAATCCCATTTTCACCGAAAACATCCCACAGCTCAACGGGATAACTCCTCGGCAAATAATCTGCATACTGAGTCCGCTCCAAACGACTTGGGTCAATTTCCTTGGTATTTGACTGGACCAAACTATTGAGGTCACCCTTGATGTCCGATAGAAAGACAGGAATGCCCGCCTCACTCAGTTGCTCCGCCAAAACCTTGAGCGTCACCGTCTTACCTGTCCCCGTCGCCCCGGCAATCACACCGTGCCGATTGAGGCGCTTGAGCTGGATTTCCGCCCGCGCACGTCCGTACCCAAATGCAATAACTTCTGACATAATCTGCCCTCTTTTCCGATTGTTCTGTCTATATTCTAGCATAGTTTTTAGGAAAATAGCAGAGCAGACAGCTTGCAAGTTCACCGCAACAAGAAAAAAAAGAAAAGCCTGACGAGCAGACTTTTTCATATTACAAATACAAATATTTAAACAGGGCAACTGCAGCGATTGACGCAAGGATTGGAGCAACAACGCCGACCCAAGCATACCACCATTTTGAATCAGCCTTGGCTTGACCAAGAATTGATTTTGGCAAGAAGTGGTGAACGATACGCGGACCAAGGTCACGCGCTGGGTTGAGACCAGGACCAGTTGGACCACCGACCGCTGCAACAAGTGCCATAACAAGGAAACCGATACCGACATGGGCTACTGCAATGGAACCGGCAGTATATGGCGCAACCATTGTTTCAGCAGCAGTCTTATCATAGCCTTGCTCAATCAACTTACCAACCAACTCTGCACCGAAGAAGTTCTTTGTCAAAGCAAGCGCACCGAAGAACAAGACGAATGACCCAACAAACTCATTCAAGAAACCATTGATGGTTGCTGCTTTACGGCTTTCCGCTTTGCCATTGTCCAAAGCATTGATAGTAGAGAAAGAACCCAAGACATGGTTTGAATTCTCTGTTTTCAAGAAATATGGTTTGTAAACGGTGACAACGACCAATTGACCAAACATTGCACCCAATACCTGAGCGATAATGTATTGAGCCACATGTGCCCAAGGGAATAGACCTGAAACAGCCAAACCAAGTGTGAAGGCTGGGTTGATATGGTTACCAGAAACATTACCAAACATAAGGGCTGGCATCATAACAGCCAATCCGTAGCCGATAGCGATCAAAATCCAACCTGAGTTGTTCCCTTTGGTACCTTTGAGGTCGACGTTAGCAACTGTACCATTACCGATAATAATAAGCAAGGCAGTCGCAAGAAATTCAGTGATATATTTCACTGTCCATGTGATATCCATGAGTGTATCCTTCCAATTTATGAATAGTATTGATATTCTCTATTTTATCAAGTATAATATACAAAGTAAAGCATTAACTGGAAAGTGAAACGTTTACTTTCTGAAAATATATGATTACTTACACTATTTTCAAGCGCCAAAGGAGATTTATATGGCTTCCCAAAATGACACGCTCATTTACAATATTGACAAAAGTATCAAGAAAAAAGCAGACTTGATTGAAAACAACTTCTTCGCCTATGCAATTCGCTCAGCTATGGCCAGTGTTTACCTAGCAATTGGTTTGGCTATCTCAGTTTATACAGCTGATAAGCTCAATCATATTGTAGATGGCCTCGGTAAATTCAGCTACGGACTCATGTTCGGCTGGTGCTTGGTCATGATTCTTTATATGAACGCTGAACTAGGCACTTCTAATATGATGTACATGACCTCTGCTATCCACCGTAAAGTGATCCCTACCAAAACAGCCCTCAAGATTCTAGCTACTTGTATCTTTTTCAACTTTGTTGGGGCAGTCATTGTAGCCTATATGCTCTCCTTCACAACTCCTTACCAGGTTGGACATTTGGAACATGATAGTTACCTGATTGAAGCTGTTGTCGCAAAACTGGAAAAAACACCTCTGACACAGTTTGTCGAGGGCATCTTTGCCAACATCGTAGTAAACATCGCTGTCTTTATCTCTATGCGCATGAAAGACGATGCGGGCCGTGTTATTTCCCTCATCTTTATCATCTTTATCTTTGCCTTCCTAGGCTTTGAGCACGTTATTGCCAACTTCTCTACCTTCTCCTTGGCCCTTTTCTCAAATGGTGGTCCAGTCGAGGGCATGACTATCCTCAGTGTCCTAAGGAATTTCCTCTTCTCAGGACTTGGAAACTACGTCGGCGGTGGTCTCCTTATCGGTCTCCTTTACAGCTGGCTCAGCGATAAATCAAAACTCTATGTCGACTAATCTAGAGAATGCGGTTTGGAAATCCAGCCGTATTTTTTGTACTCACCAATAGCCCGATAGGCCGAATATGATGCGAATAATCTAATTGCCCCTATTTCTAAAAATCAGACAGATAAAACCCTCTGAAAGCTCGATTTCAAAGGGTTTTTAGACTGTACGCAAAAAGAGCACAGACTCGACATCGCTTAGGGCTGCTGGATTCCTCCCCTGACCCGCTTCACGCACGAACCTTGCTCCATTTATTATTATATCACAAATTCACTAAAATTCAATATTTTTCTCAACTTCAAGCTTCCTGAAAATGAGAAATAAGTTCATACTCAGAGATAGATTTTCTTCATCAACATCCTATCATCAACTAACCCCACTCTCAGTGTCACTTAACTAATAGACCTAAAATTCATTATCCAGGCCATCTGATAGCTTTGATTCCCCCTCATCACTTAAACTGGTCACCGTATTGGGCAAACAGATGAGTCTAACGTAACCGCCCAATAATGGAGTATCTTTTCAGCTTCCCTATTATCCAGTATACTGTTAGAGAAAACAGAACTGGAGGATTTTTTACGTCACACCCCATCGTCGCTTTGAGAAGAAAGGCAGAAACGATATTCTAATGAAAATTCATCTCGGAAAAGTGGAACTCACATTCTTTCAAGCAATCCACCAAGAGACACTAGAAACATTCTTGGATAAGGTACTGCACTATGACGATTTAGGACAAGTGCAGACTTATTGAATCATAAGAATTCTCCGACTTTCATAGTTAACAAGAGCTAAAAAACGCCTGCTTACGGAATTATTCTAGCTTAGAGTAATTTCGTAAACAAGCGTCAAATCAATATGATGAGTGTTACCGCTGGGGCAGGCCCAGCGGTAGACCAGAGCTAGACTAAGAAGATTTCTCTTCCATCATCATAACACTCAACAAAATTGATGATCTTATACAAGTTCGATAATTGCCATTGGGGCAGCATCACCACGACGTGGTTCAGTTTTAAGGATACGAGTGTATCCACCATTGCGCTCAGCATAACGAGGTGCGATTTCTGAGAACAATTTTTGAAGAGCTGTAGTAGCTGTGTACTTATCAGTTGCTTCATCGTAGTTTTCAGATGCAATTTCGTTACGAACAAATGCAGCAGCTTGACGACGTGCGTGCAAGTCACCACGTTTACCAAGTGTGATCATTTTTTCAACTGTTTTACGGATTTCTTTAGCACGAGCTTCAGTTGTAACGATTGATTCGTTGATCAAAAGGTCAGTTGTCAAATCGCGCAACATTGCTTTACGTTGTGAGCTAGTGCGTCCTAGTTTACGGTATGCCATGATTTCCTCCTATATTTATTTATCATTTTTCAATCCAAGACCGAGTTCAGCAAGTTTAATCTTCACTTCCTCAAGACTCTTACGGCCCAGATTGCGCACTTTCATCATTTCTGGCTCAGTTTTCTCTGTCAAGTCAAACACAGTATTGATGCCTGCACGTTTAAGACAGTTGTATGAGCGAACAGAAAGGTCCAATTCTTCAATCGTACGATCAAGCATACGGTCATCAGATGCTGTTTCAGATTCTTTCATCACTTCAGCTGATTTTGCAACTTCAGTCAAATCTGTAAAGAGACCCAAGTGCTCCATCAAGATACGAGCAGAAAGCCCAAGTGCATCTTCAGGAATAATTGTACCGTTTGTACTGATTTCAAGTGTCAATTTGTCAAATCCATCGTTGCTACCAACACGAGCTGGCTCAACTTGATAATTGACTTTTGTAACTGGCGTATAGATTGAATCTACCGCAAGTGTACCTACTGGTGCATCATCTTTCTTATTGCCTTCAGCTGGTACATAACCGCGACCTGCATTTACAGTTAAAATCGCTTTAAATGTTGCACCTTCAGCAATTGTGAAGAGATAATGATCAGGATTTACAATTTCAATATCACTATCTGTAAGAATGTCACCTGCTGTTACCGCAGCTGGACCTACTACATCAAGTTCAATTTTCTTTTCGTCTTCGACATAAGATTTTACAGCAATGCCTTTGATGTTAAGAATGATTTGCATAACATCTTCACGGACACCTGGAACTGTGTCGAATTCGTGGAGTACACCATCAATCTTAATTGATGTTACTGCAGCACCCGGAAGTGAAGCAAGAAGTACACGACGAAGAGAGTTACCAAGAGTTGTTCCGTAACCACGTTCAAGCGGTTCGACTACAAATCTGCCGTAATCTTTATTTTCATCAATTTTTGTTATTGTTGGTTTTTCAAACTCAATCATTTCTTACTCCCTCTTAAACGAAAAGCTGTGTATGGTTGGTATGATTATACACGGCGACGTTTTGGAGGACGAGCACCATTGTGTGGTACAGGAGTCACATCACGAATTGCTGTTACTTCAAGACCAGCGGCAGCAAGAGCGCGGATAGCAGACTCACGACCTGAACCTGGGCCTTTAACGGTAACTTCAACTGTTTTAAGACCGTGTTCTTGTGCAGATTTAGCAGCTGCTTCTGAAGCCATTTGAGCTGCGAATGGTGTAGATTTACGAGAACCTTTGAAACCAAGAGCACCAGCTGATGACCAAGCAATAGCGTTACCATGCACATCAGTAATCATAACAATAGTGTTATTAAATGTAGCGTGAATATGTGCAATACCAGATTCGATATTCTTTTTCACACGACGTTTACGTGTTGGTTTAGCCAATTTTTCTACCTCCTATATTATTTTTTCTTACCTGCGATCGCAACAGCTTTACCTTTACGAGTGCGGGCATTGTTCTTAGTGTTTTGTCCACGGACAGGAAGTCCACGACGGTGACGGATACCACGGTATGAACCGATTTCCATCAAACGTTTAATGTTCAAGTTAACTTCACGACGGAGGTCACCTTCAACTTTGATTGCATCAACTTCACGACGAATAGCATCTTCTTGATCTGATGTCAAATCTTTCACGCGTACATCTTCTGAAATGCCTGCAGCTGCAAGAATTTTTTTAGATGTTGCAAGACCGATACCGTATACGTATGTCAATGAAATAACTACACGTTTGTCATTTGGAATGTCAACTCCAGCAATACGAGCCATGTTTTCTCCTTTCTATATTTTAACCTTGACGTTGCTTGTGTTTAGGGTTTGCTGGGCAAATCACCATAACACGACCATTACGACGAATAACTTTGCAGTATTCGCAAATTGGTTTGACCGATGGTCTTACTTTCATGTTTTATCCCTCCAAGTATTTCGACTATTTAAAGCGGTATGTGATACGTCCACGAGTCAAGTCATACGGACTCAGCTCAACAGTTACGCGGTCTCCGACCAAAATACGAATGTAGTTCTTACGGATTTTACCAGAAACAGTTGCAAGGACTTGGTGTCCATTTTCCAACTCAACAGTAAACATAGCATTTGGCATTGTATCAACTACTTTGCCTTCAATTTCAATCACATCTTCTTTTGCCATGCAAAAGTATCCCCTCTCTAAATATCGATTTGATGCCCTCTGAATACAGAGGTAACAATTATAAGTCAGACTAGGCTATTTTATCACTTTCACAAGAAAAATGCAAGCCAAATCCATTAGATTATTTTAAATTTGACAAGACTGTGTCAATTGCTTGGAAAACAAGTTCGATGTCTTGGTCTCCCTCAATATCATGGACCAAACCTTTGGCACGATAGTGGTCAATAATTGGTTGACCTTGGGCAATATTGACCTCCAAACGGCGTTGAACAGATTCAGGCTTATCATCTTCACGCTGATAGAAATCTTCTTCTTTATAATCTCCAACAGGTGGGTTAAAGATTTTATGGAAGGTTTCACCGGTTTCTTTATGGATGATTCGACCGCTAAGACGCTCAACCAATTTAGATGGATCGATTTCAATGTTGATAACACCCTGCAGTTCAATTCCTAGATCTGCTAGGTTGGCATCTAAGGCATGTGCTTGTTCAATTGTTCGTGGGTATCCATCTAGCAAGAAACCTTTTTCTTTGATGTCGTCTTGCACCAAGCGCTCTTTGACGATACCATTGGTTACTTCGTCCGGAACCAAGTCGCCTTTGTCGATATACGATTTAGCAAGTATCCCCATTTCCGTTTGATTAGCCATAGCAGCACGGAACATATCGCCTGTAGAAATGTGAGCAACATTAAATTTTTCAACAATCTTAGCTGCTTGAGTCCCTTTACCAGCACCTGGCAAACCCATAATTAAAAGATTCATGACAAACTCCTTATTTTGTTTTCACATAAATTTGCCACAATTGACAAACTTATCTAAAAACAAAATAGAAGGTTGACTAGGTCAACCTATATTCTATTCTGTTACGTTCATAAAGCCTACATATTTTCTCTTGAGAAGGTATCCCTCCAATTGCTTGATACCCTCGATACTTGTCATAATCAAGATAATCAAACTAGTACCCAGGAAGGCAATATTGGAAGAAAGACCAAAAATATTTTGAGCAAGAATTGGTAACAAGGCTACAAAACTCAAGAACAAGGCACCAACTGTCGCCAGACGTTTCAACAGGACAGAGAAATACTTCTCCGTTCCATTACCTGGACGAACACCGTGGATATATGCCGCACTTTTTTGAAGACTCTCTGCCGTTTTCTCAGGATTTACCTGTACAAATGTATAGAAAAAGGTAAAAATGATAATCAATCCAGCATATACCAGCATCCCTTTAACAGTGGAATAATCAAAATACTCTTGAATACCTAGTAACCAACCCGCACTTCTGTTTTGACTAGCAAAAAATTGAATCAAAGAACTTGGTAGTGCAGTGATAGACCCGGCAAAGATAACGGGGATAACGCCTGCAGGATTCAATTTTAAGGGAAGATATGAGCTAGATGGCGCACCTTGAGCACGTTTTGTATATTGAATCGGAATCTTGTATTCAGCTTGTTGAATGTAGGTTGTAAAGTAGACTACAAACAAGATGAGTACAATCAAAAGTCCAACATAAATGATGGATTCTGTAATCCGACTAGCCTCAATATTGACAAAGCGGTCGATATAAATTTCTCTAAAAGTATCTGGCAAGGATGAAATGATACCCGCAAAGATAATCATTGATGTTCCGTTACCATAGCCCTTATCAGAAATTTGTTCTCCCAACCAAGTCACAATGACAGAACCGGTTGCCAAGATAGACCCCAGCAAAAGATAGGTCTGCCAAGTCATTGGCATATTGGTCAGTTGTGCTCCTGATAGGGCATTAAAGCTGGCGATAATCCCCATGGATTGGACAAAGGCCAAAACCAAGGAAATATAGCGAGTCGCCTGGTTTAATTTCCGACGACCAACCTCGCCCTGCTTGCCCCATTCTACAAACTTCGGCAAAATGTCCATCTGAAGCAGTTGAACAATAATCGAAGCCGTGATATAAGGGCTGACACCCAGTGCAAAAACAGAGAAATTTTTCAAAGCGTTACCCGAAACCAAACTCATCATGTTTAGGAAGGGAACGTTTGACAATGCTTCTAAGCTTTTGGCATTGACACCAGGAACGGTGATATGTGTACCAATCCTGAACACCAAAAGGATAAAAATTGTAAATAAGATTTTCTTACGAACAGCTTTTACTTTTAGAGCATCTGTTAAAAGTTTAAAAAACATAGGCGGTCACCTCTTAGATGACTTCTACTGAGCCACCTTTAGAAGTGATTGCTTCTTCAGCTGATTTAGAGAATTTAGCAGCTTTCACTGTCAATTTCTTCGTCAATTCGCCGTTACCAAGGATTTTAACACCTGATTTTTCAGCTTTAACGATTCCAGCTTCAATAAGTACAACTGGTGTTACTTCTGCACCATCTTCAAAAGCGTTCAATTGATCAAGGTTAACGATTGCGTATTCTTTAGCGTTGATGTTAGTGAAACCGCGTTTTGGAAGACGACGGAACAATGGAGTTTGTCCACCTTCAAAACCTGGGCGAACACCGCCACCGCTACGAGCTTTTTGACCTTTTTGACCACGGCCAGAAGTTTTACCGTTACCTGATGAAGTACCACGACCTACACGGTTGCGAACTTTACGTGAACCTGTTGCAGGTTGCAATTCATGAAGTTTCATTATATATTTCTCCTCTTTTATATGCTAGCGCCTGTGGGGAGTTAGAGTAAGCCGCCCACAAACTCGCTTCTATCAAAATTGACTAGAAGTCGCAAAGATTTCTCCATGCGACCTAGTCTGTTTATTGTTAACTTTAGTATAAGTTACTTAACTTCTTCAACAGTTACCAAGTGAGAGATAGCGTTCACCATTCCAAGAATAGCTGGGTTATCTTCCTTAACAACTGAAGAGTTCAATTTACCAAGTCCAAGTGCAACAACTGTTTTACGTTGCTCTGGTTTGCGACCGATTGGAGACTTAGTCAAAGTAATTTTAATTTGAGCCATGAGTATCTCCTTTCTTATGCTAAATCAGAAACTGAGATGCCACGAAGTGCAGCCACTTCTTCAGCACGTTTCAATTGTTTCAAACCTTCAACAGTTGCACGAACGATGTTGATTGGTGTGTTTGAACCGAGTGACTTAGATGTCACATCAGCGATACCAGCCAATTCGATTACGGCACGAGTTGCACCACCGGCAGCAACCCCAGAACCTTCTGAAGCTGGTTTCAACATAACACGAGCTCCACCGAATTCTGAACGAACTTCGTGAGGAATAGTTGTACCAACCATTGGTACCTCGATCATGTTTTTCTTAGCAGATTCAACTGCTTTGCGGATAGCTTCTGGTACTTCTTGAGCTTTACCAGTACCGAAACCTACGCGACCGTTACGGTCACCAACAACCACAAGAGCTGCGAAGCGAAGACGACGTCCACCCTTAACAACTTTTGTAACACGGTTGATGGCTACTACGCGTTCTTCAATTTCAACTGCGTTATCTTTGAATGCCATTTCTTAGTGTCCTCCCTATTAGAATTTCAATCCGTTTTCACGAGCTGATTCAGCCAAAGCTTTCACACGTCCGTGATAGAGATATCCACCGCGGTCAAAGACCACTTCAGAAATACCTTTAGCTACCGCGCGTTCAGCAACGAGTTTACCTACAACAACAGCTTGTTCTGTCTTAGTACCTTTTGAAACTTCTTTATCAAGAGTAGAAGCGCTTGCGAGCGTTACACCCGCTACGTCATCAATCACTTGAGCGTAGATGCCTGTATTAGAACGGAAAATGTTCAAACGTGGGCGAGCAGCAGTTCCAGAGATTTTACCGCGAACGCGACGGTGGCGTTTTTGGCGGATTTTGTTTTTATCTGGTTTTGAAATCACAATATTCACCTCTTAATGTATGATTCTGTTTCTTACGAAACAATTTGAGAAATAGTTAGCCAGGTGGGCTAGCCACCCCAGCAAGCTATTATTTACCTGTTTTACCTTCTTTACGGCGAACGAATTCACCAACGTAGCGGATACCTTTACCTTTGTATGGCTCAGGAGCGCGAAGGCTACGGATGTAAGCTGCTGTTTGACCAACAACTTCTTTGTTGATACCAGACACGACGATTTGTGTTGGTGTTGGAACTTCAAATGTAATACCTTCTGGTGCAACCACTTCATCTGGATGCGATTTACCAACAGCAAGTGTCAATTTGTTACCAGCCAATTGAGCACGGTAACCGACACCACGCATTTCAAGTTCTTTTTTGAAGCCTTCAGAAACACCAACAACCATGTTGTTGAGGTTAGCACGGCTAGTACCGTGAATAGTCTTCATTTCTTTTGAATCGTTTGGACGGTGAAGAGTTACTTCTGCACCTTCCACACGGATTTCAATTGCAGTTGGGAATTCACGAGTCAATTCCCCTTTAGGTCCTTTTACAGTTACCACACCGTTGTCTTGAGTAAGCTCAACTCCAGCAGGCAATGTAATTACTTTATTACCAATACGTGACATGTTTTTTATTTCTCCTGTTAAATTATCAGGCCGTCAAGCGACCAGTTTTCACGGGGGCTCATTTAAACACGGACAATAGACCGTGTTCGATTGAGCATGGTTACATGATACTAAATAATCAGTAAGTCTGATTTGAACACGCACGAAAAACTGGTTCTCCCGCGTTTTTGTATCATCCTTTTAGGTTTCAATTTCTAAATGTGGCAAGGCAGAGCGACGCAGACCATACTTGAGTATGTCAAGACGCTCTAACACAGGCACATGACGAAATTGGAAGCTAAAAGATTACCAAACGTAGGCGACAACCTCTCCACCAACGTTCTTTTGACGAGCTTGTTTGTCAGTCAAAAGACCTTCTGATGTTGAGATGATTGCGATACCAAGTCCGTTAAGAACTTTTGGAATATCTTCACGTTTTGAGTAAACACGAAGACCTGGTTTTGAAACGCGTTTCAAGTTAGTGATAACTTTTTCACCGTTTGGTCCGTATTTCAAGAATACACGGATGATGCCTTGTTTGTCATCTTCGATGAATTCAACGTTTTTTACAAAACCTTCGTTTTTAAGGATTGTAGCAATGCCTTTTTTAATGTTTGATGCAGGAACTTCAAGCACTTCGTGTTTAGCTTGGTTAGCGTTACGAATACGTGTCAAAAAATCTGCAATTGGGTCAGTCATAACCATTTGTTGTTTCTCCTCTTACTAGCAGTTTGATCTAGTCACTTGCTAGTTAATGATGTCCTTGCGGACTAGTGATAAGTGTATATAGAATAAGTTGCTAGTCCGAAACAAGACTAGAAGGCACTTTGTAGGCAGTACTAGCGTACAGCAAGAAGTGCTGACGACGATTCGCAACGGAATAGCAAGTTATTCTTACCAAGAAGCTTTTGTTACGCCAGGAATTTGTCCAAGGTAAGCCAAGTCGCGGAAGCATACACGGCACAATTTGAATTTGCGGTAAACTGAGTGTGGACGTCCACATTTTTCACAGCGTGTGTAAGCTTGTGTAGAGAACTTAGCTGGGCGTTTGTTCTTAGCGATCATTGATTTTTTAGCCATTTATTCTCTCCCTCTTATTTTGCAAACGGCATACCAAGGCCAGTAAGCAATGCACGTGATTCTTCGTCAGTGTTAGCAGTTGTAACGATAACGATATCCATACCGCGAGTTTTATCAACATCGTCGAAGTTGATTTCTGGGAAGATCAATTGCTCTTTCACACCAAGTGTGTAGTTACCACGTCCGTCAAATGACTTAGTTGGTACACCGTGGAAGTCACGTACACGCGGAAGTGAAACTGTAACCAATTTGTCCAAGAATTCATACATACGTTCGCCACGAAGAGTTACTTTCGCACCGATCGCAACACCCTCACGAAGACGGAAGCCGGCGATTGATTTCTTAGCTTTAGTGATAAGTGGTTTTTGACCTGAGATCAAAGCCAATTCTTGAGCAGCTTTCTCAAGGTTTTTAGCGTTAGAAACAGCGTCACCAACACCCATGTTCAAAACGATCTTATCAACTTTTGGCACAGCCATAACTGAAGAATAGTTGAATTGTTCAGTCAAAGCAGGAACTACTTCATTAAGATATTTTTCTTTTAAACGATTTGCCATTATACTTCTCCTTTCCTTCGTGATTAATCAAGCACTTCGCCTGATTTTTTGTTGTAGCGAACTTTTTTGCCGTCTACAAACTTGTAACCAACGCGTCCTGCAACACCATTTTTGTCAAGAACTTGAACGTTTGACACATGGATTGGAGCTTCTTTTTCAACGATAGCGCCTTGAGGGTTTTCGCTGTTTGGTTTTTGGTGTTTCTTAACGATGTTAACACCTTCAACAATAACTTTGTTTACTTTTGGAAGTGCTGTTACGACAACTGCTTCAACGCCTTTGTCTTTACCAGCGATTACGCGAACTTTATCGCCTTTTTTTACAAACATTTGATTTCTCCTATGATTTCTTACGCCCTAATGGGCACCCTGGTTAGTGATTTAACCAGGGGACTTAGTTTGTTAGATTCTAAATTAAAGTACTTCTGGTGCCAATGAAACGATTTTCATGAAACCGCCATCACGCAATTCGCGTGCCACTGGGCCAAAGATACGAGTTCCGCGAGGGTTTTTGTCTTCACGGATGATAACTGCTGCATTCTCATCGAATTTGATGTATGAACCATCAGCACGACGAGCACCTGTCTTAGTACGAACGATAACGGCTTTAACAACGTCACCTTTTTTAACCGCACCACCAGGAGTAGCTTGTTTTACTGAAGCAACGATGATGTCGCCGATGTTCGCGAATTTACGTCCTGAACCACCAAGAACTTTGATTGTCAAGATTTCACGTGCGCCACTGTTATCAGCAACTTTCAAACGAGTTTCTGTTTGAATCATGTCAATTTTCTCCTTTCAGGTTGATTAAATGATAACTGCCTCTTCCACAACTTCTACAAGACGGAAACGTTTTGTAGCTGAAAGTGGGCGAGTTTCCATGATACGAACGATATCGCCTTCTTTAGCAACATTGTTTTCATCATGAGCTTTGTACTTTTTAGAGTAGTTAATACGTTTACCATAGACTGGGTGGTTACGTTTAGTTTCAACTACAACTGTGATTGTTTTGTCCATTTTGTCAGATACTACGCGTCCAACAAGAACTTTACGATTATTGCGTTCCATTGAAATTCTCCTTTCCCAATCTATTATTTAGTTTCAGATTGCACAGTTTTGATACGTGCAATTTGTTTCTTCACTTCGTTCAAACGAGCAGTTTGCTCAAGTTGACCAGCAGCAGCTTGGAAACGAAGTTCGAAGAGTTCTTTCTTCAATTCGTTTTCTTTCTTAGCAAGTTCTTCTTGAGAAAGGCCACGAAGTTCTTTTACAAAATCTTTAATTTCTTGAAGTTTCATGTCTTCTCCTTATTCTGCTTCACGTTTTACGAATTTAACTTTAACTGGCAATTTGTGACCAGCAAGGCGGAATGCTTCACGTGCGATTTCTTCAGAAACGCCAGCTACTTCAAACATAACCTTACCGCGTTTAACTGGAGCTACCCAACCTTCAGGAGCACCTTTACCAGAACCCATACGTACACCGATAGCTTTAGCAGTGTATGATTTGTGTGGGAAGATCTTAATCCAAACTTTACCACCACGTTTCATGTAACGCGTCATAGCGATACGGGCAGCTTCGATTTGGCGGTTTGTAATCCATGAGCTAGTAGTTGCTTGAAGACCGTATTGACCAAAGTCTACTTGTTTTCCACCTTTAGCTTCACCGCGCATTTTTCCACGGAATTCACGACGGTGTTTTACACGTTTAGGTACTAACATTTGTTATTTACCTCCTTTAGTGTTTTTACGAGCTGGAAGAACTTCACCACGGTAGATCCATACTTTAACACCAAGTTTACCGTAAGTTGTCAAAGCTTCTTCCCAAGCGTAGTCGATATCCGCACGAAGTGTATGAAGAGGAACAGTTCCTTCTGAGTAGCCTTCTGCACGGGCAATATCAGCACCGTTCAAACGACCAGAAACTTGTGTTTTGATACCTTTTGCACCAGCGCGCATTGCACGTTGGATAGCTTGTTTTTGAGCACGGCGGAATGCCACACGTTGCTCCAATTGACGAGCGATTGACTCACCAACAAGGTGTGCATCCAAATCAGGTTGTTTGATTTCGATGATGTTGATGTGTACTTGCTTACCAGTCAATTTGTTCAATTGAGCACGAAGTGCATCAACGTTGCTACCAGCTTTACCGATAACCATACCTGGTTTAGCAGTGTGGATAGAAACGATAACTTTGTTTACAGCACGTTCGATTTCGATTGTTGATGTTGACGCATCAGCCAATTCTTTTTTGATAAAGTTGCGGATTGCAAGATCTTCATGAAGGTAATCCGCGTATTCTTTTTCAGCATACCATTTAGCATCCCAATCACGGATGATGCCAACACGCATACCAATTGGATGTACTTTTTGACCCACGTTTTTACCTCCTTATTTCTCTGCCACAACTACAGTGATGTGAGCTGTGCGTTTGTTGATTGGTGAAGCAGAACCTTTCGCACGTGGACGGAAACGTTTCAACGTTGGCCCTTCGTTTGCGAATGCTTCGCTGACTACCAAGTTAGCTTTTTCCAAACCAAAGTTGTTTTCAGCGTTAGCGATTGCTGAGTTCAAAACTCCCTCGATAATGCCTGCAGCTTTGTTTGGTGTGAATTTCAAGATTGCGATTGCGTCTGCTACGCTTTTGCCACGGATGTTATCCAAGACAAGACGTGATTTACGAGGTGAAACACGTACTGTGCGAGCAGTTGCTTTAGCTGAAGTAATTTCTGCCATTGTGTTTTCCTCCTAAATTATTTACGACGAGTTTTCTTGTCGTCAGCAGCATGACCTTTGTAAGTACGAGTTGGTGCAAATTCCCCAAGTTTGTGACCTACCATGTCTTCTTGAATGTATACAGGTACATGTTTACGTCCATCGTAAACTGCGATTGTATAACCGATGAAACTTGGGAAGATCGTTGAACGACGTGACCAAGTTTTAATTACTTTTTTCTTTTCGTCATTTGCTTGAGCTTCAACTTTTTTCATCAAATGCTCATCGACGAAAGGTCCTTTTTTAAGACTACGTCCCATTTTAGTATTTTCTCCTTTAAAATATGTACCACAGCGGCTTGCCCGCTTTGCGGGCTACCGAGTTGGCGGATGATATAGAATGCTATGCAACTAAGAATATATTATTTTTGGTTGCGACGACGAACGATAAGTTTGTCAGATTTAGCTTTCTTGTTACGAGTTTTCAAACCAAGAGCTGGTTTACCCCATGGTGTAGATGGTGCTTTACGACCAACTGGTGCTTTACCTTCACCACCACCGTGTGGGTGATCGTTAGGGTTCATCACAGAACCGCGAACTGTTGGACGGATACCTTTCCAACGGCTACGACCTGCTTTACCAAGGTTAACAAGGCCATGTTGTTCGTTACCTACAGTACCAACAGTAGCACGGCAAGTACCAAGGATCATACGAACTTCACCTGATTGAAGGCGAACAAGAACGTATTTACCTTCTTGACCAAGAACCTGTGCAGATGCACCGGCAGCACGAACCAACTCACCACCGCGACCTGGTTTCAACTCGATGTTGTGAACAACAGTACCGACTGGGATGTTTGCAAGTGGAAGTGCGTTACCAACTTTGATATCTGCTTCTGGGCCTGAAACGATGCGTTGACCAACTTCAAGTCCTTTAGGAGCAATGATATAAGCTTTAACACCGTCTGTGTAGTGTACAAGAGCGATGTTTGCTGAACGGTTTGGATCGTATTCGATCGTTTTAACGATTGCTTCAACGCCATCTTTGTTACGTTTGAAGTCTACCAAACGGTAGAAACGTTTGTGACCGCCACCTTGGTGACGAACAGTGATGCGACCGTTGTTGTTACGACCAGCTTTGCTCTTCAAAGCAACAAGCAAGCTTTTTTCTGGAGTGCTTGTTGTGATTTCAGCGAAGTCCAAAGAAGTCATGTTACGACGGCCATTTGTCGTTGGTTTATAAACTTTAATACCCACGTTAATTCCTCCTTTGATTATTCAGCGTCAGCTGTAGCGAACAATTCGATCGCTTTTGAATCAGCAGCCAATGTGATGATTGCTTTTTTCACTTTATTTGTGCGACCTACATAACGACCTACGCGTTTTGTTTTAGGTTTCACGTTGATTGTGTTAACATTTGCAACTTTAACTCCCTCGAATGCAGCTTCAACAGCTTGCTTGATCAAGAGTTTGTGTGCACGAGTGTCAACTTCAAATACATACTTGCCTGCTTCGAGTTGGCCCATTGAGCTTTCTGTGATGACAGGTTTTTTGATAACATCATACAAATTCATTATGCAAGAACCTCCTCAATTTTAGAGATAGCTGCTTGAGTTACAAGAAGTTTGTCTGCATTTGCGATGTCAAGTACGCTTGCAGTTGTTGCAGTTGCAACTTTAACTCCTGGGATGTTACGAGCAGAAAGAGCTGCGAATTCGTTGCCTTCTTCAAGAATAACAAGGACTTTAGAATCAATGCTCAATGCTGCAAGTACTTTTGCAAATTCAGCAGTTTTTGGAGCTGTGAATTCAAGTGAGTTAACAGCTACAAATTTGTTTTCAGCAACTTTTTCTGAGTAAACAGATTTAAGTGCCAAGCGACGAACTTTTTGTGGAAGTTTGTACGCGTATGAACGTGGAGTTGGTCCGAAGACTACGCCACCACCACGCCATTGTGGTGAACGGATAGAACCTTGACGAGCACGTCCAGTTCCTTTTTGACGCCATGGTTTGCGTCCGCCACCTGAGACTGCTGAACGGTTTTTAACTGCGTGAGTACCTTGACGAAGGCTAGCACGTTGGCTGATGATCACATCAAATACAACTGCTTGGTTTGGCTCGATACCAAAGATCGCATCGTTAAGAACTACTTCACCAGCTTGTTTACCAGTTTGGTCAAATAATGTTACGTTTGCCATTTCGACTGATTTCCCCTTTCCTTATTATTTACCAGCTTTAACTGCTGACTTGATAGTGATAAGAGATTTCTTAGCACCTGGTACGTTACCTTTGATAAGGATAACGTTCTTTTCTGGAACAACTTGTACAACTTCAAGGTTTTGAATTGTTACACGGTTGCCGCCCATGCGACCTGCAAGGTTTTTACCTTTGAATACACGGTTAGGTGCAACAGGACCCATAGAACCTGGACGACGGTGGTAACGAGAACCGTGAGCCATAGGACCACGTGATTGACCATGGCGTTTGATAACACCTTGGAAACCTTTACCTTTAGATGTACCAGTTACATCAACAACATCACCAGCTGCGAAAGTTTCAACTGTAATTTCTTGTCCAACTTCCAAGCCTTCAATGTTTTTGAATTCACGAATGAAGCGCTTAGGAGCTGTGTTAGCTTTAGCTACATGGCCTTTGGCAGGTTTGTTGCTCAATACTTCACGTTTGTCATCAAAACCAACTTGAACTGCTGCATAACCATCAGTTTCAACTGTTTTCACTTGAAGAACAACGTTTGGAGTTGCTTCGATGACAGTAACAGGGATAAATTCACCAGATTCAGTGAAGATTTGAGTCATTCCCACTTTTTTCCCTAAGATTCCTTTTGTCATGAGAAAAATATTCCTTTTCTTATTTTTATAGTTAAAAAGTTTTTAACGAGCGTTTTTCATGCTCTAGATTGAAATCAGATTACAATTTGATTTCTACGTTTACACCACTTGGAAGATCCAATTTCATCAAAGCGTCAACTGTTTTTTGAGTTGGGTTGATGATATCGATCAAACGTTTGTGTGTACGCATTTCGAACTGCTCACGAGAATCTTTGTACTTGTGAGTCGCACGGATGATGGTGTAGAGGCTACGTTCTGTTGGAAGTGGAACTGGACCTGCTACTTGAGCACCTGTACGAGTTGCAGTTTCAACGATTTTTGCAGCTGCTGTATCAAGTGTACGGTGTTCGTACGCTTTCAAGCGGATGCGGATTTTTTTGTTTGCCATCTTTTTCTCCTTTTCGTCTATTTAAGATAATAGGCTAGCTCCACAAGAAAACCAACACGTGTTGCGTGGCAATGCAACCGAGCGTGTCGCAACCTCTTGCATCAAAGCTACAGCCGTAATTTTTACGGCACTAGAACATTCTATCAAATTATATTGTGCATTGCAAGAGTTTTTACTTAAAAATTTAAAAAGCAAATGTAGCGTTACAATAGATGTGAAACTTCTAGAAGTCAAAAAGAAGATTCCTTGATATGATAAGAGTACCACCACTCATCAAAAAAGGAATCTTCTCATGACTAGTATATCACAAAATCTTCGCTATTTACCACATACTCTAGAAACACGTTACCACGCTGTTAAAACCTACCAAAATGGTGCCTCTGTCGCCTTCATCTGTCGACGTTACAAAGTTTCAAAAGCCTCTCTTATGCGCTGAAAGACCGTTCTCATCGTCCTCTAACACCGCATCCAAAGGCTCATACCGAGAAAGAGCTGACATGGATTAAAAACTGCATCAAAAGAAATCCAAACGCAACCCTAATCGAAATCTTCTACAAGCTCAAAACCAACAAGGGATATGATAGGCACCCTTTGACGATTGATAAGGAGAGGTATCCGGGCTACGAATGTGCATAAATACTTGATTCTTAATTTCCCACTGATATTCCGGATATCTTTGTCGCAAATTTGCTTCTAATTCTTTTGTTGCTTGATGCGATATTTTCTCATCGTAAAAGATTAAATCAACATCTGTATTTTTATCAAAACGATAGTGATTCCAGATAAAATTACGAATTGTTCCTGCACAAATCCACGAGTCCGCTAAGTCTAAATCCTTTACAATCCCCAAAATCCTAATGATATCAGGGTCTTTTAACAAATATCTTTCTAACTCATCTTTCATACAATCCTCTACCTTCAAGTTGTTCATTGATTTTAGTGTTATTTTTACTAGCTTCCATAAGAAAAAATCGTTAGAAATATCATTCTAACGACGGGGAGCAGATCAAAATATTCACCGGACCTTAATTCGTTCTTTGGTTTTCAAATTCATGATAAAAAGGGCCACCCGGACCTAGTTTTGCTCTCCTGTTTTTCAAGCAAAAGATAAAAAGGTCCCCCGGACCTAGTTTTGCTCTCCTGTTTTTCAAGCAAAAGATAAAAAGGTCCCCCGGACCTAGTTTTGCTCTCCTGTT
>NZ_JBIMJS010000011.1:0-83803 GCF_043674225.1 Streptococcus sp. A11
ATCGTCATTCCTCCTGCTATCTTTTTCTATTATTCTACCTTATTTGATAGTAGATTTAAAACTTTGCAACAGAACCGGGGCACTCATTCTCATGTTGTCGATTTACTATAAAAAATTGTGGACGGGTATCATCAGTATTCTATTGATCATTTCTTTCCCCTTGTTCTTTGGCTTGGGCTATGTTCTCTTCGGTCCATAGAAGGAGTTATTTATGAATATGACCCTATTAAGACGGCTAAATATTGTCCTCTATAGTATTGCTGCTTTTCTCGTAATCATGCTATTTTTACCAATAGGGCAATGGTTCAATCTTGTAAATGCGAATTTCAAACTAGCTTTTTCATCATTCCCTTTTTCGGTCTAGCTAGCTTACCAACGGCTATTTATATGAAAAATATTCGTCAGATATTGTTGAGTATTGTCTTGGTTGCTTTGTATTTTATACTGTTTAGCCTAGTAACTGCCCTAGCTGGATTGTTCCAACTTAATGTTTATTCATTCTTTTTCAAATGAGAACTTCGGTGCAAAACTGGAGTTTTTTGCTAGAGTTTGCTATACTAAGACCATGACGAAAGCAGATAGTATTTTTAAAGAAAACATTCATAAGATTATGGAAGAGGGCGTTTCTTCAGAAAATGCTCGTCCACGATACAAGAATGGAGACATTGCTAACTCCAAGTATATTACTGGTTCCTTTGCTGAGTACGATTTGGCCAAGGGGGAGTTTCCCATTACCACACTAAGACCAATTCCGATTAAATCCGCCATTAAAGAAATTCTCTGGATTTACCAAGACCAAACCAATGACCTGTCTGTCTTGCAGGAAAAATACGGTGTTCAATATTGGAATGACTGGGAAGTAGATGGAACAGGGACCATCGGTGAACGTTATGGTGCCATTGTGAAGAAACACGATATTATTTCAAAGATTTTGAAACAGCTGGAAGATAATCCTTGGAATCGCCGCAATGTGATTTCCCTTTGGGATTACGAGGCCTTTGACCAATCGCCAGGCCTATTGCCTTGTGCCTTTCAGACCATGTTCGATGTTCGCCGAGTGGACGGAGAGATTTATCTTGATGCAACTCTAACTCAACGGTCAAATGATATGTTGGTAGCCCATCATATCAATGCTATGCAGTATGTTGCATTGCAAATGATGATTGCCAAGCATTTTGGTTGGAAGGTAGGGAAGTTTTTCTATTTCATCAACAATCTCCACATCTATGATAATCAGTTTGAACAAGCTGAAGAATTACTCCGACGTAGCCCATCGGAAGCTGAGCCACGTTTGGTCCTCAATGTTCCAGATGGTACCAATTTCTTTGATATTCGGGCAGAAGATTTTGAGTTGGTGGACTATAATCCAGTTAAACCGCAACTTAAATTTGACTTGGCGATTTAACTGGATTAGCAGTGAAGAACTTCGTTCTTTCTATTTCCAACCTTCAACAGTCTATACTGTTAATCCGCAGATAACATTTGATTTTGCAATTTAAGATGAGGGACAGCAATCAGTAGAGTTTCGTCTACCTACAATGTCTAGAATTGAGGGTTTGGTTCTATAGTTATAAAATTTGCGCTTGGCCTACTTGGTAAGTGCATTTTTCATGTTTTTTTGATAGAATGATAGGACGGAAAGTGAGAGAAAATGACTAAAAAGATAGTTGCCATTTGGGCTCAAGATGAAAATGGATTGATTGGAAAAGGGGATAGACTTCCATGGTCTTTACCTGCAGACATGGCTCATTTTAAAGAAACGACCACTGGTCATACTATTGTAATGGGGCGTGTGACTTTTGACGGCATAGGTAAACGTGCTCTTCCAAATCGACATACCTTAGTATTGACCACCGATAAAAGCTATCAAGCGGAGAGTGACCGGGTCACAGTCCTACATGGTGTTGAAGAAGTTCTGGACTGGCACCACCAACAAGGAGGAACCTTGTTTGTCCTTGGTGGTGGACAAATTTTTACTGCCTTTGCACACTACATTGAAGAATTGATTGTAACAGATATTCAGGGGCAATTTGAAGGTGATAGTTTCTTCCCAGAAACTTTTCCAATGGAAAAATTCCAGCTACAAAGTGAACAGTTTCGTCCAAAAGATGAAGCCAACCCCGTTGATTTCATCATAAAAAACTATAAAAGAAGAGAGAAATAGGCATGGAGAGAAGTTTATTCGGTTTGTTTACAGCATTTCTATGTGGAATATGCGTTCTTTGTGCAATTCAAGCCTTTAAAAAGAAACGATTTGGTTTAGCGATATTATTTTTATTGAATGCTTTTACTAATCTGGTCAATAGCATTCATGCCATTTACGGCTTTTTATTTAGATAAGAGATATGAAAGAGGAATTACATGGCTGTTAAGCATACACATGAGTTTATTTATTGCTCATTTTGTGGAAAAAATCAAGAAGAAGTTAAAAAAATTATCGCTGGAAACAATGTGTTCATCTGTAATGAATGTGTGGAATTAGCTCAGGAAATCATTCGTGAAGAACTAGCTGAAGAAGTATTGACAGACTTGGCTGATACACCAAAGCCACAGGAATTGCTCAATATTTTAAATCATTATGTCATTGGACAGGACCGTGCTAAGCGTGCCTTGGCAGTTGCTGTCTACAACCACTACAAACGGATCAATTTCCAAGATAGCCGTGATGAGAACGATGTTGATTTGCAAAAATCAAATATTCTCATGATTGGTCCAACAGGTTCTGGTAAGACATTTTTGGCTCAAACCTTGGCTAAAAGTCTGAATGTTCCATTTGCCATTGCGGACGCAACCGCTCTTACTGAAGCTGGTTATGTGGGTGAAGACGTTGAAAACATTCTTCTCAAACTCTTGCAGGCGGCGGATTTTAATATTGACCGCGCAGAACGAGGGATTATCTATGTGGATGAAATTGATAAAATTGCCAAAAAAGGTGAAAATGTGTCCATTACCCGCGACGTCTCAGGCGAAGGTGTTCAACAGGCTCTCTTAAAAATTATCGAGGGAACAGTTGCTAGCGTACCACCTCAAGGCGGACGCAAACATCCAAACCAAGAGATGATTCATGTCGATACCAAAAACATCCTCTTCATCGTAGGCGGTGCCTTTGATGGTATAGAGGAGATTGTCAAACAACGACTTGGTGAGAAAATCATCGGTTTTGGTCAAAACAATCGTGCCATTGATGAAAAAGATTCTTACATGCAACATATTATCGCCGATGATATTCAAAAATTCGGTATTATTCCAGAGTTGATTGGTCGTTTGCCTGTGTTTGCAGCCTTGGATCAATTAACAACAGAGGACTTGGTGCGTATTTTGACAGAGCCTAAGAATGCGCTGGTTAAACAATACCAGACCCTCTTGTCTTATGATGATGTAGAATTGGATTTTGACGAGGATGCCTTACTTGCCATTGCTGAAAAAGCTATCGAGCGAAAAACAGGTGCACGTGGTCTTCGTTCCATTATCGAAGAAACTATGTTGGATGTTATGTTTGAAGTACCAAGTCAAGATGATGTCAAACGGGTTCGTGTTACAAAAGATGCAGTAGACGGTAAGGAAAAACCTTTACTTGAAACAGCTTAAAGAAGTACAAGGAGGGGTGTGAGCTACTGGCTTTCTCCCCTTATTTATGAAAGGTAAACAATGGAAATCAATACACATAATGCTGAGATTCTGCTTAGCGCAGTTTCAAAGGCCCAATATCCAGATGACGATATTCCTGAGATTGCCCTGGCTGGACGGTCCAATGTTGGAAAATCGTCCTTTATCAATACCTTGCTGGGGCGTAAAAACCTAGCTCGGACGTCAGGCAAACCTGGTAAAACCCAGCAACTGAATTTTTATAATATCGATGATAAAATCCGTTTTGTTGATGTGCCGGGCTACGGTTATGCCAAGGTTTCCAAGACTGAGCGCGCAAAGTGGGGCAAGATGATTGAGGAATATCTGACCAGTCGAGATAATCTCCGCGTGGTGGTTAGTCTGGTAGATATGCGTCATGAGCCATCTGCCGATGATGTTCAGATGTACGAATTTCTAAAATATTATGAAATCCCAGTCATTGTCGTTGCTACCAAAGCCGACAAAATTCCACGTGGCAAGTGGAACAAGCATGAATCCATTATCAAAAAGAAATTGGATTTTGATAAGAATGACCAGTTTGTCGTCTTTTCATCTGAAACTCGACATGGCTATGACCAGGCCTGGGACGCTATTCTGAGTGAAATCTAACAAAAATAAAAAAATAGAGATATTTTTCTTGCATTCTAAACCAGACTATGTTATCATAATTGAGGTTTGAAAAAACTGACCTAAGACAGTAGGGGAGCTAGACTCATAAACATCCTACCGAGGCACAAAACGATTATGGATATAAACGTGTTTGTACTTTCGTGTCTAGGTTTAGGTGCGATTTTTTTGTGCCTAGCCCAAAATAATAACGGAGGTAAACGAAATGTCAGAAGCTATTATCGCTAAAAAAGCGGAATTAGTGAATGCCGTTGCTGAGCAAATGAAAGCTGCAACATCTATCGTTGTGGTTGATGCGCGTGGTTTGACTGTAGAGCAAGATACTGTTCTTCGTCGTAACTTGCGTGGTGCAGAAGTTGAGTACAAAGTTATCAAAAACTCAATCTTGCGTCGTGCTGCTGAGCAAGCTGGTCTTGAAGGTCTTGCAGAATTGTTTGTAGGTCCATCTGCAGTAGCATTCTCAAACGATGCTGTTGCTCCAGCTAAAACAATTTACGATTTCGCGAAAACTGCTGATGCTCTTGAAATCAAAGGTGGAGCTGTAGAAGGTAAAGTTTCTTCTAAAGAAGAAATCGAAGCACTTGCTACATTGCCAAACCGCGAAGGCATGCTTTCTATGTTGCTTTCAGTACTTCAAGCACCAGTTCGAAACGTTGCGTACGCTGTCAAAGCTGTTGCAGAAAAAGAAGACGCAGCTTAATCAAATCGCGTCAGAGCGTAGCTGCTTAGTGCTACAAACTATTTAAAAACCTAAATTGGAGGAAAATCACAATGGCATTGAACATTGAAAACATTATTGCTGAAATTAAAGAAGCTACTATCCTTGAGCTTAACGACCTTGTAAAAGCTATCGAAGAAGAATTTGGTGTAACTGCGGCTGCTCCTGTAGCTGTTGCTGCAGCTGGTGGTGCTGCTGAAGAAGCTAAAGATTCATTCGACGTAGAATTGACATCTGCTGGCGACAAAAAAGTTGGCGTTATCAAAGTTGTACGTGAAATCACAGGTCTTGGCCTTAAAGAAGCTAAAGAACTTGTTGACGGTGCACCAGCTCTTGTTAAAGAAGGCGTTGCAACTGCAGAAGCTGAAGAAATCAAAGCTAAATTGGAAGAAGCTGGCGCTTCAGTTACTCTTAAATAATAGAGTATCGCAATTTGATTGCGGAAGCCCAGTATTACAGGGTTTAAGCATTGCTTAGAGCGATAAAAAATCGGGAGAATGTTATTATTCCCCACCAAAACCCCACCAAGATTTAATCTTGGTGGGGTTTTATTTATGGTATAATATGTATATATATCGCTAAGGGTACCCTTAGTCTATTGCTTACACAATAGACTAATACTATCAGCTCTTAGATAAATCTGTTTAGGAGTCTATTTCATGGCAATAAAGGGAATTACATTAAAAGAGAGTATGAATCGCTCTGTTCAAGCAATTATGCCACTTGATGAAGAAAAAGAGGTATTTAATCAAAAATTGGTTAGTTATTTGACTCATTTAAAAGACAAAGAGGATGAGTCAGAGGAATACCAGAAAAATCTTCTCAAGGGATTTTTAGAAAGTGTATTGCCTTATAATTTTATAAATACTTCTAGTAGAATAGACCTTGCTATCTATAATGGTAAAGACGCCAATTCGTCACTAGGTATTCTTTTTGAATGCAAGAGTTTGACTAACAAGTCTGAAATGATGTCAACGGAAAAAATCAATTCCAAAGCACTTCAAGAAGTTGTTTATTATTACCTACAAGAACGCCTATTTAATAAAAATTTAGAAATCAAAAAGTGTATTATCACAAATGGCCTATCTTGGTTTGTGATAGAGGCTAAAGAATTTGAAAAGCATTTTTTCAAAAATATAAAGCTAGTTGACCTCGTGACAAAGTTCAGAAATAATCAACTTTCTAGCAATAAAACAGATTTTTTATATTCTGAAGTTATCGCACCAGAAATTGATAAAGCAATTGAAAAGGGAATCGTGATTGCTCACTTTGATTTACGTCAAGCTTTGGTCAAATCTGGCAAAAACATTGAAATCAAGAAAAATAATCTAACTCAGCTTTACCGATTCTTCACAGCAGAGAATCTTCTCAATAAAGAGATTTTTACTGATTCAAACAAACTCAATAAGAATTTCTATGATGAATTGCTTTATTTGATGGGGCTAGAAGAAACGAAGTCAGGGACTTCAAAAATTATTTCACGTTTGAAACCTGCTAAACGCCAACGGTATTCTTTTGTTGAGAATATCATTGATAAATTGGAGATGAAAGATGTTTCAAAAGAAAATCAGGAAGACATTGCTATTCAACTAACAGTTGTCTGGACAAATAGAATTCTATTTTTGAAACTGTTAGAATCTCAGCTGGTGTTGTTCAACAAAGATGAATCTTATAAGTTCTTGACCTATGAAAAACTGCCTAACTTTGAGGAGATTTATAGCTTATTCTTTGCTGTACTTGCTAAGAAAGTATCTGAAAGAAATAATCGAATGCAAGAAAAGTTCGGTTATGTCCCTTATCTGAACTCATCATTGTTTGAAGAAACAGAATTAGAAATTTCTAGAGATGGGATTGGTATTGATAGATTACCAGAGGGAGATATTGAAATTTTCTCCAAAACAGCTCTTAAAGGTGTAGATAAAAAACGTAAAAAAGGGAACATCAATTTTATTGATTATCTCTTTGAGTTTTTGGATTCTTATGACTTCTCGACCTCCATCAGCCACCATGAGAAATCTAAGAATGACCTTATCAATGCGTCAGTTCTGGGATTAATTTTTGAGAAAATCAACGGCTACCGTGAAGGCTCTTTTTATACGCCAGGCAATATTACCATGTATATGTCACGTAAAGCGATTCGTACAGCAGCAGTGGACAAAGTCAATGAAGCACTCGACTGGCAGTGTGAAACAATCGAAGATATAAAGTTTAACATACGTAATGCTCAGATTGCTAAAAAGGTATCAGATGCGATTGACAGTTTGAAGGTTTGTGACCCAGCGGTTGGATCCGGTCACTTCCTCGTATCAGTCCTGAATGAAATTATTGCTCTTAAAAGTGATTTAAATGTTTTGTTTGACGCTGATGGCAACTATATTGGAAACCTGATTCAATGTTATGTTATTAATGATGAGCTAGTCATTCAAGATATGTCTGGAAATAATTTTTTGTATCAGACAGGTAATCAGCAGTCAGAACAAATTCAAAAGGCAATTTTCAACCAGAAGAGGCATATTCTGGAAAATTCGCTCTTTGCAGTGGATATTAACCCAAGTTCGGTCAATATTTGCCGTTTGCGTCTCTGGATTGAACTCTTGAAGTCTTCTTATTACTATCAGGATACTGATACCAACCAACCTGTTTTGACGACTTTGCCAAATATCGATATCAATATTAAAGTAGGCGATAGTCTCTTACATAAGTTTGATTTTGACTATGAATTTGATATGAGAAAAACAGATTTCAAGGACTATCTATCTCTAGTTAAAGACTATAAGGAGACGAATAATAAACGAGTAAAAGCAGAAATCTGGGAGAAAATTGAAAGGCTCAAACATTCCTTTGATGATACGGCTTCAAGTCCTGAATTAAAGAAATTATCTCGGCTCATATCCGAACGAAATAAGGCTGGTGCCATTAGCTTATTTGAGGAAGAGAATAAAAACTCTAAAGAAGTAGCGGAATTAAATAAGCGACTAGCAAAAGCTGAAAAGGAATTGGAATACAGACTGAAAAATCCATTATTCGCTAAAGGTATGGAATGGCGAATGGAATTTCCTGAGATTTTGGGAGAAGCTGGCGAATTTATCGGCTTTGACCTTGTCATTGGGAATCCGCCTTATATCTTTGCTCGTAATCAGTCCTTTACTGATGAGATGAAAGCCTACTACTCAAGGACTTATCAAGTAAGTGAATACCAAGCCAATACTTATACTATATTTATGGAATTGGCTTATCAGCTCTTGCGTAAAGGCGGGACATTCTCCTATATCATTCCAAATAATTTTTTAACCATTCAGACCAATTCAAGAGTTCGTCGGTTTATCACGGAGCAGACGAGTGATGTTGTTTTGATTAATTCTCTGGATAAGATTTTTACGGATGCTAGCGTGGATAACTGTATCATTTTCTTCAAGAAGAATGCGCCAAACTGGATTGAAGTAGCAGAATTGTATCACGGCGAGTTCAACACTGTCGGACGAGTTGCGTCAGATTTCTTTGGAGAAATTCCAACATTTTCAATCTCGATGGTCAAGTATAAGTCAGCAATTTCGGCATATGAACGAATTGATAAAATTAGGGGAATAAATGATTCTAAGTTAGCAAACATAGGAGTTGGCATAGAAGCATATAGAAAAGGGAGAGGTAATCCGAAGCAAACAGAAGAAGATGTAAAAGCTCGGATTTATCATTCATCTAAAAAAATTGATGATTCCTATGTAAAATATCTCGAGGGAAAAAATGTTTCTAGATATAAATTATCTTGGAACGGCGAGTATATTAAATACGGTGTACATCTTTCAGAACCAAGACCTTCAGTAAATTTTCAAAATCCTAGGTTAATTGTTAGGCAAATACCTTCCTACAAATCTTATTCAATTGAAGCAGCGTATACCGATGAACATTTAATCAACGATAGAAATTCCAATATCATTGGAGATATAGAAGTAAATCCTCTTTATTTGTTAGGTGTAATCAATTCAAAAGCAATTTCATTATGGTTTATGATGAAGTTTGACAAATTCCAACGAAGAGTATTCCCTCAATTTAAGGCAAATGAATTAGGTCAATTCCCAATTCCAGCTGCCACTGATTCCCAGCAAGAAGAATTAGCACAGCTTGTTGAACAACTGATGGAAGAAATGAAAAAAGATTCTCCTGAAACTGAAAAAGTCAATCAGCTTAATCTGGAAATTGATGAATTTGTCATGGACTTGTTTGACTTGACTGAAGAAGAAAAGCAAACGGTTAGAGATTTTGAAGTGTAGTAAGTAGGTATATATGTCAAAAAGTTTGCAAAGTCAATTCAGAGATATTGAGAGAAATTTAGTCAGAGAAACGAATAAAATGGTGAAGAGAGCTAATAAGAAGATAAAGCCTGTTATCCTTCCAACACAACTAGATTCCTCTAAAACAGCACTAAACTTTAACGAATATCATCAAGATAATAGTACTCATGTTTCTGTTAATGGAGATTTGATAAACTCACAGATTGGTGGACAAAATAATGCGTTAAACATTACCTATACTGAGATGGAAATTGAGAGTGTATTTGAGAATATCAGAGAGTACTCTAGGACATTAGATGAAGAAGAACAGACAGAATTAGTGACAATTTTAAATGAGGTACAAGAAGTCGGAAAAGTTGATAACCATCAAACTTTCTTTGAAAAGCACCCGATACTTGCAATGGCTCTTAGTGCTAGTGTAAGCTGGGGAGTTGAGAATGGAATTGATAGATTAGTTAGGGTCATTTCAAATACATTTAAGTGAAAGTGAGATTTACTTGACTTAGAAAGAATCTTGAAAAAGATAATCACTTGTTCTTTAATACAACTTTCACTCGAAACATTTTTATAAGCTGATCAACCTTTTAAAATGTTAGATTTATTATATAAAATATTTATTAAAATTCATTAAAGATGACGAAGTTCTTATTGCAAACGATTTCAGATTTCGTTATAATAGTAAATAATGAGTTTTGGAGAAAGTTTCATGAAAAGATACAAGAATTATATTTTTGACTTTTATGGTACCTTGGTAGATATTTTAACGGATGAAAACAAGTTAGAACTATGGGAAAAGTTAGCCGAAATTTATCAATCATTTGGCTGTACCTATGGTGCCCGCCAGTTGCGTAGCTCTTTTCAAGAGATGGCCAGTGAGGCAGAGTTGGATTTGATTCGAATTAGCCCCTATCAATATGTAGAAATTGATTTAGAGAAAGTCTTTATTCAGTTGTTGATAGATGAAAAATACCGCCGTCAAACTAAGAATGAACCAGCAGATTTAAAAACCTTTGGTCAAATGGTGGCTTCCATATTTAGAGTCCTGTCACGTGAGAAATTGACGACTTATGCCAATACCTTGTCAACACTTGCTTATCTAAAGGATAAGGGTAATCGTCTCTATTTATTGTCCAATGCACAACGTGCTTTTACTCAGGCTGAAATTGAAATGACTGGTTGTGCTGAATATATTGAAAGTATTTACATTTCCTCTGATTATCGAATCAAAAAACCTGAACCGGAATTTTTACAGGGTGTTTTGAACGAAAACCAGTTAGATCCTGCTGAGACGGTTCTTGTCGGAAATGATCTGACGACGGACATTGCTATCGCACAAGAACTAGGGATTGACGCTATACTTTTGAACACATTCCCTTATTCTCCAGAGGAGATTCAAGCTTATCGAGAATTAGGCTGGAAGTTTGAAGTTATCGAGGATATCGCTCAACTTTTGTAATTGGTTATTGTTTAGTTTGAAAATATTCGACAAAGCATTTAAAAAGGAAGAATACGATTAAAATGGTAAACTCAATTGAGGAAGTTTTAGACTTATACAAGAAAGCGGTTTTAGAAAAGAATCCGAACTTAATGCTTTCCTTGTATTGTGACGATGTTGTCATTTACGATGTAGCTGGTCAATGGTCTATGTCGGGCAAACAGGACTTGGCAGACATGGTTGCGGCTTGGTTTCAGGAGATTGGGTCAGATAGGGCAGATGTTGAGTTTTCAAATCTAGCAATCCACGAGTCCCAAACCTGTGCCTTTGCCTATTTTGATGCTCGGTTTTCAAAAATCGGCTTTGAGCAGTCTGTCACAGATCGTTTCACTATGGGCCTTATTTACGAGCAAGGCTGGAAAATCAAGCACCAGCACGCTAGCCATCCCATTGAAAGAATCCATTAGTTTTTGCGTAAATAATATTATGTAAATACTATCAAACTACTTTCCTAGGATGAGAGTAGTTTTTGTCTTTTCCAGTCATTTTCTGATATACTGGTTAGGTATAAAAATTAGAAAGGTTCTGTTTTGGGTCATTCCCAAACAGTAGTCAGCTAGTCTGGCTAGAGGTATTAGTTTCATGTCTCAAACCCACATTAACGTTATCGGAGCTGGTTTGGCCGGCTCAGAAGCAGCTTATCAAATTGCCAAGCGTGGCATTCCCGTCAAACTCTACGAGATGCGTGGTGTCAAGCCGACGCCCCAGCACAAGACCGACAAGTTTGCGGAGTTGGTTTGTTCTAACTCTTTCCGTGGTGATAGTTTGACCAACGCTGTCGGTCTTCTCAAGGAAGAAATGCGTCGCTTGGATTCCATTATCATGCGGGCTGGTGAGGCTCACCGTGTGCCTGCTGGCGGTGCTATGGCTATGGACCGTGAGAATTTCTCCCAAGCGGTCACAGATGAGATTCACAACCACCCACTGATTGAGGTCATTCGCGGTGAGATTACAGAAATCCCTGAAGATGCTATCACAGTTATTGCGACAGGGCCTTTGACGTCAGACGCCTTGGCGGAGAAGATTCACGCGCTCAATGGTGGCGACGGTTTTTACTTCTACGATGCGGCAGCACCAATTGTGGATAGCTCGACTATTAACATGGATTTGGTCTATCTCAAGTCCCGGTATGACAAGGGAGAGGCTGCCTATCTCAATGCTCCGATGAACAAGGAACAGTTTACCGCTTTCTATGAGGCTTTAATTTCTGCTGAGGAAGCACCGCTTAATTCCTTTGAAAAAGAAAAATACTTTGAGGGCTGTATGCCCATTGAGGTCATGGCCAAACGTGGTATCAAAACCATGTTGTATGGTCCAATGAAGCCAGTTGGTCTGGAATATCCAGAAGACTACAAGGGGCCGCGTGATGGCGAATACAAGACACCTTACGCCGTTGTCCAACTCCGTCAGGACAACGCAGCTGGTAGCCTCTACAACATTGTCGGCTTCCAAACCCATCTCAAATGGGGCGAGCAGAAGCGGGTCTTCCAGATGATTCCAGGACTTGAAAATGCGGAATTTGTTCGCTATGGTGTTATGCACCGCAATTCCTACATGGATTCGCCAAACTTATTGGAACAGACTTTTGCCACCAAGAAAAATCCCAATCTTTTCTTTGCAGGTCAAATGACAGGAGTAGAAGGCTATGTTGAGTCTGCCGCCTCTGGCTTAGTAGCCGGTATCAATGCTGTTCGTCGCTTCCGAGGCGAAGAACCCGTCATCTTCCCACAGACCACAGCTATCGGAGCTCTGCCATTCTACATCACCCACACGGAAAGCAAGCACTTCCAGCCTATGAATGTCAATTTTGGGATCATCAAGGAGCTGGACGGACCGCGGATCCGCGATAAGAAGGAGCGTTATGAGGCAATAGCAGAGCGTTCCCTCAAGGAGTTGGAAGAGTTTTTGGGCTACTAAGATAATCAGCTATCCCCAGACACCTCCGGGTGTCTTTTGTGTTATACTGGGGTTAGAAAACCGAAGGAGAAACACGATGAATCACGATACTTGGAAGGGGATTATCTTGCAGAAGCAGGGCTTATTAGCCCCCCAGTCTGTCCAGCAAATCTGCCAAAATCTCAATGGTTTGCAGGCTCAGTTTCAACCCTATGTTCATGTCGGATTTCGTAACCGAATGACAGCGGAGGATTTTCACGAGGGTAGCTGGCAGGAGGAGCTGACACGCCAGTGGTCCATTCGGCGAACGGTTCATGCCTATCTCAAGTCGGAAATCCCCCTCTATATCCACGAGGGACGGATGGCTAGTACCGACTATCTTCAAACCGTCGGCCGCGATGATTTTTCACCTCAAACCAAGCAGAAGTATCATCGGCTCATCCTAGAAGCCTTGGAACAAGCCCCTATGACCCGCGAGGAGCTGAAAATCCTCTGTCGTGCGGAAAAAATGACGCAGGTCGAGGAGAAGCAGGTTTTCAACGCTTGGGGCGGCCTTTTTCGCTACATGGTCGAGCGTGGGGAAGTCTATCAGGAGTACGGTGCCAAACGTTTTCATCGTCTGACAGACTTTCAGCCACTTTCACGGGAAAAAGCAGAGCTGGAAATCGCACGGCGGTATTTTTCAGGTTTTGGTCCTGTCAGCTTAGCGGATGCCCGTTACTACTTCAAGGAAAATAAATCTACGGTCCTAGATTGGATGAAACAATTAGATTTGAAAACTATAGAAGTAGCAGGGGAAGAACGCTTCTATCTAGGAAAATTAGAAGAAGCAGAAGTACCAGACTGCCTCTTCATTGCAGGTTTTGACCAACTTTTGCTAGGTTACGAAAAGAAAGCCAATCCCTTCTTTGATCCCAAGCATATTCGGCAGATTTATACGCTGACAGGCATTGTCAAACCAGTTGTTTTCTACAAGGGACGATTGGTTGCGACCTGGCGACGTGATAAGGACAGGATTGAATTGGCTATATTTGAAAATCTGACCAATCGTGAACTGAAAGAACTGGAACGTTACCGTCGAGTCTATGAGGAACGCTTGAAAACTGAGCAAAAATTGTTCGGATAATCCGAAAAAAGACGTAATATAACTAAATTTTCTGAATATTTCAGAAAATCTGTGGTATAATACTAAAAACACTGTTAGAAAGAGATAGCAATGAATAAGTCCTACTTTTATTTGGATATGAAAACGCATGAATTGGAAGTGCCATTTACTACTAGAAAACGCCGAGTCCGTGTCTTATTGCCAAAAGGATATGAGGAAGATGTGGATGAAACCTACCCAGTTGTCTATTTTCATGACGGACAAAATGTCTTGTATAGTAAAGAAGCCTTTTCAGGACATTCCTGGAAGGTGATTCCAACTATCAAGCGAAATCCTGATATTGAAAAAATGATTATTGTGGCCATAGACAATGATGGTTTGGAGCGCATGCATGAATATGCTGCTTGGAAGTATAGTGAGATGGGCATTCCTGGTATTCAGTTTGGTGGGAAAGGAACCCTGTATGCTGAATTTGTCATGGATGTGGTCAAACCTTTTATTGACAAAACTTATCGCTCTAAGAGTGACAAGCCTCACACAGCCATGATTGGCTCTTCACTTGGCGGTAATATCACTCAGTTTATGGGATTGGCCTATCAGGACCAAATTGGCTGTCTGGGAGTATTTTCATCAGCTAACTGGCTCCATCAAGAAGCCTTTGACCGCTATATTGAGCGTCAGACTTTGGATCAAGACCAGCGGGTCTATATCTACGTCGGAACAGAAGAAGCGGATGATACAGATAAAACCCTGATGGCAGGTAATATCAAACAGGCCTATATCAATTCCTCGCTGACCTACTATCGTCAATTGATAGCTGGAGGCGTTGATTTGGACAATATCGCCTTGGAAGTTGTTTCTGGTGCCGTCCATAATGAGGAAGCCTGGGCAGCTTATTTGCCAGATTGCTTGCGCTTTTTAAGTGAAAAGTGGTAATGTAAAGAATTAGTTAGGAGAATGAATATGCATGTAGAATTTTTAAGTCACTGGTCTGGCCATCTTGGTCGAGAAATGAATGTGAACAGATATGGTCACGCGGGTATTCCAGTAGTTGTTTTTGCCTCTTCAGGCGGTTCGTACAATGAATACGCAGATTTTGGAATGATTGAAGCTTGTCGTGGCTCTATCGAGGCTGGTCATGTTCAATTTTTCACTCTAACCAGTCACGATAAAGAAAGCTGGTTGGCGGATTGGAAATCCATCCATGACAAGGCAGAGGCTCACCGTGCCTATGAGCGTTATGTGATTGAAGAGGCAATTCCGTTTATCAAGCATAAGACTGGTTGGTTTGATGGTATGATGACAACTGGTTGCTCGATGGGAGCTTATCACGCGCTCAATTTCTTCCTCCAGCATCCAGATGTATTTACAAAAGTCATCGCCCTTTCAGGTGTCTATGATGCTCGTTTCTTCAACAACAACCATGATTATGGTCATGATGATGCAGTCTATCAAAACTCACCGTCTGATTACATCTGGAACCAGAATGATGGTTGGTTCATCGACAAATATCGCCAAGCAGATATCATTGTCTGCACAGGCTTGGGTGACTGGGAACAAGATGGTTTAGACTCTTTCTACAATCTGAAACGTGCATTTGAAGAGAAAGATATCCCAGCTTGGTTCGATACCTGGGGTACGGATGTGGCGCATGATTGGGTTTGGTGGAGGAAACAAATGCCTTTCTTCCTTCACTCCATCGGACTTTAAAAAATTAGAAAGGACTGCCTATGAATTATCTCGTTATTTCCCCCTTTTATCCAGAAAATTTTCAACCATTTACCATTGAATTGGCTAAAAAAGAAGGAGTTACCGTTCTAGGTATTGGACAAGAGCCCTACGATCAATTACCAGAAGAACTTCGAAATGCCTTAACAGAATATTTCCGTGTGGAAGATTTGGAAAATATCGATGAAGTCAAGCGTGCAGCGGCTTTCTTGATTTACAAACATGGTCCAATTGACCGTGTAGAATCCCATAATGAGCATTGGTTGGAAAATGATGCAGCCCTCCGAGAACAATTTAACATCTTCGGAGCCAAACCCAAACACCTGAAAAAGACTAAATTTAAGTCAGAAATGAAAAAATATTTCAAAAAAGCAGGAGTTCCTGTCGTTCCAGGTGTGGTGGTTAAAACGGAGCGCGACTTTGGCAGAGCTTTGAAGAATGTTGGTTTCCCAATGATTGCTAAGCCTGACAATGGTGTCGGTGCGTCTGGTACTTTCAAAATCGAAAATAAAGAAGATTTTGATCGGTTTGTGGATACATGGGATCAGAAAACTGCCTACTTTTTTGAGAAATTTGTCAATTCGAGTACGATTACAACCTATGATGGTTTACTGGACCACGAGGGGAATGTTGTTTTTGAAACTGGCTTGACCTATGTCCACACACCATTGGAGCTTATGTTGTCAAGAAAAGACAATGCCTACTTTATCGAGAAGGAATTAGATCCAAAGTTGGTGGAATATGGCAGAGCTATTATAAAGGCTTTTGGTATGAGAGAGCGCTTCTTCCATATTGAATTTTTCAAGGAAGGTGATGACTATATCGCTATTGAGTACAATAACCGCATGGCAGGTGGCTTTACAGTGGAAGCCTACAATTACGCACATTCTATTGATTTGTTTAAGGATTATGCTAATATTGCGACTGGTGGTACTCTAGAGGATAGAAAATTTGACCCTCAATACTGCTTGGTTGCGACCCGTCGTGATACAACGGACTATGTTCACTCAGCAGATGATATTCATCAGAGATTTGCTGATAAGATTAAGACAGTTAAACGAATGCCAGATGCTTTTGCAGAACTACAAGGAAATGATGCCTACCTCCTTGTAACAGAGAGCAAGGATGAGTTGGATGACATGATTGCCTATATTGGTTTAACAAAATAGAATGAATTGAAAGATGCCTAAAATGGTGTCTTTTTTTCTTTCCTTACAAAGCTGTAAGTTTTTTAATCAGAACTGTAAGAGAGCACAGGAGGAATATTTTCTATAATAGACTCATAAGAAATAGAAAGAAGGAAATCAGATGTCATTCAAATTTTTACAAGCAAAACAAATTTTTGGTAAATCACAAGAAAGCAAACGACTAGAAGAACAAGACAAACAAGCTGAATTTCTATTCGAGCTAGAACACGAACTGTTCCAACGCAACTGGATGTACTAGGAGGTTTAAGTGGTGAAATCGTACAATGCATATCAACTGAAACTCGCTATGGCTGGCATAATGGTTTTGGATCATCTGAAAATCATACCAGATTTTATCCCAGACCAACTTAGTATGGTCTTTCACATGGTCACTCGATGCGTCGCAGTCTTCTTTGCCTACATGTTGGTTGAAGGCTATCTTCATACGAGAAATGTCAAAAACTATCTTTTGCGACTATATGGTGCAGCAGGGCTGATGGCCACTGGAAATGTTTTGATAAACAGTCTTTACCAATCAAAAGATATTTACATCGGTAACAATATCTTTTTGACATTAGCTGTTGGTCTAACCATTTTGGTTTGTCTTAGAAATTTTGCTGAACACACTAGAAAGCAACAAATCCTTCAAGTCCTATCGGTTGGACTGTTGACCATCTTAGGTGCCTTTTTAACAGAAGGTGGCTATGTGGTCTTGCCCTTCATCCTCATCACCTATTTAGGTCGTAAGTCACTATTCAAACGCAACTTGTTCTACGGGTTATTTGCCCTATTCTTGCTATTTTTGTCCTATCAGCCTTATGAAAGTATTGAAATGACTGTCCAGATGATGCTCTACAATGCTGACTGGTTATTTATCTTGGTCTTGCCAATTCTAAGTCATTATAATGGACAAGCAGGGCCCCGGACAGCATTTTCACGCTATTTCTTTTACATTTTCTATCCGCTACACTTGTGGCTACTGGCAACCATTGCCTATTTTATCTAACCTTACAAAGCTGTAAGTTTTCAGGTCAGAATTGTAAGAGAAGGTAATTAGAATATTTTCTAAAATAGACTCATAAGAAAACGAAAGAAGGAAATCATATGTCATTCAAATTTATACAAGCAAAGAGAATGGAAGAAAAGGTATTCTCAGAAAAAGAGAAAGCTGAACTCATGGAACAAACCTTATTCTTAGAAGAGCTCGCCCATGATTTGCAAAGTATGCGATTTATGGCATACTAGAGGGAGGAAACTATGAAAAAGAAAGTATTTAGCTTGCTGGCTTTGGGCAGTATGACTCTGACGGCTTGCTCCTCGTCTTCAGCAGGTCTTAGCTTTGATGAGGGCTATCAAACTTTCCATTACAAGGGGAAAGATTATGCCGTTAGCAAACAGGAAGTTGCCGAAGATAGTATTCAAGGAACAGAAGTTCAGTTTATGGAATGGCCTGTTGTCAAAGAAGAAGGGGCAGTGAAAAAGACAGTATCCTTGAATAATCTCTATGTAACCACTAGCAAGGAATGGGCCATCGGTGTCCAGGATGGTTATAATAAGGTAGTTTTAGAAGATAATATTGCTGAATCAGACCGAATCGACTATCAAGCAGTTCTTGACCAAGTTGATTTAGACAGTGAATAAGGAATTAGGAGTAACTATGTTATTAGAAATTAATCATTTAGAAAAAGTTTACCGCACGCGCTTTTCAAAAGAGGAAACTCGTGCTTTGCAAGATGTGGATTTTAAGGTAGAAGAGGGCGAGTTTATCGCCATCATGGGTGAAAGTGGTTCTGGTAAGACGACCTTGCTCAACATTCTAGCAACCTTGGACAAGCCAACCAGAGGATCCGTTATTCTCAACAATCAAGACATCACCAAAATCAAGGAAAGCAAGCTGGCCGATTTCCGTTTGCGTAATCTGGGCTTTGTCTTCCAAGATTTTAATCTCTTGGACACCCTGTCCATCCAAGACAATATCTTTTTACCTCTGGTATTGGCGCGTACCAGCCATGAGGAAATGGAAAAACGTTTGAAAGTTTTGGCGCCAAAACTGCGGATTCAAGATTTGCTGAAAAAACGTCCCTTTGAACTATCTGGTGGACAGAAGCAGCGCGTGGCCATTGCCCGTAGTTTGATTACCCAGCCACAGATTGTCCTAGCAGACGAACCGACGGCTGCCCTTGACTATCGTAATTCGGAAGACTTGTTGAATTTGTTTGAGGAAATTAACCGTGACGGTCAGACCATTCTCATGGTGACTCACTCAGCCAATGCAGCCAGCCACGCCAAACGTGTCTTGTTTATCAAAGATGGTCGGATTTTCCATCAACTATACAAGGCAGGCAAGAGCAATCAAGACTTTGCCAAGGAAATTTCGCTCAATATGTCTGCACTTTTAGGGGGTGAGTAGATGTTTTACCTCAAACTTGCTGGGCAAAATATCCGAAAATCCAAGGGTGTGTTTGCTCCCTTCGTTTTAGCCAGTCTTGTGCTATTTACTCTGATTTGTTCCATGTTCTTACTCATGCTGAGTCCAGTTATGAAGACCATGGGCTCTGGTGCCGTTTCTATCGGGCTAGGTGTTATCGTTCTGACCATTTTCTCACTGATTATAGAAATATACAGCTTTAATTTCCTTATGCAACAACGGGCTAGGGAGTTCGGTCTCTACAATATGCTGGGGATGAACAAGAAGAAGGTGGCCTTGGTTGCCAGCATTGAGTTGATTTTCATCTTCCTCTTGGTCATTGTGCTGGGTTCTGCATTAGCCGGTGTATTTGCTAATGTTCTCTACTTGATTTTTGTGAATTTGACCAGTTATGGTGATCTCCACTTTAGCATTTCCCCTCTGGCATTTGTCCTCACGGCTTTTCTCTTTGCAGGCATCTTCTTTATCTTGGAATTGCTGGCCATTCGGACCATTGGCAAGACCAGTCCGCTGATTTTGTTCCGAGCTAGTGAGAAGGGGGAGAAGGAGCCACGTGGGAATCTCCTCTTGGCCGCACTTGCTGTCCTTAGCCTAGGTGTTGGCTACTACCTGTCACTTTCGTCTCAATCGGAAGGTCTAGCTGTCATCTATCGTTTCTTTATTGCGGTGCTCTTTGTCATTGCGGGGACCTACTTGTTCTACATCAGCTTTATGACTTGGTATTTGAAGGCTCGGCGGAAAAACAAACGCTATTTCTACACGCCAGAGCATTTTATTACTACATCGCAGATGATTTTTCGGATGAAACAGCACGCAACAGGTTTGGCCAATATCACATTGCTTGCGGTCATGGCCTTTGTGACCATTGCGACAACGACTTCCCTCTATACAGGTATGGCAAATATGACCAGTGGACTTTATCCAAAGGAAACATCCATTACCTATCCTGTTGCGGATAGAAGTCAGGGTGAAAGTGCCTATCAGCAATCGGTGCTCAGCCATTTTCCAGAAAAAGCCAATGACAGTTTATCTTATCTGACCTATCAAGCTGGTCTGGTCTATGATGGTGGGAGTGAGATTGTCGTTAGTCCAGAAACTATTGCCAATCCAGACTATAGCAAGATGGCTTTTACCTATTTCATCACCCAAGATGATTTCAGGAAGTTGGGTAATGACCTGCCAGAGCTGGCTACCAATCAAGTTGCCTTTATGCTGCCTAGTGGAAAAGTACCACTTAAAATTGTCAAATTTGGGGATAAAACTTTTGAAAACGTAGTTAGTCTAGATAAGGCAATCTTCCCGGATATTACCAATACAATAGCCGCAGCTATTATGGTGGTTAAAGATGATACAGTTTTAAACGTTATTCGTGAGTACTGCGAATCATATAAATCTCAAGGTTATCCAACCAGTCTGGACTACCGTGTCTTTACCGATTTGACCAATGAAGAAGTGCTCTCTCTTGGAGAGCAGTCTGGGGATATGTATCATATTCTGGATGAAAATGGAGAATACCTCGGAAATGTCATGCAACGTACAGACTTCAACAATATGCTCATGGGCTTCACAGGTGGTTTCCTCTTTACAGGCTTCTTGTTGGGCATTAGTTTCTTGCTGGGTGCAGCCTTGATTATCTACTACAAACAGTATTCGGAAGGGCATGAGGATAAGAAATCCTACAAGATTTTACAGGAAGTGGGGATGAGCCAGCAGGCTGTCAAGAAAACCATCAACTCTCAAACGCTTTTGGTCTTCTTTATGCCTCTGGCTATGGCGACCCTGCACTTTGTCGTCGCCCTTGTTATGCTCAAGCAGATGCTGATGATGTTCGGTGTGGTTTCTTCCAGCATGATTTACACGGTTAGTGGTATTACATTGCTTGCAGTTGTCCTGATTTACTTTGTCATTTACAAATGGACCAGCCGAACCTATTTTCGTATTATTGAACGGTAGCAGAATTCTCGCTTATGCGGGATTTCTTGCTTTTTTAGGGAAGTGGTGTTACAATGGTAATACCAAAGGAATACTAGAAGAGGTGAGAAAATGGCAGCTATTACATTGAAAGTTTCTGAGCAGGACAAGCTCTTTATGCAGGCTATGGCAAAGTTTGAAGGTGTCAGTTTGTCAGAACTCATTCGGACTAAAACCCTTGAAGCCCTTGAAGATGAGTATGATGCGCGTGTGGCAGACCTTGCTTGGGCAGAATACCAAGAAGACTTGGCGAATGGCCTTGAGCCGATAACATTAGAACAAATGGCTGAGGAGTTGGGCATTGAGTTATAAGGTTATTTTGTCTGCTAAGGCTCAAAAGCAAATTCGAAAGATGGATAAAACGGCTGCAAGTTTGATTTTGCGGTATCTTTACAAGCATATTGACGGGTGCGACAATCCCAGACAGTACGGTAAAGCCTTGACGGCCAATCGTTCTGGCCAATGGCGCTACCGTATCGGCAATTACAGGGTCATCGTCAGTATTGAAGATGATAAATTGATTTTGACAAGTCTAAAAATGAGAAATGGAAGTATATAGAAAGCCAAGACCTGTGTCCTGGCTTTTGCAGAATGAAGATAATGAAAAAAGAAAAGATTTATATTGTTGAAGATGATGAGATGATTGTCCAACTCTTAAAGCAACATTTGGGCAAATCTTATCAAGTGGAAAGTGTGCAGAATTTCCGAGCTGTCAGTCAGGAAGTGGCAGAAATCAAACCAGACTTGGTGCTGATGGACATTAGCCTACCCTATTACAACGGTTTTTACTGGACAACGGAAATCCGTAAAACCATGACTATGCCCATTATCTTTATCTCCTCTAGCGATGATGAGATGAATGCGGTCATGGCTATGAACATGGGAGGCGATGATTTTGTTTCCAAGCCTTTTTCACTAGGGATTTTGGATGCCAAAATCGGTGCCTTCCTGCGTAGGGTCAATCAATTCAGCAAATCAACTGACTTGTCTATCGACCAATTCCAGCTTAGTTTGGACGGACGATTTTCAAGCGAATCGGAACAGGTTCAGCTTTCACCTACTGAAACCAAGATTTTATCCACCTTACTAGAAAGACAAGGGCAGATTGTCAGCAAGGAAGAACTTTTGGAAAAACTCTGGGAAAATGAAGAATTTATCGACCAGAATACGCTCAATGTCAACATGACTAGATTGCGTAAGAAGGTAAGCGAAGTGGGTTTTGACCGCATTCATACTGTTCGTGGCGTGGGGTACTTGGTCAAATGATAGCAAAATTTATCCGAGAATACCGTAGTTTTTATTTTGCTTATCTGGTCTTGTCTGGTAGCTTTATCTTGCTCTTTTTACTTTACAAACTGCCCACCGAATTCCTGCAAAACGCTCTGCTATTGTCCCTAACCCTTTTAGTCTTACTGACTGCAGGGCTTTTCTGGAAGTTTCGCAACCGCATGAGAGCCTTGGAAGACTATGTTCATGAAGAAGCTCTGCCCCTGCTGAATAAGCCTGTGGACCTTGCCTATCTCAACTTGATTGAAGCAGAGAAAGAGGTGACGCGGGAGCAGCTTTTGGTCTATAAGTCACGTGAAGAAGACCTACAAGCTATGGTCAAAATGTGGTCCCACCAGATGAAGGTTCCTTTGGCTGCCCTGTCCCTCATGAGCCAGACGGACAATTTACATCAGGCAGATGTTGACCAACAATTGCTGCGCTTGGACAATTACATGGCTAATTTACTCAATTATCTCAAGTTGTCCAATCAAGCTTCGGATTTTCGCTTTGAAATGGTCCAAGTGAGAGAAGTAGTGGTGGATTTGGTCAAGAAATACCGGCAACAATTTCTGCAACGCGAGATAAGTGTCGCTATAGATGGAGATTGGCAGCTGAAAACAGACCGTAAGTGGCTCAGTTTTGCCCTATCGCAAGTCTTGGACAATGCCCTGAAATATAACAAAACAGGTGGTTCAGTGACCATTGCCTTGGACAAGGGAATCACGATTTCTGATACAGGATTAGGCATTTTGCCCGAGGATATTCCGCGCCTTTTTGACGAAGGTTTTACGGGCTATAATGGACGTGAACACCAGAAAGCCACTGGTTTTGGCCTCTATCTCACCAAGCGCGTCTTGCACCAGCTAGAATTAGATATTGATGTGGACAGTCAGGTTGAAGTTGGGACAAATGTGCGGATATTTAAATCAGATTAAGAGTTTGCAACCGCCTCCAAAAGTGCTATACTAAGGATAGTATTTCATTGGAGGTTTTTTATGTCTCATCATGTTTTGCAAAATGGATCCGACATTCGCGGGATTGCCATTGCTACTGACGAATACGCTGTTAAATTGACGCCCCAAGCAACCAAGGAAATTGTTAGAGGGTTGATTCATTGGCTGACCCAAAATCAGGAATTGTCCACGCTCTATAAAGAAGGAAAATTGACCATTGGTATCGGTCGTGATAGCCGTCTGAGCGGTCCAGATTTGGCAGATGCTTTTATTGAAGAAGCTGTTGGTCTGGGGGTTCAGGTGATTGACTTTGGTATGGCCACAACGCCAGCTCTCTTCATGAGCACCCAGTATCCGCAGTTTGCCTGCCACGCAGGGGTGATGATTACTGCCAGCCATCTGCCTTATTATTTTAATGGTCTCAAGATTTTTTCGCAAAATGGCGGAGCGGAACACGAGGATATTGACTATATCTTGTCGCATACGGAGGCATTCCCAGCCTTAAGTCTGGGAAGTCTGACCCATGCGGATCTGATTACGCCTTATGCCCAAGATTTGGTTGATAAAATTCGTACAGCCTGCGATGGTCAAGACAAGCCATTGACCGGACTCAATATCATCGTCGATGCTGGAAATGGTGCAGGCGGTTTCTTTGCGGAAAAAGTTTTGGCCGAGCTGGGAGCTGATACAACGGGTTCACAGTTTTTAGAACCGAACGGCACCTTCCCTAATCATGTCCCAAATCCCGACAACAAAGAGGCCATGGAAAGTATTCGTCAAGCAGTACTTAAACAAGGTGCCGACTTAGGCATTATATTTGATACAGATGTGGACCGCGCTGCCTTGGTTACCAAGTCAGGACAAATTCTCAACCGTAACAATCTAATTGCTGTCTTGGCTCAAATTACCTTGTCCGAGCATCCGGGTACGAGTATTGTCACCAATTCCCCAACCTCAGAACACCTAAAAGATTTTATCGAAAGTCTGGGTGGCAAGCAAATTCGCTATATTTCAGGTTATCGTAATGTGATCAATCGCGCCATTGCTGCCAACCAAGCTGGTGTAGATTGTCAATTGGCTATCGAGACGTCAGGTCATGCAGCCTTTAAGGAAAATTATTTCTTGGATGACGGTACCTATGTGGCTGCCAAAATTCTCATGCTTCTGCCTCAGTTGCAAAAGGATGGCAAGTCCCTGGATGATTTGATTGCACAGCTGAAACAACCTTTAGAAACGCAGGAAGTGCGCTTTAAGTTGGAAGTTGAGGATTATCGCGCTCTAGGTGAGCAAGTCATTGCCGACTTGCAAGCGACATCCATTAACGGTTTTATTTTCAATCCAGAGAATGAAGAAGGAGTGCGATTTGATGTAACAGACCCTTATGGAGACGGCTGGTTCCTTCTCCGCATGAGTCTCCACGAACCGCTCCTGGTCCTTCAAATTGAAAACGACCAATCAGGTTATATGCCGAGCATTTTGAAACGTTTGTCTGAATTCTTGGACGGCTATCCAGCTGTTAATCAGACCAAATTAAAAGAATTAGCATAATTAGATGAAAGTCAGCCACTTGGTTGGCTTTTTGGTGTTTTTCTGGCTAGTTTTAAGCAGTTTTAGAAACATTTACAAGATTTTTTCTTAAATTTTTACACAAAATGCTTGACTTATCAATAATTAGTGATAAAATAGGATTACAGAAAGAAAGTGAGGTACTTAACATGACACTCGTTTCAAATCCTACTCAATTAATTAACGCTTTGGACAATAATGAAAAAGAAATTGTTATCACACGTACCATGACTTTTGCAAGTTCCATCTATCTTCCAGCTGGTATCGACATCAAAGGTCAAGCACAAGAAAATGGCGTTCTGCCAACTGTATTCTTTTCACATTCTGATGGTTTTATCTTGAAAGGCGATGCTAAGATTTCTGATTTAACAATCTCAGCTCTTCAAGATAAGAAAGCTATTTCACTTGTGCCACAACAAGTTCGTGACAACTTTGGTCAGATTTCACTTATAAACTTGATCGTGGACGGTCAAATTTCAATGATTTTCCGTGCACCAACCATGACTGCACATGTCGACACACACAACGTCTTGGTTCGCAAAGCAGATACGCGCACCTACCTTGAGCAACCACAAAAATATGGCGTAAACGTCCTGCAAGGTGCTTATACCCTTTACAATTTTAACCCCGATGCTAACAGTAAGATTACAGCAGCTATCAGTGAATTGAACATCGGTCAAGACGGTCAACCTGTCATCGGATCTGGTGTCTTTGTTTCAGGTTTCAATGATGCTGGTGGTCAAGTTGCGATGGATAAAATGGTCTTGGGTTCAGTTTATTCTACTGGTCTCGTTCCTCAAGGTGCGGCAGATTTCATCACCGGTGGTGTCTTTGTTGTCTATGGTGCCCATGTTCACGAATTGTATCAGCTCGGTAAAACCGTTACTTACGGCGTCAATGACATGGTCTTGGATGCTTGGGGAACTGTTGATAAATGGGTCGTAGAAGATGAAGTGATTTCCTACGGTCAATCTGGTGTTGGTTTCGTAAACTTCGGTACTGTTAATGATTTCCAAGCGAAAAAAGCCATTTCTACCTACGGTGTCGGAGCTCGCGCCTACAATCAATACGATGGTACCTTGAAAGTCGGTCATTTTGCTGAAATCAATACCTACAATGATGGTGCTGTTGGTATTCAAATTTCCAAAGAAGTCGGTGAACTGCATATTGAAGGCGATATTACGACCCACGGTGGTGTTGGCCAATCTCTTGTAAAAGGTGTCAACGTGGATCTTCCAGCCTATGCCTTTTCTATCAAAGATGGCGGTTACCTTCATAAACTTCATGTCAAAGGCTCTATCCTTAGCCACGGTGATAATGTTACAACTGTCACTATGGAAGATGGCGGTCGTTTAGACCAAGTCGCAGTGGATGGTAAAGTCGCTGCACTGGGCAACAATAGCAAAACCTTCAGCGATGAAACTGTTGAAAAACGATTTTAAGAATGAAGCTAAACGAGCCTAGGATTTCCTGGTCTCGTTTTTAGTAGTAAATTCCGATTAGAAAATTGACATAGAAAAATGAGATTGGAAGTCCAACCTCATTTTTTTCTTCTGAAAGCAAGTTGTTGCAAGAGCGAGATAATTGGTCCAGTGAAGAGCATGGCAATAATTGTTCCTTCGCGAATTCCTAGAAATGGATTACCAAAGAGGAAAGAGAGAAGAAGCGCTGTTACAACCATTCCAATATCACAGGCCAATTTGACGCTAGAAAATGGTTTATTGATCACTTGGGCAATTGTTTTGGGCAACCCTTCGCCCGGCATGACAATCGTATCCGCATTGACCTCAACAATGACACCGATTGCCAAGATAAAGACAGAGATAATCAAGACAATCAACTGGACTGGATAAGATTTACTGGACAAGATTGGAGCGAACAGACCGTAGAAAAAGTTAATAAACAAGCCAAACAAGGTTCCTGGTATTAACTGAATGAGGTAAGGAATTGCCTCGCTCATCTTCTTTGGTCTAGCTAAGACAAGTTGAATAACAACTAGCAGGGCTAAGAAGAGCGCCGTGTTCAGACCGATGGATGAACCCATAGATTCTGAGACGACGTTGGGCACAGCAGCAATTGGCGACGTGCCGAGCAGGGATATTTTTGACATGGCAACAGCAATGGCCATGGTTGTGATTCCAAAAACAAATTTTACGATTTTCATAATTTTATTTTAATACAATATCGACGAAAATCAAGTATTAACTCACTAATTAGTAGATTTGTTATTTATGTTTGCATAAAATAAATTATGTAAATCACAGTTTATCCAATGCATTTTTTTGCTCATCATTGACAATATGGGTATACAAATCAGTAACTTGCGTATTGGCATGCCCCAGTTGATGGCTGACCAAGACCTGCGACTTGGTTGCATCGTAGAGTCTGGTCGCAAGCGTGTGGCGGAGTTTGTGGGGCGTTACACGAATTTTGAAATCAGACGAATACTTGGCAACCATTTTTTCAATAGAAGAGGCATCCATGCGATTGGGTATCCCACGATATTCGGAAAGAAAGAATGCGATGTCAGTCTTTTCAGCCTTATAGCGTTGCTGCCGGATGGTCATATAGGCTTCCAGATAGGGCTTGGCAAAGCCAGCAATATTAACAGAATCCCGTTTACCACCTTTTCGAGTGACTTCGATAATCATCAATTTCAGATTAACATCCTTGAGGTCCAAATTGACGGCCTCAGACAGACGGACGCCAGAGGCCAAGAGCAGGGCAAGAATGGCTAAATCACGCTCCTTATTTTTTCGGAAAGAAGATTTTGCACGGTTGGAGAGTTTATTTTCGTATTCTGTGTCCACGTATTCCAGAAATTCCATGGTCTCGTCGCCCAAAAAGAGTTTCTGCTTGATATTTTCCGCCCGGGCAGCCAAGGTTTCTTTTTTCTTCTTGGTCGACACCTTTTTCATGACATTACGGTAGAAGTAGGGCTCACCCTGATCATTTTCCACTTCTTCGGTTAAATACTTGAAGAGACTAGAAAGTGCCGATAGAGTGCGGTTTATGGTGGTCTGCGACACACCATTCTGCGTGGTATTGGCGTTCAGTAAGGGACGCTCCCGCAGATAAAGAATGAAGGCTTCCATATCTTTTTTGGTCAAATGTTCCAGAATATCCAACGGAATATCAGCAATCCGTTCCACAGATACCAAATCTGAATCCTGTAACCACTCAAAAAAACGACGATATTCTTTGAGGTATTCATAAAGGGTTGTAAAACTATAGGGAACCGCCAACTTGGATTGGTAATAATCCAAGACATACCAAGGCATGATTTCTTTCAATTCCTCAATTTTTTCCAATAATAATTCACGACGCATGATGATTTCTCCGAGATATTTTATTTAAAATTAAGTATTGTATTTTGGAAGAATTTTCAGCCTTCGCATTTATTTCGAAATTATAAAATACATATTTTCGGCAAAAATTTTTTCTAGTTATCATACTAGTAGTATACCATAGTTTTATATAAGTTTCAAGAAAATTATAGTTTTTCGGAAAGATGTTATATAGATTTTCTATTTTATAACCAAAAAATTTTTTTTTAGGAAAAATCAGCTAAAAATGTACTTAATTCAAGGCTAAACTGGAATTTCTAGATACCCTTATTTTTCCATAAAAATGTACTTTATTAACTAGAAAACTGGAAATTTTTTCAAAAGTACATTTTTCTAGTTTGATAATAGATATGTATAAATTCTGAGGTGGTTAAATTTATGCTAAATTTCATACCTATCAATCCTGACAACTGGCGAATTCCGCTTTCCATTTTTCCTTCACAGACAGGCTTTGTTGCTGATAAGATGACCACGCTGGCTCAAGCTTTTGCCTACCGTGAATTTAATAGCCAGGCTTATTTGATTTATGACCATCAATTGCCTGTCGGTTTAATCATGTATCACGATTTACCTCAAGTCCAAGCCTATCACCTATCAGAATTTTTCATTGATAAACATTACCAGGTTCAGGGCTATGGTCGACAAACTATGAATCAATTTTTAGACAATATTCGTAGAGAAAAACGTTTTTCAGCCGTTGAATTATGTATCCTTGAAAACAATGATTTAGCAAGAAAACGATATGGATTCCTTGGATTTGTGGAAACAGGTGATGCTGACGGAGATGAAATCGTATTTCGTTTGAATTTATAAAATCCAAAATTTGCATATTAAATATTATGTAAACTATTTTTTATTTATTTGATAACTGCATCATTAACTCCATAGCCGTTTCTTGATTACGGAGATAGACCTTGATGCCTGTTGATTTGACCCGTTTTGTAAAGGCACTTTGACTGAGTTTCAGTTTCTGAGCTAGGGATTTTTGCTTAAAATGTTCAGAATAAATGCCAGTCTCTACCAATCTTAGGATGAATTCCTTTTGCGAATGACTCCACCGATCTCGCATAAAATCGCTGGTCGCTAAAAGACTGTTAATGACCTTGTCAATATGGGGATAGTCAGAAGAAAATCCGTTGGCTCTACTTCCGTAATCGTCTTGTGACTGGACCAAAGTTAGAGCTTTTTCAGCCTCACGCTGAGCTTGAGAATCGCTTGAGAAAATGCTGGTTTTCTGCACTGCATCATCCAGCTCACCCAAACCAATTCCTATTTGTAACTGATAACCTTCGGCCAGAGACAGATGTAAATAATCAAGAATTTGCAATAAATCCACGTTGGGTTTGACTTGAGCCTCTAGCAGTCCACCTCTATGGAGAGTAAAATCAGTCAATAATTGACTAGCATAAACCTGATTTAGACGACTAATAATCGTGAGAATGTTTATTTCTGTTTGTGATTGGCTTGATAAAGGTGTAATCTGGCCAGTAATCATCATCATTTTATTCATCATTCTATTTTAATGGAAAAATATAAAAATGTCCATTATAATAGAATTATTTAAAATATTTATTATGTAACTAGGTCATTACTAAACTTCTATCAAGACTGAAAGAAACTATACTAGCACTTCCCTGACTTTTTTACATTTTACATATTAAAACCCAGCTAAATGGAATAATCAGTCTAGCTGGGTTTAGTTAATTAGTTCATTGTGGTACGGATAAATATAGATGAATGGAAGATTCTAGCGATTTGCCCAGGCGATATCAAGATTTAGAGTCTCTTGAGTTGTATATTGTGCGCGATATGGATTCCAAATTAAATTAGCTACTGACGAAACATTCTCATTAATATAATATCCATCGTATTGTGTCAATCCATGAAGTTCAATGATATCATTAAGTTTTTCAGCGTAGGCTGTATCTGTTGCGTATGTACCAGTTAAAGCATTAGTAGCATCCAAGTAGCTACTGGTGTTGGAACGCCAAAAACTGTTAAAGCGAGGTTGGCGAACAATATTTACGTAATCAGCTAAAGACTCATAATAACTTGGATAAGTACGAAAATAATCAACGATATCATAGGTATTTCCATATCCATCATCTTCCCATGTTTGAAGGGATACAGATTGTCCATTGTATGCTCCCTTGATACCAAATATGTTATTGTACGGGGAAATTGATAACCCAGATTGTCCATAATTAGATTCATGTATAGCCTGTGCAATCATGACAGATGGATACAAATCATAGGTGTTGGCTAATTGCTGCGCAGATGGTGCAATTGTATTGATGAATTGTTGTCTATAATCTGCCACTACATATTCTGTAGCTTCAGCCTGTCGAATCGTCTTATTCCAAAATACAAATAAACTAATCGTTAAAAAGACCATACCACTGCCAGTAATATTGAGAGAGGATGTTTTTTCATTGATTGAAAATATTGACTTCTTGAATACTGCATAATACCTAAATCCTTTTTCATAGTTTAATGGTAATCATTATACAATTTTCAGACATTAATACTCAAGATAGTTTACTTTATTACTTTGTTAATTTTATATTACAAAAAAGTTTGCATAATATTTGTTATGTAAACTTAATTGTTAGTTATTCTTCTACCCATACGGAAACCGAGCCTGGATTGACATAGAAACGCCCCCATCCATTTTCATCTAATTGAACGGTGTCTTGTCGATGACCGGTTGCATCTACAAATACTTTTCCAGCATTTAAAGTTCCCATATCCATGTCTTTGTATCCTTCATCTGCATTGCTGATAACGCAGGCTAGACCTTTAGGATGCTCATTATCCCCTTGGCAAACCCAACCAATACAATTTGGATGATCGAGATAATCAATCTGTGGACCGTAGGTATGATGCTGACGGATAGCAAGTAATTTATCCAAGATCTCATTGAAGGCAGCTTGTCCAAATTCACCTGAAATGCCGTAATAATCACCGTAGAATAAGGTTGGCAATCCTTGTTGACGTAGCAAAATCAAGGCGTAAGCAGCTGGTTTGAACCAATCTGCGACTGTTGATTCTAGCGCCTGTCCACGTTGTGTATCATGGTTTTCGACAAATGTAACGGCAAAATCAGGCTTTGTTTTCACCAAGCTACCATCAAAAATGGTCCGTAAATCGAAAGATTGCCCTTCATTACCCGCCTGAAAGAAATTCATGTGGAGCGGAACGTCCACCAAGTCAAGTTGGTAATCTGTACCGTCGATATAACTTTGACTATCTACTTCACTGTCTTTCCAATATTCTGCGAAAGCATACAGGTCAGGTTTAACTTCTTGTCGGATAAATTCCATAAAGGAAGCGATAAAATCTTCCCCAATATGCTTGGCAGCATCAATCCGAAAGCCATCAACCTGAGTTGTTTCGATAAACCATTTTACCCAATCTTTGAGATGCTCTACTACTTCTGGGTGCTTGAAATCAATGTCATTGAACATCAGGTAATCGTAGTTACCGTGCTCTCCGTCGACCTGATCCTGATTGGCCCAGCCCTTGTTCTCTCCTACGATTTGATAAATGCCCGTTTCATTGTGGGCAGCATCAAAATCAAGCCCTGTGAAATGATACCAATGCCACTTAAAATCATTGTAGACATCGTTACGACCTTGGAAATCATAACCAGTATAACCCTTGATTTCATAGGGCTCAGAAAGACTTTCTTGCCGATTATCAGGGTTCATCCGACGAACTTGGAAGCTTTCTTGGTAGTCTCCACCAGCCTTGTGGTTGAGGACAATATCCGCAATCACTGCTATCCCTTGTTCGTTGAGAGCATGAATAGCAGCCAGATACTCATCTTTTGTTCCGTATTTGGTTGGAATGGTGCCTTTTTGGTCGAATTCTCCCAAATCAAACAGATCATAAATCCCATAGCCGACGTCATCTGGTCCTGTCGCTTTAAAGGCAGGTGGCGTCCAAACATGGCTAATTCCTAATTCTTTCAGATGCGGAGCGTCATTTTTTAGCCGATTCCAATGGTCGTGATCAGCAGGCAGATACCATTCAAAGTATTGCATTAATGTAGAACGTGTCATCAAATCTTCTTTCTATTTGTGGAGAACGGATTATTTACGCTTTTTCTTAGCTTTTTTCATCTTGTTGACTTGACGTTTCATGGCCTGCTCCATGGCAAATTTTCCAATCTTGCCTTTGAGCCCACCACCAAACATGGATGACATGTCAGGCATACCAGCCCCGCCCATCAGTTGGCTCATATCGGGCATTCCGCTACCACCCATCATATCTTCTAAGGCAGACATATCCATATTGTTTGGCATATTTTTCGGAAGATTATTAGGGTTAATGCCCATCTGTTTCATCATTTTGCTCATGTCACCAGACATCATGCCTTGCATGAGGGATTTTGCTTGGTTGAAATCCTTGATAAATTTATTGACTTCGACAAAGCTATTCCCTGAACCTTCCGCAATCCGACGGCGACGGCTCGGAGTTAATAAATCCGGATTTTCTCGTTCTTCAGGCGTCATTGAGGACACAATGGCACGCTTACGAGCAATCTGTTTTTGGTCAACCTTTAGATTTGCCAGAGCTGGATTGGTTGACATACCAGGAAGCATTTTGAGCAAGTCTTCCATCGGTCCCATGCTTTGTACTTGGTCGAGCTGGTCAATGAAATCGTTGAAATCAAAGGTGTTCTCGCGCATTTTTTCCGCCAGTTCCAATGATTTCTTCTCGTCGTACTCCTTGCTGGCCTTTTCAATCAGCGTCAACATATCCCCCATACCGAGAATACGAGATGACATACGGTCTGGATGGAAGGTTTCGATGTCCGTAATCTTCTCACCAGTACCAGTGAATTTGATAGGTTGGCCAGTAATGTGACGAACAGAAAGCGCCGCACCACCACGCGTATCACCGTCAATCTTAGTCAAAATCACACCAGTGATCGCCAACTGGTCATTAAATTCCTTAGCAACATTAGCGGCCTCTTGACCAATCATGGCATCGACTACTAAGAGGATTTCATTTGGTTGGACAAAGTCTTTAATATCACGCAATTCCGCCATCAGGGCTTGGTCAATCTGCAAACGACCGGCCGTATCGATGAGGACATAGTCATTGTGGTTGGCTTTGGCTTGTTCCAAACCTTGGCGCACAATTTCAAGGGCAGGAACTTGGTTGCCCAATTCAAAGACAGGAACATCAATCTGTTGCCCTAACGTTTTCAACTGGTCAATGGCCGCTGGACGGTAAATATCCGCCGCAATCAAGAGAGGACGCGCATTCTCCTCTTGCTTGAGTTTGTTGGCCAATTTACCGGTAAAGGTCGTCTTACCAGCACCTTGGAGACCAGCCATCATGATAACGGTTGGAATTTTCGGTGATTTGATAATCTCAGCCGTTTCCGAACCCAGAACCGCCGTCAATTCTTCGTCGACAATCTTGATGATTTGTTGAGCTGGATTGAGGGTATCGATGACTTCGTGGCCAATGGCACGCTCACGCACCTTCTTGATAAAATCTTTGACGACTGGCAAGGCAACGTCCGCCTCAAGCAAGGCCAAACGGATTTCCTTGGTCGCTTCTTGAATGTCGCTCTCGCTGATTTTTCCTTTTCCACGCAGATTTTTAAATACGTTCTGCAAACGCTGGGTTAAATTTTCAAAAGCCATGTGTTCTCCTTTTAATCTCGATTATCAATGCTGGTCAGGACAGAGATTTTTTCATGCAAAAACGCATCTTCTGGATATTTTTCCAAAATCTCATCGAAAATTTGGCTGCGCACAACATAGTCCGAGTACATGTGCAACTTCATTTCGTAGTCCTCTAGCAATTTTTCGGTTCGTTTGATGTTATCATAAACCGCCTGACGGCTCACCTGAAATTCCTCAGCTATCTCTGCTAAACTATAATCATCCGCATAATATAGCTCGATATAGTTCATTTGCTTGTCCGTCAATAAGGCAGCGTAGAATTCAAATAAGGCATTCATTCGGTTGGTTTTTTCAATTTCCATAAACTTTATTATATCAAAAATTCTAACGTTAATAAATAAGAAAATCCGTTTCTAGTGGGAAAACGGAGTGTTTGTTTGCATAATTTTATTTATGTTTGTTTAAAGAGTTTTAAGACGAGCGAAAATACTCAAAAACCTTTGACTTTTTTGTCAAAACCGTGTATACGATGTACGGAGGTATCCTTTTATGAATACTGTGAAAACGCATAAGGTGGGTAATTCACTGGCAGTAACCATTCCTAAAGAACTAGGCATTAGTGAGGGCGTCGACGGATTCGTCAATCCTATGCAACTCTATACTTTTGATTTCATAGCTAGGAATACCAGCAAAATCACACAGTTAGATACTTGGACTTTCCAGAAAGTCGTTCAGCTTTACAATTATATTTTTGAATAGAGTCGAAAGGCTCTATTTTACTTGCTCTTTTCCTAATTATTCTCCAAATAAAACTCAAAGCGTTCGCCAACGTACTGGCTGTTCACAAATTCAAAGGCCTGGCCGTCATCCAGGTAGGAAACCTGTCTCAGAGCCAAAATTGGCTGATTTTTGCTGATGTCTAGGTAGTTAGCCACCTTCTCATTGGCCAGCCGTGCAAAAATGGTCTGCTTGCTGGTGCCGATTTTATAGCCATTGTCCGTCAAGGTCTTGAAGAAATGATTGGTCACTTCCTCCTTGGGAACGCTTTTAATCAGACGCTCCGGAATGCTGGCAACTTCATAAACGACAGGGACATTATCAGCATAGCGAACCCGTTCCATCCGGACGACATATTCCCCCTTGGTCAAGGCTAGCTGTTCAACTTCTTTCTCATTTGGTTTGGTTCGAGTATAAGACAAGAGCTTGCTACTCGGCTTTTTGCCCTGCAAGAGAACCAACTCTGTAAAGGAGGTCGTGCCGCGCATCTTTTCTTGAACCCGAGTGCTGGCCACATAGGTGCCGGAACCGACCTTACGCTGGAGCACTCCTTCTTCGACCAGGAGGGTGATGCCTTGGCGCAGGGTCATGCGGGAAACGCCGAACTCATCGGACAGGTCACGCTCGCTGGGCAGGCGCTGGCCAATCTTCCAAACACCCTGGTCAATCTGCTCCTTAATCTTATCGTGAATGGTAATATATGCTGCTTTCATTTGTCAAACCTCTCTCCGTCTAGTCTACCAAAATTAGACCAATTTTACAAAGGTCAGCTGTTTTTTATGAGCAAAAATAAGACATGCAAACAATGACTGGTAATCTGCTCAAATAAAACAAGTAAATTCAAGAAAAAAACGAACATGGGATTTCAAAAAAATCGCCATAGTTTGGAAAACTGATAATTGACAAATATAGTTTGGAAAATGTTCGTATTTATGGTAAAATAGCTATCAGTATTTGAATGATTTTCAAATGGAAAGGGAAAAACATGACAAAACAAGATGTCCAAAAAATTATCGTTCTGGATTATGGTAGCCAGTACAACCAGCTGATTTCACGTCGCATCCGTGAATTCGGTGTCTTTTCAGAACTGAAAAACCACAAAATTACTGCTGAGGAGGTCCGCCAAATCAATCCGATTGGTATCGTTCTTTCTGGTGGGCCAAACTCAGTTTACGCGGAAAATGCCTTTGACATTGACTCAGAAATTTTTGAACTGGGGATTCCAATTTTGGGGATTTGCTACGGTATGCAGCTAATTACCCATAAATTGGGCGGTAAGGTGGTGCCTGCTAGCGAGGCTGGTAACCGTGAATATGGTCAGTCAACACTTGAACTCAAGGCTGAGTCTGCTCTTTTTGCTGACACTCCTTCTGAGCAATTGGTTCTTATGAGCCACGGTGACGCTGTGACGGAAATTCCAGCTGACTTCCACTTGGTCGGTCTGTCTGCGGATTGCCCTTATGCTGCCATTGAAAATATCGAACGTCGCATCTATGGTATCCAGTTCCACCCAGAAGTTCGTCATTCCGTATACGGTAATGACATCTTGAAGAATTTTGCCTTTGGTATCTGTGGTGCGCGTGGCGACTGGACCATGGAAAACTTCATCGAGACGGAAATCGAGAAAATCCGTGCAACTGTTGGAGACAAGAAGGTTCTTCTGGGTCTGTCTGGCGGTGTGGACTCGTCTGTTGTCGGTGTCCTTCTGCAACGTGCGATCAGTGACCAGTTGACTTGTATCTTCGTTGACCACGGCTTGCTCCGTAAAAATGAAGGTGACCAGGTAATGGAGATGTTGGGTGGCAAATTCGGTCTCAATATCATTCGCGTAGACGCTTCTAAACGTTTCCTAGATTTACTTGCTGGCGTATCTGACCCTGAGAAGAAACGTAAAATCATCGGTAATGAATTTGTTTACGTATTTGACGACGAGGCAAGCAAGTTGACAGATGTAAAATTCCTGGCTCAAGGCACGCTTTACACCGATATTATCGAGTCTGGGACGGATACGGCTGAGACAATCAAGTCTCACCACAATGTGGGCGGACTTCCAGAGGATATGCAATTTGAGTTAATTGAGCCGCTCAATACCCTCTTCAAGGATGAAGTACGTGCGCTAGGAACGGCACTCGGTATGCCTGATGAGGTTGTGTGGCGTCAGCCATTCCCAGGTCCTGGACTGGCTATCCGTATCATGGGCGAAATCACCGAGGAAAAACTCTACACTGTCCGTGAGTCAGACGCTATCCTCCGTGAGGAAATTGCCAAGGCTGGCCTGGACCGTGATGTGTGGCAGTATTTCACGGTCAATACTGGAGTTCGTTCGGTAGGTGTCATGGGAGACGGTCGTACTTATGACTATACCATTGCTATCCGTGCTATCACTTCTGTCGATGGCATGACAGCTGACTTTGCTAAGCTTCCGTGGGATGTCCTTCAAAAAATCTCTGTCCGCATCGTCAACGAAGTCGACCACGTCAACCGCATCGTCTACGACATTACAAGCAAACCACCAGCAACAGTTGAGTGGGAATAGAATAAGTTACTCAAAAAACCGCATGAAATAAAGTGTTTCATCGGTTTTCTTTTATCGTTAGCACCAGTTTAGCACCAAAATATAAAAACTACCAAAATTAATGGTAGCTCATCCTACTTAAAAGCAAATATATTCTTTCTCTCTTTCTCCTACCCTATTTTGGTGCCTTATCTGACAGGTTCAACAGCCGGCACGGCAAGCGGATTCCCTTCGTCTTTCTAGGCAGTCTGCTAATCTGCTTTGGACTGGTCCTTCTACCCTATGCGACCAGCCACAAACTTTTCTGGCTCTTCAATCTTGGCTTGGAACTTGTCTTATTTGCCATGTCCATTTCTCGGGCTCCTGCTATTGCCCTCGTGCCCGATTTGACACTCAAGCCTTTGCGTAGCAAGGCTAATGCCATCATCAATCTTATGGGTGCTGTCGGTGCAATTCTAACGCTCATTGACCTAGCCCTGCAGGTCGATAAGTCAGACCAGCTTGACTATACTGCCCTCTTCCTGACAGTTGGACTCATTTTGCTAGTCAGCTTTGCCATTCTCCGCTGGAAAATTGATGAAAAAAATGGTCATCCCGGTCCAAAATGAAGAGGAAGAGACTAGAAGAACGGGCGAGCTCGACAAGGAAGTCAAGATTTCCCTCTTTTTCCTGCTGGTGTCCATCTTCCTGTGGTTCATGGCCTACAACGGCATTACGACTGCTTTTTCACGCTATGCTATCGCTGTCTGGGACATGGATGCTGGCCAGGTGGCACCCTCGCTCATGCTGGCTACTATTGCAGCAATCATTACCTATATTCCCTTTGGATTTTTAGGGACAAAAATCGGTCGCAGAAAGGCGATTTTGTTAGGAATTTGCCTGGTTTCTGCGACCGATCTTCTCGGTATCATCCCGACCGCTTTTTCAGCCCTGGTCTATCTATCTTTTGCTATTATGGGGGTGGGTTGGGCCTTCATCAATGCTAATTCCCTGCCTATGATTGTAGAGATGAGTCATGTTTCGGATGTGGGCAAGTACACTGGCATGTACTACACTGCCTCTATGGCGGCGCATATTGTGACTCCCATTTTGTCTGGTTTTCTCATGGAGGTGCTGGGATTTGGTGCCCTCTTTCCCTATGCCCTCCTCTTCTCCATCCTGTCCTTCCTGACCATGATTTTAGTCCGGCACGGGGATTATTCCTAGAAAGGTTGCTATGCTTTATTTACTCGGATTCCTCATTCTCATTGGTTTATTGATTTTTTTGCTCAAACCTCGCATGGGGCGGGTTGACTTTGGTCCTTTCTGGGCTGGGATTATGCTCACAGGGGTTTTTATGATAATAGCGGAGCTGCACCGGAAAATAGTCTGGCAGCCTATGCTCTAGCTGTGCAGAAAGGCTACGGTATCGAGTTTGACATCCGGATGACCAAGGACAAGGAACTAGTCCTCATCCATGACCCCAGCTTGCTTAGAACCTCTGGCATTGACCAAAATATCGAAGATTGCCACTATCAAGAACTGCAAAAATACAAGCTTTTCAATAGCCAAGAAGGCATTCCTCGCCTGGCTGATATCCTGGATCTGGTAGCAGGCAAGGTGCCTCTCATCGTAGAAATCAAGTCGGAGAGTAGGGACGTTCTGGAAGTCTGTCAGCGCGTGACCAGCTATCTGGACAGCTACACAGGAGCTTTTATGGTGGAATCCTTCAATCCCCAGGTTGTCGCCTATTTTAAGAAACATCGCCCTAACTCTATTCGTAGACAATTGTCTGGTGATTTAAGTAGGCAAAAGGGGCTGATTTACTTTGATATCAAACACCTGCTGACCAATTGTCTCACACGACCAGACTTTATCACCTACGAGCATGAATTTCAGAAAAATCCATCGCTCAATCTAATTCGCCTGCTCTTTCGCATCCCTCTGGTGGTCTATACAGTAAAGACCCCTCAAGCATACATTAGCAATAAAAAACGCTTTGACATACAAATCTTTGAAGGCTTTGATTCCAAGGAAATGTAGTCAGAGCATTTCTTTTTAAAAATAAGTTTAACAAGTTTTACTTTTAACTGGATTTGCAGAAAATTTTCTGCTATACTGGTTTTATGAAAAAAATGAAACTTGGACAACTCCTGAATTTACCCACTTTTCACCAATTATACAGCATTCCTATCGAAAGAAAAGCCGAACAGCATGAGAATTATATAATCGTTTTTAGCCAGGGCGAAACGCTTTTTGTAGACAGCCAGAGTGAGAACGGTCAGACTTCCCAAGCCCGCTTTGCCAGTCATTTTACAAGGGAGCAACTCCTGATTGGCCTTGGTGCAGTCCCTCTCGATAGCTTGGATACCTGCCGTATCCTTGACATCCAGCCAAATATCAGCCATAGAGGTGCTACGACACCTTATTTGCTGGAAAACTATGGTAGCTTGCCTCATTTTAAAAAAATGGCAGAGCGTTACCGAGTTCATGAACGGTCGATTATCTTTGACCCCTACCGCTATTCTTACACGGTAGATGAGAAAAAAATTGCCAAGGACAGAGGATTTACAATCGTTGACCAGAAGGATTACGAAAAAATCCGTGATTTCAAGCCTTTCTTGCAAACCAATCGTGGCACGGTCTATGCCCTTCCCTGTACGTATCATGACATCAAACGCCAGCAAGAAACCAAGATTTATATCATGGGCTGGTATTTTTATAACCAGCAAATCAAAATCTCCTGGAAACCGTCCCATTCACGAAAGGCCCGCTGGCGCTCCTCGATCATCTTTATTGACAAGATTACTGATAAATTCTTCTTTCAAGGAGAACTCTATAAAAAGGGAAGCTTCCCAATATTCTTAGAAAATCTAGCCCTTTCCACTGGAACCTCTCAAAAATTCCCCGCAGTTAAACAGACCTATGACCACTTCTTGGACACAGTATACCAGCAGAAAATTGGAACCGGTGTACGGAAAAAGTAAAAACTGGGCATGAAACCCAGTTTTAGAATATTTACCTGTAGAACTAAAGGACATTCAAATCTTCAGCTGTCTCTTATGGCTGGTGGACCAGTTTGTTGTCTTTATCATAGATTTCGCCATTTTGGTAGACCCAGTAAAGCGAACCGTCATTCCCTTGTAGCAGATTGTAGGGAATAGACTCTGTCCGAGTATAATTTCCTTCAATGACAATCCAATCCTTGTCGCCTAAGATCATTTTGGCATAGTCAATGGTATCCTGCCCGCTCTCTAGTTGGACCCCTCTGTTTAATTCTGAAAGATCTTTTCCTGAAACTTCTGTGGTCTCAGAGCTACTGGTGCTAGTTGAACTACTTGCCCTTGTCGATGAAGAGCTGCTAGATGGGGAACTGCTGGTGCTTATCTGCCCTATTCTTGTTTTATTGGTGCAGGCACCTAAGAACATGGCAGATAGAAGTAAGATGGATAAACTGTTTCCAAACTTTCTCATAGCAAGACCTCCTACTCACGGTGAATGGTAAATCCTGTTGCTTGCTTGGTGGCCATGATCGTCATATCTGAAATCTGCACATGGGCTGGTTGATTCGTTATAAAAATGGTGCAGTTGGCAATATCTTCTGCCTGAAGTGCATCAATCCCTTGGTAAACTGTTGCTGCTCGCTCCTTGTCTCCATGGAAACGCACCTGGCTGAAGTCCGTCTCCACAATTCCTGGTTGCAATGTTGTCACCTTGATGTTTTTATCAATGGTATCAATGCGGATACCGTCGCTCAAGACCTTGACAGCAGACTTGGTTGCAGCATAAACAGCCGCACCTGCATAGGCATAAATCCCAGCAGTTGAGCCGATATTGATGATGTGACCATTATTGTTTTCTACCATTTGTGGCAAAATCTGGCGGGTCACAGTCAACAGACCACGAACATTGGTATCAATCATAGTCAACATATCAGCCAAATCATATTCTTGGAACTTATCCAGTCCCAAAGCCAGACCAGCATTGTTGACCAAGACGTCCAACTGTCCAACTTCTTTCATAATCTGCTGGCACTGCTCTATAACTTCTTCTACATTAGTTACATCAAACACAGCCAAAGTCACATTGATGCTATAACTTGTTTCCAAGTCCTTTTTAATCGTTTCTAGCTGTTCCTTCCGGCGCCCAGTAATAACTACATTATCACCGTTTTTGGCAAAGGCATATGCAATGGCCTTCCCAATTCCGCTACTTGCACCAGTAATCATACAGGTTCTTGTCATCTTGGTACACCTCCGTTCATATTTCTATTATAACACTTTTTAAGAGGGAGGGTTAAAAAAGATTGATAAGGCGCATCAGATACATGTTAAATTGGACCTGGCGTGAATAGTACATATTGCCCCCGTTGACATAGAGCTTGCCGCCATTGACAAGAGCAAGTGGATGCCAGTAGGTATAAGTTTCTAGACTAGTATTACCCAAACTTGGTGCGACTACTGTTTTGGAATACTCCTCAGCCAAATTCAGGGAGTTCTCACCTCCATTTGCAGCCACATAATCAATATAGGTCTGCCCAAAATTGTAGGCCTGAACTGCCGTCCAAACATCCACCCCACGTTCTCCTGCCAGCTGCAAATTCTGACTGAGATAGATAACACCTTGGCGGATGCTCTCCTTGCTATCTGTAATGGCATTAATGTAGCCTGTCGCAGATTCACTGGACTGCATAACGTCGACCTGTTTTCCCTTTGTCTCTGTATAAATCATAGCCAGTACCAATTCTTCATTTGCTGCGGTATCATTTTCAGCCAGGACTTCTTGGACCAAGGGCTGAAAAGTCATGACCTGCTCAACCGCATGATAGGTCTGGTACAATTGATAACAAAGAAAAACAAGGACGACAAGAAAAATCGTTCTTGTAATTTTTTTCATTTATTTACTCTTAATATCTTCGATGTTTTTAATCAAAATGGAGTAGGTTCCGTTAGGATTTTGGATGAACTCCACCGACTCTGCATCCTCATAGACTGAATTCGGTACAATCAGCTCGATGCCATTTGATAGGGACAATTTCTGATTTTCAAATTTTTTGAGCTGACGGCTGGCATCAATCTCATCAAAGGAAACCTTGTCTGGGATGACTTCCTTCAGCTGGTCGACAAAATTCAAGCGGGCTGTGAGATTGTTGTCAAAAAGCTGGTCGGCCAATTTCTCAGGCGATAACTCATTGTCCTCTTCCAAATGATTATAGATAGCCGACTTGACCTTGGACTGGAATTGGAAATCCCCTTGATGAAAACTATCCGCAATTTTTTGTGCGGTCTGCTCAAGGGCCTTAATGGATTTTTTGGCCGAATGAGCTGGCGTAACTTGCAAAAGATTATCTGAAAAATAGTTGAGAAAGGCTCCGTTGTGCTTGATTCTTTTCTCAATCAGGTGGTATTTGTAGGTCTGCAAGTTGATGATGAGGGCTTCGTCAGGTGCGGAGCCTGGACCAGGCAGATTGTTCTGGGTAATCTTCAACGGGCTGCCGCTTTCCGAGCCAACGTGGGCCAGGTTTTCACGTAGAGAAATCCGCAAAAATCCAAAATGTTCAATTCCATTTTTCTCAAAAGCCACAAAAATCAAGTCATTGGTCTTAAGGTTTTCAGAAATTGAAAACTCTTCCTTCCAGAGATTGGCAATTTTGACCGAATTTTCCATCAGATTACCTGACAGATTTTCTAGGAAGGGATTTTCCGAATCAAATTGGCCAGTTTTGGCCTCGTCTGAAAAGACACGTTCAATTTTTTTGCGTAAATATTCTTCTATTTTAGGACTGACAGTCAAAAGCTGGTCGGCAAGGACCAGCTCTGTATCGTCAGGACTAAATTGATGTATGATTGCTTGTTTTACAAATATATCCATTTTTAATTTTCATAGAGTGGGAAGCGGTCTGTCAAGCTGCGAACATCTTGGCGGACTTGTTCCAACACAGTTTCATTTTCAGCATTTTTCAAGGCTGTAATGATGAAGTTAGCTACCTGGCGGCACTCTTCTTCCTTGAAACCACGAGCTGTCACAGCCGCTGTCCCTATACGAATACCAGAAGTCTTAAATGGAGACAAGGTTTCAAATGGAATAGAGTTCTTGTTAAGGGTGATACTTACTTCATCCAGCAAGTTTTGGGCAACTTTTCCGTTTTCAACGACTTTGGTCACATCAACTAAGAAGACATGGTTGTCTGTTCCACCAGAAATAACTCGGAAATTCTCGTCAGCTTTGAAGACATCTGCCATAGCCTGACAGTTTTTGATAATCTGGCTTGCGTAGTCTTTGAAGGCTGGGTCCAAGTTTTCCTTGAAGGCAACAGCCTTAGCAGCAATAACGTGCTCCAATGGACCACCCTGCATACCTGGGAAAACTGCAGAATTGATTTTCTTAGCCAATTCTTCGTCGTTGGTCAAAATCAAGCCACCACGAGGGCCACGAAGGGTCTTATGAGTGGTTGTGGTAACAATATGTGCATGTGGAACGGGATTTGGATGAAGACCAGCTGCAACAAGACCTGCGATATGAGCCATATCTACCATCAAGTAAGCACCAACTTCATCAGCAATTGCACGGAATTTTTCAAAGTCAATGGTACGAGAATAGGCAGATGCACCTGCAACAATCAATTTGGGTGATACTTCTTTTGCACGAGCCAAAATTGCATCGTAGTCCAAGACTTCTGTCTCCTTATCCACACCATAAGCTACGAAATTGTAAGTCTTACCTGAGAAGTTGACAGGAGAACCGTGGGTCAGGTGACCACCAGCTGACAAATCCATACCCAAAACAGTATCACCTGGCTGGATGAGCGCCATATAGGCTGCTGCATTAGCCTGGCTACCAGAATGCGGTTGTACATTGGCAAAGTTAGCACCGAAAATTTCCTTAGCGCGCTCGATAGCAAGATTTTCAATCACGTCAACTACTTCTGTACCACCATAATAACGTTTACCAGGGTAGCCTTCCGCGTATTTATTAGTAAGAATAGATCCCTGAGCTGCCATAACAGCCTTAGAAACGACATTTTCAGAGGCAATCAATTCAATATTGTGTTGCTGACGATCTTCTTCGTCCTTAATCGCATCCCAAAGTTCTTTGTCAAATTCTTTATAATCAACTAAATCGAAAATCATCTATGATACTCCTATTTTATAGTTATACGTGGGTCAATCTGCAAATTCAATTTCAGGTACAGCAGCCAAAATTTCTTCCTTGGTGATGGCACCTTGACGCAAAATTCGTGCTTGCTGACCAGAAAGGTCCAAAATGGTCGAATCTACACCAGTCAGGGCTTGATCATCCTCAAAGCCTACCAGCTCTTGAGAAAACTGGGCCTGAATATCCTGGAAATATCTTCCGCTTTCTTTTCCTGATAAATTAGCAGATGGACCAATGAGAGGGCCAATCATGTTTATCAATTGTAAGGTTTTTTCGTGCTTTGGCACCCGAAAACCTACAGTTGCCAGACCTGAATTTATCCAAACAGGAACATTATTGTTCGCTTTTAGGACAATTGTTAGGGGGCCGGGCATAAAACTATTATACACTTTTTCAAGAAAAAAGGGAGGATTTTGACTAAAATAATGAATATCGTTCAGGTTTGACACATTTAGGTTCATAGCCTTATCGCGCGGGCGTTGCTTGAGCTCGTAAACATGATTAACAGCGGTTTCCGACAGGGCCTTGGCAAAAAGCCCGTAGACGGTCTCCGTCGGCATAATGACCGCACCGTCGTTTTCAATGATTGTTAGGATTTTATCTATTGTCATCAGCAACCACCTTCCTATCCTGACCAAATTGGTCCTTCAGTACTCGGACATTTTTTTCTGGGAAATGCTGACGCAGCAAATCAGACACCTGCTGCCCTTGTTTGTAGCCAATTTCAAAGTAGATTTTTCCATTATTAGTCAAAAATTGACCAGCTTGCTCAATGATATTTCGATAGATAGCCAAGCCTTCTTCTTCTGCAAAGAGCGCTACATGTGGCTCTGATGCAAGGACATTTAGCCCGACCTCAGCCTTATCATCTGGCGAAATATAGGGCGGATTGGAGACGATGATGTCAAAGGTTCCAGAAATATTTTCAAACAAATCGGACAGGATAAACTGGACGTCAACCTTGTTGCGCTCAGCATTTTCCTGGGCTAAAGTCAGTGCGTCGGGTGAAATATCTACTGCAACTACATCCCAATCTGCTCTAGCATGAGCAAGAGAAACCGCAATAGCACCGCTGCCAGCTCCAATGTCCAAAACTCGTAAATTAGCTCTGCTATTTTCCGACAAAACCAAATCAACCAACTCCTCTGTCTCAGGTCTCGGAATGAGCACCCGCTCGTCCACCTTGAAACGCAATCCGTGAAAGTCCTCGTAACCAAGGATGTACTGAGCTGGCTGATGCGCTTTGAGCTGCTGAAAAATCTGCTCGATCACGTCCCGCTCCTCAGTCGACACTTCTTGACGAAGTAGCAAGACAAAGGCAGTCAGATCGAGATTTTTCAGACCTCGATAGACAAAAGAGAGGCCCTCAGGCTCCTCTCCAACTGCCAAAAGCTCTGCCTCATAGGCAGAAAAAAGTTGGGCGTATGTCATTACTTATTCAGCTCTTCCAGTTTTTGCGTTTGATCGTAAAGCACCAAGGCATCGACAACTTCATCCATCTTACCAGACAAAATAGTATCCAGTTTTTGTAGGGTCAAGCCGATCCGGTGGTCGGTCACACGGTTTTGCGGGAAGTTGTAGGTACGAATCCGCTCCGAACGGTCACCAGTGCCGATGGTTGACTTGCGCTCAGCATCCTGTTCGTCTTGGGCGATTTGAGCAAAATGGTCTGCCACACGCGCTCGGATGATTTTCATAGCCTTGTCACGGTTCTTTTGCTGGGTACGCTCTTCCTGCATTTCAACCTTAATGTTGGTCGGCAAGTGAACGATACGCACGGCAGTCGCCACCTTGTTGACGTTCTGACCGCCAGCACCAGAGGCGTGGTAAATGTCGACACGAAGGTCTTTTGGATCGATGTCGTATTCTACTTCTTCTACTTCTGGCATAATTAGGACAGTTGCTGTCGAAGTGTGGACACGGCCTTGGCTTTCCGTTACAGGGACCCGTTGAACCCGGTGAGCACCTGACTCGTACTTGAGTTTTGAATAAACGGATTGACCAGAAACCATAGCCACGACTTCTTTTATACCACCGACGCCGTTGTAAGAGGCCTCCATGACTTCAAAGCGCCAGCCTTGGCTTTCTGCGTATTTTTGGTACATGGTCAACAAATCGCCAGCAAAAAGTGCGGCCTCATCACCACCAGCTGCACCACGAATTTCCAAGATAATGTTCTTGTCATCGTTGGGGTCTTTTGGCAAGAGAAGGATTTTTAATTTCTCTTCATAGGTTTCTTTGTCAGCCTTGGCTTGTTTGAGTTCTTCCTTGGCCATTTCTTCCAAGTCGCTATCACCAGAAGATTCTTTAATCATCTCTTCTGCATCAACAATGTTTTGAAGTACAGTCTTATATTCGCGGTAGGCTGTTACAGTATCACGCGTTGCCGCCTCTTCCTTTGATAATTCCATAAAACGCTTGGTATCGCTGACCACATCCGGGTCAGACAACAATTCACCAAGCTCCTCGTAGCGGTCTTCCACCGCCTGTAATTGATCGTAAATGTTCATAAAATTAAGATACAAAGCCCGTTAAGCAAGCACAGTCAAAATAGGAATTTCGACCAAGTGTTACAAACACTTGGAGAAATTATCTTTTTGACACAGCTTGTAGGGCGTGTTCAATTCCTTTCTGTAATATATAGGTCATGAAATAGGCACAGTTCGTAGCCCGAATTCAGTTCCTTTCTAAATATTTGACCGAACACACTTCTAGTTAGCTTATAGGCGTGTTCAAGTCCGATCTCCAAATATGGACAGATTTGTAACTCCATATTTATTTATTTGATTCAAAATGGCTATATTTCTGGCGAAAAATAATGTTTGCGGCAAACTGGGATATATGTTTCGTTGCCTCCGATTTGGATTTGCTCTCCCTCGTAGGTCGGTTTGCCGTCCTGGGTTCGCAAGACCATGGTTGCTTTCTTTGAGCAATACTGGCAAATGGTTTTGATTTCTTCAATCTTGTCCGACAAGAGTAACAAATGTTTCGAGCCTTCAAACAATTCATTTCTAAAATCATTTTTAAGACCGAAGGCCATAACTGGCACACCGAGTTCGTCTACCACACGGGCCAGGTCATAGACGTGATGACGTCGGAGAAACTGAGCCTCGTCGATGAGGACACAATAAGGAAGCGGGTCCATTTTCTCAATATAACCAAATACATCCATCTGGTCGTCAATGGCCACCGCATCTCTTCTCATACCAATTCGGCTAGAAACGATTCCGAAAGCATCACGGGTATCCAGTGCCGAAGTCATAATGACAACGGGTTTTCCCTGCTCCTCGTAGTTGTGGGCTACCTTGAGAATTTCAATGGTCTTACCAGAGTTCATGGTACCGTATTTATAGTATAATTGAGCCATTTTTCCTCTTCCGTTCTAAAATTTCACTCCCTCCATTTTATCATAAAATCACTATTATGGGAAAGAGAAAAACAAGCCCAGTTGAGCTTGTTTGGAAATCACGGCCACATGAATAAATTTAAAACCAACTCTAATAGCAGCTCACCCCATTTGGGCTTCCATTTATAGAGAACCAGGATGGTGTAAATAGCAGAAAACAATGTTATGGTTACCAGTATGGGTCCGATGATGGTGCTGATTGGAAACACTGCCATTGCAAAATAAAGGGTAAATAGACCTAGTAACAAAGCTAAGATGATGCGGTATGCAGGTTTCATAACAGTCCCTCCTGTTTTATCTACTCGCAACCAATTCCGTCGCCATCTCTGTCTAGGTGACTTCCATAACCAGGTTGACCTTGATAGACCGGAGCTGCTCCTGCTGCTCTCGCTGCCTTACAGTTCGGATAGTAAACATTGCTTGCAGGTGCTTGCGCAAAACCATGGATTTGACCTTGTGATTGAGCCGCCGCTTGAGCCTGGGCTGCAGCTTGCTCCTCAGCAATTCGTTTGGCCTCAGCTGCCTGGCGTTCTTCCTCCTCTTTACGAGCCTTTTCTGCGATAGCCTTCTCAGCATTCCAGTATTTGATGACAACCTTGCTATTTTTCTTATAAACAGTATCTTTCTGGGAATCCCAAGCCTTCCCATCTATTTCAATAACGCTCACCTGACCATTTTTACTGATATCATCTGTTTCCGTAGCAACTTCGGAAATCTGAGTGAAGCCCGCAGCAGTAAATAACTCCTTATTCTTTTCTACTGTTGCGTTTGAAATATCCTTAGGTACTTCAGCAAAGTTTGAAAAATCATAGTAACTGATGACGATTGGCGTTGCTTTTTTTAAGATAATATCTTGCTTGGTATCTAGTCTTAGTTTCTCATCATCTACTGTAATATCGCGGATGGTCCCGTGTTTTGACTTGTCCTTTTCTTCAATTTTATCCCACTTTACCTGTGTAAATCCGACTTCAGTCAGGGATTTTTCTAAATCTATCTTATTTTTAGTCTCTAAAGCATCCTGTGGAAATTTCAAATTATCCTTGCTAGCATCAAAATAAGTTACTTTGACAGGAAGACTTGTCGAATAAAAGTAGCCTTTCTGATAGGAATAGGGACCAATTTCCAAATTCTCTACTTGATCGTTCTTGTCATCATTTCCTTCTGCCAACAACATAACAGAAGATAGCTCAATATTGTCAAACCCTGCCTCTATCAACTCTTTTTCAAGCTCAGTGACATTTCCAGGATAGGAAAGATTGCTTAATTCAACCGCATCATCTTTCGGGGCATGATAAGATATGGAAATCGGTACATTTTTTGAGGCAGTTCCTTCTTTCCATTCTTCGCCATCAACAAGAACAACTTCTACCTTACTACTTTCATCAATTTTTCCGTACTCTAAATCTGCAATTTTTAAACTTTCCTTGATATTTTCAAATCCAGCCTCTTTATAGATTTGTAGAACTTTTTCAATAGGTTGGCCGTAAACTTGTTCTTTCGCCGGCAACTCAGCAGTTGTCAATTGAATTCCTGCAACACTTGCTACCAGCAAACCACCTGCTACAGTAGCTGTTTTTCTGTTGAAAATCTTTCTGATTTTACCTTGATTTATAATCTTATCTAGCATATCTATCTCCTTTCTTTCACAATATTATTATATAAAACAAAGGATAAAATTGCAATTGTTTATAAAATACTTGAATAATTTTCTTACTGTGATAAAATATTCAACAAAAAGGAGAATTTATATGCCATTTGTACGTATTGATTTATTTGAAGGTCGCACTGAGGAGCAAAAAATTGCCCTAGCTCGTGAGGTGACAGAGGTTGTTTCGCGTAATACCAACGCCCCGAAGGAAGCTATCCATGTCTTTATTAACGACATGAAAGAGGGAACTTATTTCCCGCATGGCGAAATGAAACGCAAATAAATAAAAACTGACTTGTCTTCTTTCAAGTCAGCTTTTTCTTATTGCTTATCTTTTTTTACAATATATCGTAAGCGTAGATTCAAGGAAATCCCGCAGGTGAATATCCCGACAATCAAGCCAATCCAGTAAGCTTTTGGTCCCAAGTCCGTCAGACTATCCAGCAACCAGGCAATAGGGAAGGTCATGGACCAGTAGGACACCAGGCCTAGCACAAAGGGAAAGGTGGTGTCCTTGTAGCCCCGTAAAATCCCCTGAATCGGTGCTGTAAAGGCATCTGCCAGTTGGAAAAAGAGGGCAAAGACCAGGAAGTCAGAGGTTAAGGCGATAAATTCAGGTTCTATACCATAAAGACCTGCTACCATTTCCCGATTAAAATAAAGGAAAGTCAAGGTCAGACTGGCAAAGAGAACGGCTGTCAAGCGGCCAATCAGACTGTACTGCTGGACATCTTTCAGGCGTTTTGCCCCGTGTTCGTAGGAAACCAGAATAGGCAGGGCCATGGAAATGCTGAGCGGGAAGGCATACATGAGAGTCGCAAAATTCATAGCTGCCTGGTGGGCCGCAATGGTCTGCGCAGAATATTTGGACATGTAGAGCCCGACCACTGCAAAAATGGCTACTTCTGCGAAAACCTGCAGACCGATGGGAAGACCGATTTTTACCCCTTCTTTGAGCATGGCAGGATTAAAGGATGTCCAGTCCCACACTTGGTAGGATGCAATCTGCTTATTTTTCCTCATGACCAGGACAACCACTGCTAAGACTGCCCAATAAGCCAAAGCAGTCCCAAGTCCAGCACCTGATCCGCCCAGGGCCGGCAGTCCCAATTTCCCATAAATCAAGAAATAGTTAAAGAGGGTGTTAAAGGGAACCAGGAGCAACATGAGGTACATGGACAGTCGGGTCAGACCGAGGGCATCGAAAAAGGACCGGCAGACGCTGAAGATGAGAAAAGGCGGGATGCCAATGGAAATATAGTAGAGATAGGACAGAGCAACTTCTGCAACTTCAACCTCTAAGCCCAGCCAGCTCAAAATAGGCCTAGCAAAAACAAAGACCAAGATATACAAAATTAAGGCCAAAAAGCCAGACAAATAGACAAACTGATGAAATTCTTCACGAATCTTGTTCTTATCGCCCTTGCCCAGATGATGGCCGATAATGGGAACCAAAGCCGACACAATCCCTGTTAAAAAGGAGAAAAATGGGTTCCACAAACTGGTCGCCATAGAAACACCCGCCAAATCAAGGGTACTAAACTGTCCCGTCATCATGGTATCGATGAAAGAAGCCGAAAAGTTAGCAAATTGATAAATCAAAATAGGCAGAAAAATTTTTAGAAAGAGAAGAAACTTTTCTTTTATTGTTTTAGTTGGATACATAATCGGTCCTTTAATCTTAGTCAACCTATTGTATCAAGAAAAGGACCTGCACTGCAAGTCCTCTATTTCATTACAAACATAAATTAAATCGAATCGCCGTTCCAGATGGAATTTTTCACGACGACATAGTCCACATGGCGCAGGCTGTTCAAATCACGACCACCTGCGTAAGAAATGGATGACTGCAGGTCCTGTTCCATTTCCACCAAAGTATCCTTGAGATGCCCCTTAGCTGGCAGGAGAATCTTCTTGCCTTCTACATTTTTATAAGCACCTTTTTGATACTCAGAGGCCGAGCCGTAGTATTCTTTGAATTTCTCGCCGTCCACTTCAATGGTTTTACCCGGACTTTCAATATGCCCTGCAAAGAGGGAACCAATCATGACCATGCTGGCACCGAAACGGATGGATTTGGCAATGTCACCATGCGTACGGATACCACCATCCGCAATAATGGGTTTACGAGCCGCTTTAGCACACCAACGAAGGGCTGCCAGCTGCCAACCACCTGTACCAAAGCCTGTCTTAACCTTAGTAATACATACTTTACCCGGACCAATGCCGACCTTGGTTGCGTCAGCACCCGCATTCTCCAACTCACGAACCGCTTCAGGCGTCCCAACATTTCCTGCGATAACAAATGTCTCTGGCAACTCTTTTTTAATATGCTTGATCATCTTGATGACACTGTCCGCATGACCATGCGCAATGTCAATGGTGATAAATTCGGGCACATCGTTTTTCAAGCTAGTCACAAAATCATATTCGTAGTCTTTGACACCGACCGAAATAGAAGCAATCAAACCTTGGTCATGCATCCGTTTGATAAAGGGAATGCGTCCTTCTTCGTCAAAACGGTGCATAATGTAGAAATAACGGTCCTTAGCCAGCATCTCCGCCACATCCTCATCAATAATGGTCTGCATATTGGCTGGAACTACAGGAAGTTTGAAACTGTACTTGCCCAAAGTCACCGTCGTATCCGCCTCAGAGCGGCTGTTGATGATACACTTGTTGGGAATTAACTGAATATCCTCATAGTCAAATACCGGCATTTCGTTGTACATAGCTTTACCTCATTTTCTGAACTATCTTCCGAAAAATACATTGTTTTTCGTTTTTTAATCAACTTACAGAATAAATTATATACTATCGTTTGGTTTTTGTCAAATACAAAGCCATACAGATGATTAACGTTCGCTTATTCTCAATTATCCAACATTTAGAACGTCACTTCATTCGTATTATTCGATTTTTGAGAATATTTTAGAACAAATTCAAAAAATCATTCTTGTTTTCTGAATGAAATTGTCCTAACAATCAAAAAAATCTCCAAAAACTGAAGATTTTTTAATCAAATTCATATAACTGCGGAAATTTTGCACATTCTGGATTTTTCGGATGGCAGACTTCCCGTCCAAAATAAATCATGGCCTGATGGGCTGGGAGCCAGAGTTCTGGTGGCAAAACTTCCATGACCCGTTTTTCTGTTTCCAGTGGCGTAGCGGATTTTTTGACAATATCATGGTGTTTGCAGATGCGACCAACATGCGTATCCACCGCAAAAGCTGGGATGCCGAAGCCGACACTCATGACGACATTGGCGGTCTTTCGCCCTACTCCTGCCAAACTTTCCAATTCCTCGCGTGTCTGTGGAACTACACCGTCAAATTGATCCAACAACTGCTGGGCGCATTCTTTGAGGAATTTAGCCTTGTTACGGTAAAGACCCAAGCGTGAAATATAGGGCTCAATGTCTTTGACCTCGGCTGCTGCCATAGCCTCTGGTGTCGGATAGGCCTCAAACAAGGCAGGTGTTGCCTTATTGACCGCCGCATCTGTCGTCTGAGCAGACAACATGACCGCTACCAGCAGTTCAAAATGATTTCTAAAATCCAAACTTGGCTTGGCGTCTGGATAGAGGGCAATAATTTCTTCAATTACTTTTCGTGCACGTTTTTTTGATAATACCATGTAAACCTCTAGTCCTTATTTCTTGAAAATTCCCTTGCTCCTTGGAACATATAGCGAATATTGTCCGTTATTTTTATTTCTGGGAGCATCATTTTCCGTTTCCGAATAGCAAATTGCAAAATCAATAACCAATACCAGTTGGCTGTCATCCGCTTGAAGATTGCACCTTTTTTTCGACAAAATTCTGGTGAATTAGACCGATCCCAATAAGAAGCTCTAGCATCTATCAAAGTTGCAATTTTGACAGGATAACTATAAATTTTCAATCCCTTGCGAAGAGCATCGAATAATAAAATATTTTCTTCACCCGAACCATATTTAGCACCAATTCCGAACCGTTCATCAAACACAATTCCTTTTTGTAATATACTAGATTTTTTAAAGCTAATCTGCACAGAAGAGGTTCTCATTGCCCCAATATGATGAATTCTTCCTTTTTTCAATGGTTTCTTGGCCATGGTTGCCACCTCATTGTCTACATAAAAGACAATCACATCCGCATCTGGAAATTCCTGATAGGCCTCAGCCACAATCTCCTGGTAGTTATCGACAAAAACCATGTCATCATCTGCAATTTGACAAATCGCATGCTCAGGTGCTAGGGCAAGAGCATCGTTTCTACTGGCACTCAAGCCCAAACGATTGGAATGCAGTATGGTCGAACGCTCTTTTGTTACCAATTCAGACTGCTCACGACCTGACCGATACTGATTAACAATAATCGTGACAACAGATGTTAAATTCATCGTCTCAAGTAATTTGTCTACATTGTGATTATCCACTGTTGCTACTAATACAACCATTCCTATATCCTCCTCTTCACAGCGTTATAGGCATACCCAATGAAGGGAATAATCGTTTGAATTAAGGATAGACCTTCTACTTTTCTAAATAGATACCATGTCCGTTTAATGGCCTTTAGTTTGTTTGCAGATAAGGAAGAGTTGACGCGGCGGTAGATAGACAGAGCTTCAGGTAAGCTATAAGCGTAACCTGTAACTTTCAGTATCTTCCACCAAGTAGCTGTATCCTGTCCTCTACGGACATCAGGCATCGCAATCTGCTCTTTTGTCAACTGGTGTAAATCCAGCATAACGGTTGAAGTGAAAATCGTGTGATTGCGTAGCGATTCCTGGTAAGAGATTTTAGCAGGAACTTTGACTATTTTGTTTAAACTTGTACCGTTTTCGTCAGCAAATTGGTAGGCTGTAAATGTAAAAGCATGACCGTTTGCTTCTGCGAAGGCAAGTTGCTTTTCTAATTTTGTTGGCAACCAAAGGTCATCTGCGTCTAAGAAGCAAATATAGCGACCATGCGCCGCTGCTACCCCTTTATTCCTAGATATTGCCACCCCTGAATTAGTGGGATTCTCCAAGAGAGTCAAATCGGGTACCCAAGTCATCATCTCTTTAACAAGGACAACAGACTGGTCTGTCGAGCAATCGTCTACCACGATAATTTCATAATTCTGATAGGTTTGTTGTAAAACAGAGTTAATTGTCTCAGTAATATAGTCAGCTGCATTATACATGGGTATAATAACGCTAACCAGTGGGCGTGATCGGTCTTTATTCATTGCATATCCTCAGCAAATATATTTGAAAATTAGTATCTATTATAGTAATATTAATAGCGATAATAGACGAGAAGGAAAAAACAAAATGTCTTTACCATTAATTTCAGTAGTTATTCCCAACTACAATAGAGGTCATCTACTGCAAGAAGTCCTCAAAAGTGTCATTAGTCAAACCTACTCCAATTGGGAAATTATTGTTGTGGATGACTTTTCGACAGATAACTCACTAGCTGTCCTAAAGCAATTGCAGGAGCAAATCCCTCAGCTTATTGTACACCAATTAGCTGAAAATAGTGGCGCTAATGTTTGTCGTAATAAGGGTGTTGAGTTAGCTAAGGGCGAATTGATTGCCTTTCTGGATTCAGATGACTATTTCTTGCCTAGTAAATTAGAAAAACAAGAACATATCTTCCGACAATATCCCGAAGTAGGATTTGTCGTGACTGGATTTGGCTCAACTGCTATCCATGTACCATCGGAAGGACTTCTGAATGTTGGAGATACTATTTTACAAAATAATCTCGGTGGTTTCTCAACCTTGATGGTAAAAAAATCCTTGTTCCTACAGATTGGTGGCTTGGATAACAGCTTATTAAGCTGTCAAGATTGGGATCTCTTTTTAAAACTCCTAGAAGTTTCCAAGGGCTATAAGATTTTGGAAGACCTAGTTGTCTATGAAATTCAAGATGACAGCATTTCAAAAAACAGCAACAAGGTCATTCAAGGTTATCAGGTTGTTTCCAAACGTGCTGCCGAGATAAATAGCAGACTAAAACTCGTGCCTGAGAGAAAACTAGCTAGCTACCAGGAATATTATCTAGCTCTGCGCTACTATGGTTTAAGAGACATTGGTCAGGTACGCCATCATCTGTGGCAGTCACTGCGTATCCAACCAACTCCACTTGCAGCTATCTATCTCCTTGTTTCTTGTTTTGGTTGGCAAGCCCTTCGTGGTTTTATTAACCTAAAAAATAAAATAAAGTAAAAGCGTAGAATCTGTGTTCACAAGTTGTAAATACAGGTTCTAAGGAAACAAAACCAAGCAAGAGGGATGACAGCTGATAATTGGTTGGCAGTAGATACAAAATAGCAAGAAAAACAGGTATGAATACTCATTTTTTAAGAGACTATACAAGTATTTGTTCTTTCTGAAATCCAATCTTTTCAGGTATGCTTTAGCAGATTGATAGGTTTCTTTATTGTTTTCTTTATTGTTTTCTTTGATGGAAACCATCAATAATTGCAAGAGCGCCTCAATCAATTTAAATTCATAATACTCTTTATCATTCTTGCAATTTTTAAGCAAAAGCTCGCAGGAAGCAACTGATTCGAGAATATTCTTTACTCGGAAATCTGAACTGAGCGAATTTGCACAAATACGATAGGTGTACATCTGATCATGAACACTTGTAATATTATTAGCTGCAACCATTAAGTCAACATAGACACCATCACTATTTCCTTTTAAAATTATGAAACCCTTCACATCATTCTACCAAAAAAGGGTTTACTTTTCAAAAAATGTTACCGAAAAATTCACAAGGAAAGGCTTGGAATGAATACAAAATCACTGAAAATCAACGGGATTATTTCCCTTTTGAACAAATGTATTTCAATCGTCTGTAGTTTAATTCTCCCTCGGCTTTTCATCACAGCTTATGGTTCAGAAGTCAATGGGCTCATGTCCAGTATTACTCAATATCTGACCTTGATTAGCCTATTGGATATGGGAATGGGAACTGTCGTCCAAGTTGCTATGTATAAACCATTGTTGGACCAAGATTATGGGAAGCTGTCCACCATTTATTATAAGTCTCAGCAATTTTTCAATAAGATTGGACTCTTTTTAATCGTTTATGTCGGTGCGCTCTGCCTCTTTCTCCCTCAGGTACTGTCCAGCCATTTCTCACAGCAACAAATAATGAGTCTGATTGCTATTCTTTCCCTGTCGCATCTCCTTCAATTTTTTGTTGGCATCACCAGTCAAATCATTTTAGGCTCTGATCAAAAAGCCTATATCAAGGAAATCTTACAAGGATTGACCAATATTGCCAATCTCTTGCTTTCCATGTTTCTTATCAAACAGGGACAAACTGTATTTCTAGTTAAATTCGTTTCAGCATTGGTCTTTATAATCCCACCAATCTCTATCAGTTACTACGTCCACAAGCATTACCATATTTCCAAGCAAGGAATTGATAAAAACTTTAAAATCAATCAACAATGGTATGGAATTGGTCAGCATATCGCCTATACTGTTCAAGAAAGTACCGATATTGTCATCCTTTCTATGTTCTCAAGCTTGAACAGTGTATCTGTCTATGCGATTTATAATACGGTCTTTCAGGGAATTAAAACTTTTCTCAATGCAGCAACCAGTGGCCTGCGTCCCTTTCTTGGGCGTGCCCTACATTTGGACGATCACCAACTTCTCTTTCGGCAATTTAGAAAGTTAGAATGGCTCTTACATACTGGTTCAACCATTGTCCTTGCGACAACCTTTCAATTGGTGACGCCGTTCATCCTTCTCTATACGGATAAGGTGACCGATGCCAATTATAACCAGCCTTTATTTGGCTATATCATGACGATTTCCCTGCTTCTCTATGCAATTCGCTTGCCTTACCGGACCTTGGTTTTCGCTAGCGGTGAATTTAAGAAAACACAGTTTGGAACCTATACCGAAGCTATCTTAAACTTAGCGATTTCTCTGATGTTAGTTGTACCTTTAAACATTGTTGGCGTTGCCATCGGTACAGCTGTTTCACAAACCTTCAGTCTGGCCTATTATATCTGGTATACCTACCGTTTTATCATTACAGGTCAACCCGTTTCAATCTCTAAACAATTACTGATGGATGCGGCTATCTTTACCTTGTCCAACCTCCTGCTCCTTCCATTTACTGGAAGTATTGGTTCCATTGTCGGTTGGATTGTCTTTGGCAGCATCAGTATCCTTGTCACAACCATTATCAGTTTGATGATCAATTATGCTTTCTCTCAGAAAGAATTATTTGACTTTTTAAAACGAAAACTGCCAGCATAAGAAATACCATACTAGTTCAAGACAAGTTTGTCCATCTAGTATGGTATTTTTCTATATGGCTACGCTAAGGTAGACTTAATCCTTCCACATCTCTTGCCGATAAACAGCATAGACTACTGAAAGCATGATGATGAAACTATAATCTCCATACATACTCCCCGTTACAAAGAATTTCAAAAAGAAAGCTGAGACTGCAAAAACGACAACTTTCTTATTGGTCATAGATGCTCGGAAAAAGGTTGTGCCGATAAAATAAACGAGAAAGAGCAAAATCATTGTCCCCAAGACCCAGCCAAAGCTCAGATAGGTTTCCAAGATAAAATTATGGACATATATACCATCCGGCATCAAGGTTCTGTCAAAAAAGGCCCCGTTGATTTCCCCGCCCATGATTTTCAAATGCGCGATAGCCGTCTCTATCATAAACTTACGCCCTGTGCTCTCGCCAATAATCCCTTGATTGATACGGTTGAGAATATAGGAACCTTCTATATGAACAGAAGCAAGTACCCGTCTAAGAAAGAGGAAAATTCCTGCAAACAGGGCCAAGCCAGAGAAAATTTGTAAGAAGGTTTTTAAGGTTAGGTGACGCAGGACTTTTTTTTCAATCAAATCTATGAACAAACACAGGAAACCACCCACTGCCAACCAAATCAAGGGACCACGCGCCCCATAAATAACACCTTCTAGCAACATAACAATCGCAATGCCTGCTTTCAACAGGCTTGGGCGATGAATGAAATTAAAGACAAACAACAGCCAAATCGGTAACAAGTTATAGGAATATGGCATGTAATTCGTCGCATTATGAAAGACATATTTTGCGATAAAAGCACTGACAATAATCACATAATTCATATATTCTATGAACTTGCTGGTAAAGAGATAGGAAAAATCAGTTATTCGGGATAAAATCAAGACCGCATAGGGTAAATAAAAGGTGTAAATCATCACCATCTCAACCCCTGTAAAAGTCCTTTTGACAAATCGATTACTGGTCAAATACAAAATAATATACAAGAGATAGATGAAATATAAACTCGTCAGCCGTTTCATGGACAAAGGGAAACGCACAAAGATAACAAAAGCAAATAGATAAATAAGCGCATAGAAGAAAAAGATGCTTTTGCTCGCGAGATAGGCAAATCCCAGCCGTTGTAAGGCCGTCGCCATCACCATACTGAGGGGATAGATGCTAATCGAGACATAAAAGAAAATGACACTCCACTTATTGAAGGTATTATTCTCCATACCTGTTTACCCATAACACAAGTTTTTCCCTACAAGATTGTTGTAGAATCATCGATTGTGCCCTCCCATATCCTGTTCTTTCCAGCGTTCGTACAATTTATGTACTCCTACTTCTCTAATCATTTCTCTTCCTTCGTCTGATAATATTTACTAACACCATATTATAACACCTCGATTTCAAAAATAGAAATAATAGATATTCTCGAACCCAAAATCCCCACTTTAAAAGTACCCAACCAAGGGTAAAAGACTTCTCTGTGCTATAATAGTAGCAGGACAGAAAGGAATAGGTAAAATATGGTAGCGCCTAAAGTTTCTATTATCGTACCCGTTTACAATACGGAACAATATATCGCGGAATGTATCCAATCCATTCTCCAACAAAGTTTGAAGGATATTGAACTGATTTTGGTCAATGATTGTTCAACAGACCGTTCTTTGGAGATTTTAAAAACGTATCAACAAGAAGATAGTCGTGTTACTGTGATTGACCTGCCTGAAAATATGGGGGTCGGCGATGCTCGCAATAAAGGAATAGATATTTCTAGTGGCGAATTCGTGGCTTTTGTCGATTCAGACGACTTGGTCAAGGTAGATATGTTTGAAAAACTGTATCAGCAAGCCAAGAAAGATCAGGCTGATTTAGTATTGTGCGACACAGGCACTCTCTCATCTGATGGGCGCGAAAAAACTGTTTGGCACAAGCCAATATACGGGAAAGCAAGGCTGCAAGACATCTATCACAATACACAACCCACGGCTCGCATGGTCGCTCGAACACTGATTGACCAAACGAACTTTCGTTTTCTATCGGGTATGGGTGAAGGTATCTATTTCGAGTTGATGATTGCTGCTAACACTATCACAACGGTTCCCGAAAAACTCTATATTTACCGTTCACGCCAAGGTTCACTCAGTACCACTCCTAATCCTGATAACAACCGCAAGTCTATGGAAAATAGCCGCATTATGGGCCAACGTAATCCTGACTATGCTGATTATTTCACCTTCAAAATGATTGAAGATTTACTTCAAATGGTTGCTAATGCAGTCAAAATCGGTGACAAAACAGCCTATCAGGATGCTGTGACAGAGCTTGCAAAACTAAACTTCAAACAAAACCAATTTATTCCAACATTTTATAAAAGGGAATATAGCTGGCACCGCTATTATCTCAAAGTCTATTTACTCCCAGCAAATTATTATCTGGGACGAATGATTTCCTTGTTGCTATTTAGATAGTCTGCTGATGTACAAAAGAGTTGAGCCAATGCTCAACTCTTTTTACAATCTAATTTTTCTAATCCTGAGAACCCTGTTCCCGACCATAATAATACTGGTAGGAATCTTTGTGCTCTTTAGGAACATAGTTCATGACATAGCCAAGCAATTGTGCATCGACATTGTTTAGCAAGCGCAAGCTTTTTTCCAATTCATTTTTCTGAACATAGCCTTGACGTACCACCAATATCATACCATCGACCTTTCGAGCCATAATCTGAGCATCCGTCACACTGTTGACAGGAGGCAAATCATAGATGACAAAATCAAAAGAATGTTCTAATTCTTCCATCAGACTTGTTATATTATTAGATAATAATAATTCCGCTGGATTTGGTGGGATAGCACCCGAAGTTAAGACATAGACTCCCAAATCTTCAGGATAGTCTAACAAATCTGCAAATGATTGTTTTGTGTCAATCACTAAGTCACTCAATCCACGTAAATTGGACAATTTAAAGGTCCGGTGAACGGTTGGCTTTCGCAAATCTGCATCCACAATCAACACTTTCTTACCAGCAGCCGCCAAGCTATGAGCTAGATTGGCTGATACAGTTGATTTTCCTTCACCCGGTATCGAAGAAGTCACCCCGATGGAAGTAATCTTACCATTCAACTGGGCATATTGTAGGTTGGTACGTAGCACACGAATTTGTTCAGCGTTTAAGCTGGTTGGTTGGGTCGCCGAATAGAGGGGCGAGCCTTGTAATTGTTGTTTATTTAGTTCTCTTTGTCTTTTTTTTCTTCCAAAAAACATCAGCATACTCACTTTCTAAGATGCTATTTATCTAATTTATAATGGGCATTACTGATTTCACTAGCAGTCATATCATATAATTCCGTCAGTAATGTTAAGTTCTGCGCCTGAAGGTAGGCATCATTCTTCACTGTTTGATCAAATAGATTTCTAGAAATGATGAAGCCAAATGATAGGAAGATTCCTGCCAGAATACCCGTCACGACATTTTTGATAATACTAGGTGAAACTTTATTGGCATTGTAAGAAGCAGGTGAGAGGACGACCACCTTACCAAATCCTTCACTGTAAATATCTTGCAAGGTGTCACTAAAGACCGTTGTAATTTCCTCAAGTACAGCCTGGGCTTCCTGAGCATCATCCATACGCAAATTGACTACAAAGGCTTGAGAATCTTCTGTCTGAGTGAAGGTCAAGCGCTCTTTCAAGTAATAAGCCGGATATTTACCACCAAATGAATCTGCAACCTTACCCAAGACAGGCACACCAAAAAGAATATCTCGATAGGTCGGAATCATTTCAAGGTTTGTTCGGATTGAGTTAGCCGCACTGACATAAGCATTCTGATTGCCAACATCAATAGGATCCTGAGCAACCAGCAACTGAGCGCTAGATGCATACTGGGGAGCAACAGCCAAACTAGCGTATAATCCCATAAATGCTCCCCCAATGAGAGAACAAATGGCAATGATCACGATATTTTTCTTAAAAAGTGCTATCAACTCAAAAATATCTATGAAATCATCTCTCTGTTTATTCATTAACTTGTTTACCTTTCATACGGTGAGATTTTTTCCAAACAACATTATATCAGAAAGTTTCTAAATGATGTATTTCTAGGACTGCTTTCTATTTGACAACGATCGAATAAGCTTCCAATTGCTTCAAGCTCGTGATTTTGTTGTCAGTATTTTCATCTACACCCTTCGCACTTAACTTATCCAATAAGATACTCAATGTACGCAATACCAGTTTGAGATCAAAATAGAAAGAATAGCGTTGAATGTACAATAAATCATACTTTAATTTACTATTGAAATCTGAATTATAGGTCCCGTAAATCTGAGCATAGCCTGTCAAGCCAGCTCTTACTCTATGCCGAAGATGATAATAGGGACTCTGTTTTTCATATTGTTCGACAAAGTGAGGACGCTCGGGTCTCGGACCAACGATAGACATATCCCCCCTTAAAATATTAAACAATTGTGGCAATTCATCCAGGCGAGTCGCTCTTAAAAATTGGCCCAAGCGTGTTACCCGACTATCATTAGATGTAGCAAGGACTGGTCCAGACTTACCTTCAGCATTATTGACCATAGAACGGAATTTTAAAACTTGAAACAGTCTGCCATTCATTGTGACACGCTGCTGGGTATAGAAGACCGGGCCTTTTGAATCCAGCTTGATTGCTAGAGCGACTAAAAGCATGATAGGCCATGTCAGCATCAATAAGACTAATGAAATAAGAATATCAAATATTCTCTTGAAAAAACGTTCCACTTTTGTAAGCTGAAAAGTCTTAAACCCTATGAAAATATCATCGCCGAATTGATAGATGGAAGACTGAATTTCCAGACCAGAACGAAAATATACAGCATTGTAAATCCCCTTATTCTCCCTTATCAGCATAGTGTAAATTACTTCTCGATCTCTTCCGACCTCACCAGCAAAGTAAACTGCATCAATATCATCGAGATAGTTGCTGACATTTGTAGCAAAATCTGTCGTAAAGGCATGAGTGACAGTAAAAATCATATTTTCAAACTTCATCAGATTTACTACTGATTTGACTACTTCATCCTCATGTCCAATAACACATAATCGTTTACCACCAAAAATTTTCCGATAAACATATAAGGCCAGATAATTATATAAATGAGTACAGCTTGTGGCCAATAATAGAGCTAGTAATAAAGTAGGCCAATCTGGATACCTTATCAGGTGAAAGGCTGCTAAGATTGTCAGAATAACAAAGACAATCAGCTGAACTGAAGAGGTTACATAGGTCAGCGTTTTATAAGACTTGTTGTAAAAGTGATGATTACCAGCCATCAAAGCTACCAGAGCCTGAATACCCCCGATATAAGCATATTCCAGTGTAGACAAGGACTTGTCACAAACAATGGCAAAACTAATCGAGAAAATGATTGCGCTAATTGTAAGATAGAAGATGTGAAATAATCTTCTATATTCCATATTATTCCCTTCTTTCTGTTTATGATATGGATTGTCAAAAGAGATTTTTAGTAAATACTGAATAAACTTAATTATCCAACGAAAAAACTACTTCTCTTAAAATTACCAAAGAAAAGTATATTTTTGTAATTTTATACATTTGTATTCCGAGCTGTATAGTAATTATTTTCCAGATAGAATCCTTTGATACATCAATTCATTTTATCATAAAATGATGAAATTATTACTAATTATGCTTATTGAAAATATCCTGAAAACGTTTCATATCAGTCGTTTTTAATTAATACTCAACTAAAATCAAAAATAGCCAAGCTCCAATCTCTACGTACAATTGATTTGAGTTGAGAAGGAGATAGGTTTTTAATAACCTCTTGAAGTTTATCAATAACCTCATTCAAGCTTCTAAATATCTTATTCTGGAAACCACGTTTGCGGATTTCGGCCCAGACTTGCTCAATAGGGTTCATCTCTGGTGTGTAAGGTGGAATAAAGATAAATTCTATATTCTCAGGGATATTCAATGTCTGAGATTTATGCCAGACGGCATTGTCCATGACTAGAATAATGTAGTCATCTGGATAAGCTTCTGACAATTGGTGTAGAAATTTATTCATCCAATCACTATTACAACCACCTGCTATGATGAAAAATGATTCTCCTGAGTTGGCGTCCACAGCACCATAACAATAGCGATATTCACGGATATGGTGACTTGCGACACTAGGTCTATACCCTTTTGGAGCCCAAGATTTTCCAAGTTTACTAATAGGACCAAAACCCGCCTCATCCTGATACATAGGGCGGATTTTTTGATACGATTTCCCATTACTAAAGCGCTTACTCAACCTCTTCTCGCACTAAGATTTTATTTTTAGACGCTAAAATGGCTTCCGCGTCTGCTTTTTTAGGATGTTGGGGGGCGTGGGCTGACTTTTGTTGCTTACTGCGTAAGCTTTATCTCCCACCTCAAAGAATCTCTTGATTCTTTGACCCAACCATGGTGTTTTAAGAGAGCTTATAATCCTTCTCGAGTCGTTTTTCGACCAACTTTTGCCTGATAGGCTGCCAAAAGAGAATTAATCGCACCAATTCTCCCTTAAGAGCAGAAGAAAGTTGCTCATTCAGGAATTGTTCTTCCTCATCTTGTGTCATGTAGGCGCGACGACGTCCGCCACGATTGTCAGTAAGGAGTGCCTGTAAGCCTCCGTCAAGATAGCGATTCAAGAGGTTTCGAACTGTTTGATGGACAAAGCCCACTGATTTTGCGCTAGCTGTTAGGTTCTGGTTTTCTGAGTAAAGAATGAGAGCCTGAATTTTTCAGTGATGTGGAGCATTTGTCTTGTCTCTAAGGGCTTGTTTTAATTCGTGAACTTGAGTGGGGGTGAGTTTGTTTGTCATAATACCATTAAGCCACTATTTTTGATTTTTGTTAAGTATAACTTATTCATCACTTCATTCTACCACAGTCTTCGATTATTTATAAACCTAAATTGTCAAATTAAGCTAGACAGAAAAAGCCATCTATGTTAGGCTCAGCATTTGTCTGAAAGGAACTAACATAAATGACTTATACCCATGAACCACAAATGAACTCATAATGATAGAAGCTTATTACCAAGAAGGTATAAAAGTTACAGATATCATGATAGCTCTTGGAAGATCAAAGCAGACCGTCTATCATGTTATCAACTTTCTCAAAGACGGACATTCTACCTACGACTATTATGAACACTATAAAGCCAATAAGAAGCGCTGTGGTCGGAGGAAAATAAGTCTGTCGCAAGCAGAAAAAGACTTTATTCAAACTCATTTAGATCAAAGCTAGAGCCTTGATGTCATTAAAGGAACTTATCCAGATAGGATTTCTTGTTCTATGAGAACTCTCTATCGACTGGCTGACCGTGGTGTTTTCAAGAAGGAAGACCTCCCTTGGAAAGGAAAACGAAAACTAGAAACAGAATGGTAGATATGAACCGCACCCCAAAAGTTAGATTTTTCTCTCTAACTTTTGGGGTGCGGTTCAATCCAGTAGTAAGTCTTCAGTCTTATCCTCTACTTCCGATACATTTTAAATTGTAGGAAGAGGTCATTATAGAGACCGAGCATTTCCTTGCCCAGGTTGCCATAGACTTCCATCTCTTTCATGGTTTCCTCGGAAGGATAGAAAGCCTCGTCATTTTGAGTTTCTTCATCCAACATAGCCTTGGCTGCAGGAATCGGCGTTGAATAGCCAACATATTCCGCATTGCGCAGGGCATTTTCAGGACGAAGCATGAAGCTCATAAATGCATGAGCCCCGTCGATGTTCTTAGCTGTCTTTGGAATAACCATATTATCAAACCAGAGGTTAGAACCTTTTGATGGTACGACATAGTGCAGGTTTTCATTGCCATCCAGCATTTCACTGGCCTCGCCTGAGAAACTGACAGCAATAGCCGCCGCATCCTGAATCATGTAACCCTTGATTTCATCAGCAACAATAGCTTTGACATTCGGAGTCAAGTTATAGAGATGTTCCGCAGCTTGGGCAATTTCAGCCTTATCCTGCGAATTGAGACTGTAGCCGAGAGATTGTAGACCAAAGCCCATAACCTCACGGACACCGTCAATCAGCATGATATTGTCACGATATTCCTCAGACCACAAATCCTCCCATTCCTGTGGCGGATTGTCAACCATGGTTTCATTGTAAACAATTCCCAGGGTTCCCCAGAAATAAGGAATGGAGTAATCATTGTTCTCATCAAAGCTGAGCCCCATAAATTGCGGGTCGATATTTTCTAATCCCTCAATTTTCGACTTATCCAACTTGATCAGCATATCTTCTTCAGCCATCTTAGAAATCATGTACTCAGACGGCACAGCCAAGTCATAGGTTGTCCCACCCTGCTGAATCTTTGTGTACATGGACTCGTTGGAATCAAAGGTCTGGTAATCAACCTGGATACCGGTTTCGGCGGTAAATTCGTCCAACAATTCTGGGTCGATATAATCACCCCAGTTATAGATGACCAATTTATCAGTGGTTCCTTGGGTAGAATCATCCTCTAGTTTGCTAGAAATTCCCCAAAGTACGAGAATGATAGCAAGAATACCAACAAAAAATGATGTCAATCGTTTCATTAGTTTGCCTCCTTCTCACGCGAAATAAAGTAATAACCTACGACAAGCACAATACTGAAGAGGAAGACCAGGGTGGACAGGGCATTGATTTCCAAAGAAATCCCCTGACGAGCCCGTGAGTAAATCTCAACAGACAGGTTTGAGTAGCCATTTCCTGTGACAAAGAAGGTCACGGCAAAATCATCCAGCGAGTAAGTAAAGGCCATGAAGTAGCCTGCAATAATAGCTGGAGTCAAATAAGGCAACATGATTTCTCGGAGCATTTGTGGTTGCGTTGCCCCCAAGTCATAGGCTGCGGAAATCATATCAGCATTCATTTCTTTGAGTCGTGGCAAGACCATGAGGACCACAATCGGAATCGAAAAGGCAATGTGGCTGAGTAAGACAGAGACAAAGCCCAGCTGGAAACCAATCATGGTAAAGAGAATCAAGAAACTCGCACCAATCATAACGTCTGGTGCTACCATGAGGATATTGTTGACTGATAAAAGGGCATTCTGAAACTTCTGCTTGGACTGGTAGATATAAATGGCACCGAAGGTCCCGATAATTGTCGCAATCAGCGAGCTGAGGAAGGCTAAAAAGAAGGTTTGAGCCAAAATCAACATCAGGCGACTATCTCCCAGCATGGCTGAGAAATGCTCTAACGTAAAACCAGTAAAGCCATTCATATCCCCACCTTCATTGAAGGCATAGAAAATCAAATAGAAAATTGGCAGATACAAGACAAGGAAGGCAATGGTTAGATAAATCTTTGCAAATTTTTTCATTTATTTCTTCCTCTCTTTCGTTAGCCACATAATGGCCAGCATGGCAAGAATCAAGACGACACCAATGGTGGAGCCCATGCCCCAGTTCTGGGTTGTCAAGAAATGCTGCTCAATGGCTGTACCCAGCGTAATCACACGGTTACCACCGATAAGGCGGGTCAACATAAACAAGCTCAAACTTGGGATAAAGACCGCCTGCACACCTGAACGAACACCATTCATGGACAGAGGAAAAATAACTTTTGTAAAGGTCTGCCAAGGAGTTGCCCCCAAATCTCGACTAGCATTGATAAGATTAGGATCTAAATCATCCAAGGCATTGAAAATCGGCAAAATCATGAAAGGAATTTCAATATAGGCCGCAACAGTGATAAATGAAAAATCTGTAAAGAGAATTTGCTGGGCACCCAGGCCAATAAATTCCAAGAACTGATTGACCGAGCCGTGTTGACCAAAAATCCCGATAAAGGCATAGGCCTTAAGCAAGAGGTTGACCCAAGTCGGCAGGATAATCAACATGAGCCAGAGCTGCTTGTGCTTGAGCTTGGTCAAAAAATAGGCTGTTGGATAGGATACCAACAAAGTAACCAAGGTAATCAAACCTGCGTAAAAAATGGAGTTAAAACTCATCCGCAAGTAAGTATTATTTGGCGAGTTAAAGTAAGTTTGGTAGTTGGCTAGGGTAAAGTTGTCATGAATATCAAAGAATGACTTAAAGACAATCAGGGCAACAGGCGCCAGTACAAAGAGGAAAACCCATAAAGCATAGGGGATGGCAAAGAGCTTAGAGGTTTTCTTCATTGCGTTCCTCCTCAATGGCATTGATTAAGCCATCTTCCACTTCTTCGACTTCTACATATTCCTCGATACGGGCATCAAATTCTTCTTCCGTTTCGTTGAGACGCATGATATGGATGTCTTCTGGTTCAAAGTCCAGACCGATGACCTCACCGACAATAGCCTTGCGCGTCGAGTGAATCATCCACTCATTGCCCAAATCATCATAGGCGATGATTTCGTAATGAACCCCACGGAAGAGCTGGGTATCCACCTTAACCTGCAACTTGCCTTCTTCAGGCAGGGTAATCCGCAAATCTTCCGGACGGATGACCACTTGTACCTCTTCATTTGGACGCATACCACCGTCCACAGCCTCAAAACGCTTGCCGTTGAACTCAACCAGGTAGTCCTCAAGCATGCGACCAGGCAGGATATTGGACTCCCCGATAAAGGTCGCTACAAAATGGTTGATTGGCTCATCATAAATGTCAACTGGTGTCCCTGATTGAACAATTTCACCATCATTCATGACGAAAATCCAGTCAGACATAGCCAGCGCCTCTTCTTGGTCATGAGTAACAAAGACAAAGGTAATGCCCAGACGCTGCTGCAATTCACGCAATTCGTATTGCATCTCGGTCCGTAGTTTCAAGTCAAGAGCTGACAAAGGCTCATCTAGCAAGACAACGCGCGGTTGGTTGATGATTGCACGCGCAATGGCCACACGCTGACGTTGACCTCCAGACAATTTCTGGATGGCACGGTTCTCATAACCAGATAAACGAACCATCTGCAGAGCCTCTTTGACACGGCGGTCAATTTCAGCCTTATCAACCTTGCGTAATTTTAGTGGAAAAGCCACATTTTCAAAGACGGTCATATGCGGGAAAAGGGCATATGATTGAAAGACAGTATGGACATCCCGCTTGTTGGTCGGAACATCATTGATCCGCTGTCCATCCAGATAAATGTCACCAGACGTCGCATCCAGGAGACCTGCGATAATATTCAAAATCGTTGATTTACCGGAACCAGAAGCACCAAGCAAAGTATAAAACTTGCCTTCTTCCAGTTCAAAACTAATGTTTTTCAAGACAGTTGTTCCACTGTCCTCGAAGACCTTAGAAACGTCTTTAAATTCAATAATTGGCTTTTTCAATTCTCATAAATTCCTTCTTTAGGTAGACTAACAGATTCCAGGCTCTGTTGGGCCTATACCACCTCGTGGGCAAGAACACTGCCCGTCATATTACCTGCTACGATAAGCCTCACCCCCTCAATTGTACCGATGATTACAAACTATCGCCGATAATCCGAACCTCTCTCTCCAAGGTTACTCCTGAAAATTCTTTGACTGTTTCAATGACATGAGCAATCAAGTTTTCATAATCCTGAGCTGACCCATCCGCTACATTGACCATAAAGCCTGCATGCTTTTCCGAAACTTCCACACCGCCAATACGATGCCCCTTGAGACCGGCCTCCATGATGAGCTGGCCAGCAAACATTCCTGGTGGACGCTTAAAGACAGATCCACAAGAAGGGTACTCCAGTGGTTGCTTAAGCTCGCGCAAATGTGTCAATCGGTCCATTTCATATTTGATAACCGGATGATTACCAGGCTTCAAAGCAAATTTGGCAGATAGGACAATTGCCCCATTTTCCTGCAGGATGGATGACCGATAACCAAAGCGCAAATCACGATTGTCCAAGGTTTCGACATAACCAGCAGGAGTTAAAATTTGTGCAGATACCAAGATATGGGCCACTTCACTACCATAAGCACCAGCATTCATATAAACAGCACCGCCGACACTACCAGGAATGCCGCAGGCAAATTCAAAGCCAGTCAAGGAATGAAAGAGGGCAACCTTGGTCGTCTCAATCAGGTTGGCACCTGCCTCAGCCTCAATCGTATAGCCAGAAACCGTCACTGAGTTAAGCTTATCCATCCTGATAACAAAGCCCCTGATGCCACCATCACGGACGATAATATTACTAGAATTTCCTAAAACCTGCCAGGGAATACCTTCACGATTGGCGAATTCTACGATGCGTACAATCTCATAGCGATTACGTGGAAAAGCCAGGTAGTCTACTGCACCCCCGACTTTTGTATACGTATATTCCTTTAAGGGCTCATCAAATCGAATATCGATTCCCTCAAGCTCCTGTCTAATCTTATCATTCATTATCATTCTCATTTCAAAAATAGATATACGGTTCATATTATACCAAAAATTTAACTAGATTACGATTATTTTTGGACAATTGCATCAAAAACAAAAAATACAGTTCCCTCAAGAACCGTATTTTGTTTAGGATACCTTAATCCCGTCTTTATCTACCTGTAGGATATGCACACTGCCGTCCAATTCAAGCTTTTCTATGGCAAGTTTAATGGCCTCTTCCTTATCCTTAGAGGCTAGTACCATAACGGTTGGACCTGCTCCAGAAAGGTAGGTTGCATAAGCACCCAACTCCTGAGCTGTTTGCTTGATAGGGCAAAATTCCTTGACCAAGAGTTGGCGATAAGGCTCGTGGAACATATCTGATTGGATAAGCTGACCAGCTTTTTCCAAATCACCGGCCATAAGACTAGCAATAGCGACGTTGGCAATACTGCTTGCTGCTACGGCCTTCTTATAGCCCATCTGCGATGGCAGAACTCCACGGCTCTCACTGGTCCGCAGAGGATAGTTAGGAATAAAAGCGATAAAGCTGGCCTCTGGGAAGTCCGTCACAACAGCATGGACTTTCTTATTGACATAGCTGGCAATAACTAGATTTCCATAAATAGCTGGCGCTACATTATCAGGATGACCTTCTATCTTAGTTGCCAATTGCAACTTTTCTTCCTGGCTTAGGTTCAATTGACCCAATAGATTGGCCAACTCAATCCCTGCTACAATGACAGAGCTGGACGAACCCAAGCCACGGGCCAAAGGAACATCGCTTGTCATTTTCAAGCGGTGAGGTGGCAGGTTTTTGGAAACTTTCAAAGCTGTCTTAATCAGCAGATTACTCTTATCAGATGGAACATGCTCTAGGTCATGCTCAATAAACCATTCATCTGCAGGCGCTAGAATTTCAATGGCCAGGTATTTTGAGAGGGCAACACCGACCGAGTCAAAACCTGGTCCTATATTGGCTGAAGTAGCTGGAACTGTAATTTTCATGCTTATTCTCCCAAGACCTTGAAAGTATTTAAGACAGTGAAGTCCTCAGCCTGGGCAAGCTTTTCAGTCACATTTTCTAGCTGGGTCTTGCTCATCTCATGGGTCACGATAACCAGACGAGCTGTCTCACCGTTTGCCTCCTTCTGCAGAATTTGCTTGAAGGAGATTTCTTCAGAGTTGAAAATTTCTGCCAAACGGAGCATTTTTCCGTTCTGGTCAGATGCTACGATAGAGAAATAATATTCGCTCATCACATCAGACGGGGCTGCCAACTGGAGCGGACGGCTGTACTCATTAAATGCTTTGCCAATCGTACCGTCTTTCAGGCGACGAACAATGCGAATCAGGTCGGCAGTCACGCTAGTAGCTGTTGGTTTTTGTCCAGCACCTGGTCCGTAGTACATAGACTGGCCGATACCAATGGACTCGACAAAGACCGCATTCATAACGCCATTGACACTAGCAAGCGGGTGATTTTTTGGCAGGAAGGTTGGTGACACTTCTGCTGCAATTCCAGAAGCTGTTTCACGAATATCCCCTACCAACTTGATGACATAGCCAAGCTCTTGTGCTACTGCTACATCTTCAGGTGTGATATTGGAGATTCCCTTGTGGGCAACGTGGTCAAAATCAACAGTCATACCAAAGGCAAATTGGCTGAGGATAACGGCCTTATAGGCTGCATCAATTCCTTCAACGTCGTTGGTCGGATCTGACTCTGCGTAACCTAGTTCCTGGGCTGTCTGCAGGGCTGTTTCGTAAGTCCATCCTTCGTCTAGCATCTTGGTCAGCATGAAGTTAGATGTCCCATTCAAGACACCCAAAACGCGGGTAATATTATCCGCAGCAAGAGAATTGACTAAGGTACGCAAGACTGGAATACCGCCTGCAACCGCTGCTTCGTAGTAAAGGGCCAGTCCTTTTTCCTGAGCCAGAGTACGCAATTCACTGCCATGCACAGCCAACAGGTCTTTGTTAGCTGTCACGATATGCTTGCCTGCCTCCAAAGCGCGCGTGATGAAAGTTTTTGCTGGCTCGATACGTCCCATAAGCTCAACGACAATAGCAATGTCGTCATCTGCCAAAATCTCGTCAATGTTGGTAACGAAATCATAGTCATGGCCTGCAGCCAATAAACGCTCTTTTTCCGCATCGTCCTTTACAAGAACCTTTGAAATCTCTATGCTGTCTTGGGCTGCTAATTCAATCTTTTCCTTATTTTCTGTCAGAAGGAATGGCACACCACTCGCTACCGTACCAAACCCCAATAATCCAATCTTAACTACCATATTATCTCCTTAAAACTATTTTTCCTATTATACCAAATATTCTGACTATTTGGCAAAAATTTTGGTATAATTAAAGTAGCAAGAAGAATTACATATATTGAGGTAGTGAATATGGCGAAGAGGAAGCATGGGCGGCACAAGCATCAAAAAGTGAAAAGATTTCCAGTAATATTTACTCTGCTGAGTGTTCTGCTGATTGGAACCCTTGTTTTTTGCCTCGTCTACTTCTATCAAGACCCAGGATCCAGAACAGACTTGGTCCAGCAAACTCCAGAAACCCCTAAAGAAGAGATTGATACGACTCCTTCACAGAAAACTGGTCCTGAAGAAGTAACTTGGGTTAAGCAAAAAAGTCCGGTCCGTCTGCCCATTCTGATGTACCATGCTATCCATGTCATGGCTCCTGAAGAGACTGCCAACGCCAATTTAATTGTGGATCCTTCTACGTTTGAAAGTCATCTCAAGGCCCTCCAGGAAGCTGGCTATTACACCCTTTCACCTGAAGAAGCTCTGCGGGTTCTAAGGGACAATGTAGTTCCTGACGGCAAAAAAGTCGTCTGGCTAACTTTCGATGATAGTCTCTGGGATTTCCATAGCCATGCCTATCCTTTACTTAAGCAGTACCAGATGAAGGCTACCAACTTTGTTATCACTGGTTTTACGGAAAATGGCACAGCGGGCTACCTGACTGTCAATCAGATGCTGGAGATGAAAGAGCACGATATGTCTTTCCAAGGTCATACGGTCAATCATCCCGACCTGGCACAAAGCAGCCTTGAAAGCCAATCCATTGAGTTATCCTACTCCAAACAATTCCTAAACCAGCAACTTAGTCAGGAAACCATTGCTCTAGCCTATCCTGCTGGTCGCTATTCAGCCGATACCCTGGCTGTGGCAGAAAATACCGGCTACCAATTGGGATTGACCACCAACCATGACCTGGCTTCTGTTGATAACGGAATGCTTAGTTTAAATCGTCTGAGGGTATTGCCAACGACCACTGCCGACATCTTGCTAGAGATGATTCAAGCCGACTGACATAGAGATACAAGAAAAGATGACCTCATACGAAATCATCTTTTTCTTTTTATATTCCTTTGGACTGCAGCAGCTGCGCATCAAAGTCTGTTGCTGGGCGCCAACCCTTGGCTAATAAGTCTCTGATATGGAGTTTATTATAGAATGCCGCCATGACAATATTGACGATAAAGACAAGATAGCCCTTTTCTATTGAGTAGGCGTAGTTACCAAGAGCTGCATTGGCCAATAGCATAATAGCCGCCCATTTCCAATCCCGTCTAAAGACAGCAACCCACATGGTAAAAAACAGGGTCGTCCAAGAAAAACCAAGGGGAGCCTGTTTAAATTGTCCCCGATGATTGGTCAGATTTACTTTCATTTCTATCTCCTCTTCTAATGGATAACCCTATTATACACTAAATAGCCTGGGTCATGAAACTTCTGCTTTCCAAGACTTTGACCATAGCCGCAGCTGTATCAATGGCTGTAAAGAGTGGGATACCACCTTCAATTGCTGAGCTACGAATGATTTGACCATCCGAGTCTGCCACACGCTTTTTACCAACTGTATTGACAATGGCTTGAATTTTTCCAGCTCGAACCAGACTTGGAATATCGAAACCACCTGCATCACCAACTTTATTGACCAAGGTAACAGGAAGTTGGTGGTCCGTCAGATAGGCTGCCGTTCCGCTAGTCGCAAAAATACCATACCCCAAATCGTGGAAACGACGCGCCAGCTCCAAGGTTTCTTCCTTATCTTCATCCGCAATGGTAAAGACGACATTGCCAAATTCTTCCAAGTGCTGGTAGCTAGCTTCAAATGCCTTGTAAAGTGCTTTTTCAAGCGTCACATCTGAACCCATAATTTCACCCGTTGACTTCATTTCAGGTCCCAAAAGACTGTCAACCTTCGCCAATTTTGTGAATGAGAAGACTGGAGCTTTGACGTGGACCTGCTTACTTTCTGGATAGAGACCGTCCGCATAGCCAAGTTCTGCCAAGGATTGACCCAAAATCAATTTGGTCGCGACTTGAGCCATCGGAATGTCTGTCACTTTTGACAGGAAGGGAACGGTTCGGCTGGCACGTGGATTGACCTCAATGACATAGACCTTTTCGTCCTTGATAACAAACTGAATGTTCATCATACCGATACAGTTGAGACCAATAGCCAATCGCTTGGTGTAATCAGCAATGGTTGCTTGTACCGCTGGCGACAGGGTTTGCGGTGGGTAAACTGCCATCGAGTCCCCCGAATGGACACCTGCCCGCTCGATGTGTTCCATAATTCCCGGAATGAGAACATCCTTGCCATCAGAAATCGCATCTACTTCACACTCTTGACCAACGATATAACTGTCAACGAGAACAGGGTGCTCAGGACTAGCCTTGACCGCCGTCCGCATGTAGGAACGTAGGTCATTTTCATTTTCAACAATCTCCATGGCACGCCCACCCAAGACATAAGATGGACGGACAAGGACTGGAAAACCAATTTTGCGGGCCGCCTCAAGAGCCTCTTCTTCATTAGTTGCGGTTTGACCTGGTGGCTGCGGGATGTCCAAGTCTTTCAGAGCTTTTTCAAACAAATCGCGGTCCTCAGCCCGGTCTAAATCTGCTACCTGAGTTCCCAATATCGGAATACCAGCCTTGGCAAGCGGTTCAGCCAAGTTGATGGCTGTCTGCCCACCGAATTGCACAATGACACCTTTGGGCTGCTCCAAATCAATCACATTGAGTACATCTTCCAAGGTCAAAGGTTCAAAATAGAGCTTGTCCGAAACCGAGAAATCTGTCGAAACAGTTTCAGGGTTGGAGTTCATGATAATAGCCTCGTAACCTGCTGCCTGAATGGCTTTGACAGAGTGAACCGTTGCATAGTCAAATTCAACCCCTTGACCGATGCGGATTGGCCCAGAACCTAACACAAGGACCGATTCCTTGTCTGATTTGATGGATTCATTTTCCCATGCATAGGTTGAATAGAAATAAGGCGTCGCGCTCTCAAATTCTGCTGCACAGGTATCCACCATTTTGTAAACTGGGACAATGCCATTTTCAGTCCGGAGCTGGCGAATGTAGCATTCTGTCCGCCCCCACAGCTCTGCTATTTTACGATCTGCAAAGCCGTATTTTTTCGCTTTTTTGAGGACATCTAAGTTATCAAAATGAGTCGCCAATTCCTGCTCAAGCTCTATAATATGCAACAACTTATCAAGGAAGAACAGGTCAATCTTGGTTAATTGAGCCAGCTCATCAATCGTATAGCCACGGCGAATGGCCTCAGAAAGGTAAAAGAGGCGGTCGTCTTGCGCTTTGACAATCTTTTCTACCAAGTGGTCGTCCGTCACTTGGCTGAGTTCTGTCATTTCATTGTGATAAACACCGATTTCCAAGGAACGGCAGGCTTTCAAAAGGCTTTCTTCAATGTTCCGTCCGATGGCCATGACTTCCCCTGTCGCCTTCATCTGTGTTCCCAGACGGCGCTCCCCTTTTTCAAATTTATCAAATGGGAAACGGGGGATTTTAGCAACTACGTAGTCCAAAGCAGGCTCAAACATGGCATAGGTTGTCCCAGTTACTGGGTTAATCATTTCATCCAAGGTCAAACCAACAGCAATTTTTGCCGCTAATTTGGCAATAGGATAGCCAGTTGCTTTTGAAGCCAAGGCTGACGAGCGTGACACGCGCGGATTAACTTCGATGACATAGTATTTGAAACTATGGGGATCCAAGGCCAACTGGACATTACAGCCACCTTCGATTTTCAAGGCGCGAATAATGCTGAGGCTGGCATCACGCAACATCTGGTTTTCAATATCCGAAAGCGTCTGCGTTGGAGCAAATACGATAGAATCTCCTGTATGAATTCCCACAGGGTCAAAGTTTTCCATGTTACACACCACAAGTGCATTGTCTGCCGCATCGCGCATCACTTCGTACTCGATTTCCTTGAAACCTGCAATTGAGCGCTCAATCAAACATTGAGTTACTGGCGACAATTTCAAGCCATTTCCTGCGATTTCGCGGAGTTCTTCCTCGTTGGCACACATACCGCCGCCTGTACCGCCCAGCGTGAAGGCCGGACGCACAATAACAGGGTAGCCGATAGAATTGGCAAAGTTCAACGCCTCATCAACGGTCGTCACAATTTCAGACTCAGGAATGGGCTGATTGAGATCCTCCATCAATTGTTTGAACAAATCGCGGTCCTCAGCTTGGTCAATGGCCGACAATTTTGTTCCCAAGAGCTCAACACCCAGCTCTTCCAAAATTCCAGCCTTGGACAATTCCATAGCCATGTTGAGACCTGTTTGTCCACCAAGGGTTGGCAAGAGAGCATCAGGACGCTCTTTTCGCAAAATACGACTGACAAATTCCAGCGTAATCGGCTCGATATACACCTTATCCGCAATTTCCTTGTCGGTCATAATTGTTGCGGGGTTAGAATTGACCAGTACAACGCTGTAGCCTTCTTCTTTCAAGGCCAAACACGCCTGCGTCCCCGCATAATCAAACTCCGCAGCCTGACCAATAATAATCGGACCAGATCCAATCACCATAATTTTTTTAATATCGTTTCTTTTTGGCATAATGTATGATACAAAGCCCGTTAAGAGGACAAAGCGAAAATAGGAAACGCGCCGCTGATGCTTCAAGCAGCCAAACGACGTTTATCTTTTTCACACAGTCCTTAGAGCATGTTCGAATTTTAAAATCAAATCATACTCGAACCTGTATCTTCTCCTTTCTATTTGTCAACTCACAGGTTGACATTAAATAAGATCAGTCCGACGTTAGGAAAGTCAATTCGATACTAATTGGCTTTCCTAACTAGTGCAAGGGATAGCCTGACCTCCATAGAGGCAGGCGTAGGGAAATGAGTTGCGTGCAACCATTGACCTGTCCCTTGCCTTTCTATTTTCTATCTCTCTAGATAGAATTAAACAACTCTCTGACGCTTAGCTACCATTCAACTAGCGTTCTTGCTTAAATGAATCCATCAAGTCCATAAATTCGTCAAATAAATAGCTGGCATCATGCGGACCGGGTGCTGCATCTGGGTGGAATTGCACTGAAAATCCGGGAAGGTATTTGTGACGGACGCCTTCGACAGACTTGTCGTTGATTTCCTCGTGGGTAATCATCAAGCAATCCGGCAGTTCCTCGCGTGATACTGCATAACCGTGGTTTTGACTGGTAAAATCAACACGTCCTGTCGCAATTTCGCGCACGGCATGGTTAAATCCACGGTGACCGAATTTCATCTTGTAGGACTGGGCACCATTTGCCTTCGCATACAATTGATGGCCCATACAAATACCGAAAATCGGAATCTTCCCTTGAATACCACGAATCATATCAAGCGCCTCTGGAACATCATCTGGGTTCCCCGGTCCATTGGACAACATAACACCGTCTGGAGCCAGAGCCAAAATTTCCTCTGCGGTCGTGTCATAAGGAACGACAGTTACATTGCAATCACGCTTAGCCAATTCACGTAAAATCGAATGCTTGAGACCAAAATCGACCAGTACAACGCTCCGACCGACACCCGGCGCAGGATAGGCTGTCTTGGTAGACACCTGCTCAATATTATTGGTCGGCAAGACTGTCGCCCGTAGCTGATCGGTCAAATGTTCAACACTATCTCCAACATTAGCCAAGGTCGCCTTCATCGTCCCGTGCTGACGAATAATCTTGGTTAAAGCTCGCGTATCAATCCCTGAAATACCTGGAATTTTTTTAGCTTTCAAAAATTCATCCAAGGTCAATTGGTTGCGCCAATTACTAGCACGACGGGCCCACTCACTGACCACCACACCCTTACAAGTTGGCGTGATAGATTCGTAATCATCGCGATTGATGCCATAATTTCCTACCAAAGGATAAGTAAATGTCAAAATCTGACCGTTATAAGATTGGTCGGTAATGGACTCCTGATAGCCTGTCATTCCAGTAGAAAAAACCAGCTCTCCAGTCACATCAATATCCGCTCCGAAGGCCTCGCCCTCGAAAATTGTTCCGTCTTCTAAAATTAATCTTCTTTTCGTCATATCTACCTCGTTGATTCTCTCAGGAATCCTTTAACGTTTTGAAATTGTATTCACAAAGGGGGCAGAAAACTAGCCTTAGTTAAATGTGCCGAGCTGTGAATACAGGTTCTATACCTTACCATTTACAATCGCCTCCAAAATCGCCATTCGGACAAAGACGCCGTTTTGCATCTGACGAACAATCCGCGATTTGGGAGCCTCTACCAGCTGGTCATCAATTTCAACATCACGATTGACAGGCGCAGGGTGCATAATAATCGCCTGTTCCTTCAAGCGCTTGTACCGTTCCCCCGTCAATCCATGTAGACGATTATAGGTTTCTTTTGAAAAACTTTCTGATCCATCGTGGCGCTCATGTTGGACACGCAGAAGCATCAAGACATCCACTTCCTCAACAATATCATCAATCGCGACATGTTGACCGTATACATCAAATTCCGCCGAATACCACTCTTCTGGTCCAGTAAAGTAAATATCTGCCCCCAGTCGCTTGAGGATTTGCATGTTGGACTTGGCAACCCGCGAGTGAGTAATATCGCCTGCAATGGCAATTTTCAGATTTTCAAAGGTACCAAATTCTTCATAAATGGTCATCAAATCCAGCAAGGACTGGCTTGGGTGTTGCCCAGAACCGTCCCCACCATTGACAATGGAGGTCTGGATGCTCGGACTATCAATCAATTGTTTGTAGTAATCAACCTCGGAATGGCGGATGACACAAATATCAACGCCCAAGGCTGACATGGTTAAAATGGTATCGTACAAGGTCTCGCCCTTGTTGACCGAGCTGGTTCGAGCATCAAAGTCAATCATGCCCATATCCAAGCGCAGCTCCGCCATTTCAAATGACTTATGCGTTCGCGTCGAATCTTCAAAGAAGAGATTGGAGGCATAATACTTCCGACTTAATGTAACGGACTCGCCTTTCTTGAAAGCCAGTCCGCGTTGAATGAGACCCAATACTTCTTCATTCGAAAGCGTTTCCATTGTTACCAAATGTTTGAGAGAAACCTTACCATCTACAATTGTCATGATACTACCTGCCTTTTTGTGCCTGACCTATTCTGCCTCTACTAATAAAACTGCGTCATGACCGTCAATTTCAGTCATGTGAACGATAATTTCCTCCACCCGACTGGTCGGGATATTTTTCCCAACATAGTCCGCACGAATTGGCAATTCCCGGTGGCCACGATCGACCAAGACAGCTAAACTAACACGAGCAGGTCTGCCCAACGATACGAGATTGTCAATGGCGGCACGAATGGTACGTCCAGTGTAGAGAACGTCATCCACCAAAATAACATCACGATCATTGACATCGGCGGTGATGCTGGTGGTATCTTCTTCTACTTTCACATCGTCGCGGAAGGGCTTGGTATCTAATTCTCCCAGAGGAACATCAATTCCTTCCAACTGTTTCAGACGTTCTTGAATCCGTCGGGCAATGAAAACACCTCGTGTCTTGATACCAGCCAAGACGATATTGTCCAAATTCTTATTGCGCTCGATAATCTCATAGGTGATACGGGTAATTGCCCGTTTCATGGTCATATCGTCTACGATTTCTTTGGTTTTCATTCTAAACCTCCATAAATATGATACAAAAAAACTCTCCCTTTCAGGAGAGTTCAGAAAATACAGGACCAGTGCATGAAAAACTCCAACAGAATTTCCCATCTTGTATGTCCACATTTGCTCAATGCTCTCCTTACCTGTCTCTCTGGACAGCACTTAAAGGATTTCTAGCATCAGTATAGCACACTTTACCTACGGCGACAAATTCTTACTGTAAAAAATTTAATAATCTTCGTATTTTGCTTAGAATGGTGCTGATTTAGCCAAAAAAGACTGTGGTTTTAGGGATTTTACACCCGCCAAAACATAACCAAAGAGCAGATAGGTCACAAAGATAATGGCGCAGTAGGTCAAAACGTAGTTCCAGCCATACTTGGGAACATTGAGAAAGAAATAGGCAAAAGGACTATCCTTGGCGTCAGGAATAGGAATTTTGAGGAAAAATCCATTGACCAAGCCAAAAGCCATGTAGGCAAGTGGCAGACTGGTCCACCAACGGGGTCCAACCACTTGTACTGTCCCTGCCGATCGACAATGAGCGTATCCAGCAAGAAATAAATAGGAACGATATAGTGGCAGAGAAGATTTTCTACGCGCCAAAAATGCTCAGCCAGCGGTGCCAACATGATATGATAGACCACACAGGTTATCATGATGGACATAGTCACACCAGCCTTGATTCGCAGAAAGTTCTGGTCTTGCAAATTTTGGCCCTTGTTCATGGCATACACCATATAAACAGCAAAAACCGCCACCAAGAGATTGGTTTACTCCTCAAACAGTCCCCCAGAATGTTTGAGCTACCTACGGAATTCCATACCTGTATTTGAGACATTTGTCGCTTTTTTATTTCCAAGCAACAACCTACGAAGGTCTGGGAGACCTTTGTAGCCCGAAATACTCTGAATGCCTGAAACGATAACGTTTCAGGCATTTTCATCACAGCGGAAAGTCGTGGTTTGGGCTCGCTCCGCTCGCAAAATAAAATGATTTTTTGTTTTATTAGCAGAGCTACTCAGATTATTTGAGCCAATACATAGTTTGTCTACGTCTTAAAAAGACTGGATTTCCCAGTCTAATTGCTAAATCTTCTTCACAAATTCTGATTTGAGTTTCATGGCACCAAAACCATCGATTTTACAGTCGATATTGTGATCACCTTCGACGATACGAATACCTTTAACACGCGTACCTTGCTTAAGATCCTTTGGTGCACCCTTGACTTTCAAGTCCTTAATCAGAGTTACCGTGTCACCATCCGCCAAACGATTACCGTTGGCATCAATTGCAACAGGTCCACTTTCTTCCTCAGCTACATCTGCTGGGTTCCACTCATAAGCACACTCAGGGCAAACCAAGAGGGCCCCGTCTTCATAAACATATTCTGAATTGCACTGTGGGCAATTTGGTAAAGTTTCCATTCTCGTTCTCCTTCTTTTTCATCTGTATCAGTCTATCATCTTTTTGGGAAATAGGCAAGATGCTCTTATTGTCACTACTGAGTGGCTTGACGTAGTTTTTCCAGTGTTTCTCGGAAAATAGCTGGCGCTTCTGCCGTAAACTCGACTAACTCTCCCGTTCTTGGGTGAGTAAATCCAAGTGTCTGTGCATGGAGAAATTGGCCATGACCTTTAAGTGTTTTCCTTGGACCGTAAGCTTCATCACCCGCAACCGGATGTCCAATATAGGCCATGTGAACACGAATCTGGTGTGTTCGACCAGTTTCCAAGGTCAATTCAACCAAGGTATAGTCACCGAAACGTTCCAAGACTTGAAAACGTGTGACTGCTTCCTTGCCCTTGGCTGAGACTGCCTGTTTCTTACGATCTTTCTCCGAACGACCAATCGGTGCCTCAATCATTCCACGGTCATTTGGAAGATTACCGTGTACAATGGCCAGGTACTTACGGAGGGATTTTTTCTCTTTTAATTCAGCTGCAAGTTTTGTATGTGCTTCATCATTTTTGGCAATCATGAGCAATCCAGACGTATCCTTGTCAATCCGATGGACAATGCCCGGGCGCAAAACGCCATTGATAGCCGACAAATCTTTCACATGATAAAGCAGGGCATTGACTAGCGTACCCGACGTGTGACCAGCAGACGGATGCACCACCATGCCTTGTGGCTTATTGACCACGGCAACGTCCTCATCTTGGTAGACAATATCCAAGGGAATGTCCTCTGCTACATAGTCTACTTCTTCAACTTCCGGTACTTGGTAGGTCAGGACATCGCCTGCCTGCACGGTATACTTGGCTTTTTTAGCTTGACCATTGACCAAGACCTGCCCAGCCTTGATTTGCTCATTGGCAACCGAGCGGGACAATTCCGTCAAATCCGACAAAGCCTTATCCAGACGAACACCGCCTGTCTCAACTCTTACTTCCATTACTTTCTTCTTTCAAAATACAAATAAACAGGAGCCCAACTCCCACCGACAGACACATATCAGCCACATTAAAGACCGGGAAATTGATAAAATCCAGCTGGAACATATCCACCACGTAGCCCAGACGGACACGGTCGATAAAATTTCCCAAAGCCCCCGCCATTATCAAGGACAAACTGAACAAGGTCAAGAGATTTCCCTTGATATTTTTGACATAATACCAAACCAGGGCAATCATGACAACCACTGTAACAATGGTGAAAAACCATTGCTGTCCCTGCAAAATAGACCAAGCCGCACCATAATTTCTAAGATAGGTTAAACTCATAAAACCTGGCAAAAATTCCCGACTGGCGTGCAATTCAATATTGGCTACGGTCCAAGCCTTGACCAACTGGTCCACACCGATAAAAGCCACTGCCAAAAGTGGCAATCCAAACTTACGCATTTTCTTCCTTCTTCTTATCAAAATAAGCCTGCATGGTTTCGACAAAATCAAGCGCACAATGGCTCAGTTCATCACCAGCCCGCTTGACATAGACCATGCGGTTATCCACCTTCCCCTTAAAGGGAATGACCGTAATCCCATTGACCGACTCGTCATCCAAAAATCCCGAACCCGTCGCATAGGCGTCCGTCCGCTCTAGAATCCCGTTCAAGGTAGCGCGATCCGTCACATCAAAAACAACCGACGAATCCGACGTGTCAATCAAATTCTCAGAATAATAAAGATAAGCCTCTTTTTCTTGGGTAAATCGGACCGTTGGCAAACCAACCAAATCCTCAGCCTCAATCTCTGCCTTTGCAGTCAAAGGATGATCCTCCCGCAGGTAGATATGGGTCTGAAACTCCGCCAACTCAATCGCCTGCAAATGTAATTTGTCCAGCTTTTGTATAATCCCCTTGGTATTGCGATCGTTGAGATAAATAATTCCCAGCTCACTATAACCCTGCGCCACCTCATCCAAAATTTGTACCGTAGTCGACTCAAAAATCCGAAAATGTGGATATTGAGGATGCTGCCGAGAAAAATCCGTAATCAAGGGAGGCAAGAAATCATAGTGCTGACTGCTGATAGAAAAAGTTTTTTCACCTTCTTCTGATTGCAAATAGAGATGCTCAAATTGATCAAAGCCTTTGACTAAACTCTGAGCCTTCTCATAAAATTCCATTCCTTTTTGGGTCAAAAAAGTCCCAGAACTAGTCCGACTGAAAATCTGAAAACCTAGCTCTTTTTCTAAATCTTTGATGGAAATGGATAGGCTAGGCTGAGATACGTACATTTTCTCCGCTGCCTCACGAAAAGTCCCGCTGTTGGCAATCGCCACAACATAGCGTAATTGTTGAATGTTCATACTTGAAACCTCTTAAAACTGCTTTTTCCATTATATCAAAAAAAGGAGTAAATTGCTGAAAAAGTCAGTCATATCACAGTATTTTTGAATTCTCGATTTAAACCGAAAGTTCTATAATGAAGTTAGCCACCTTACCTTAGCCAAGAATTAGATGTTTCACTATATGTGAGTAAGTTGATG
>NZ_JBIMJS010000012.1:0-72666 GCF_043674225.1 Streptococcus sp. A11
TTCTGTTTGGGCTAGCCCAGACAGCTTAACCTCTGGATCTCTAGTTATCAATGAACTTGTTGCACTTGACTTGACAAATTGGGACGGAAAAGATTCTGACATTTCATCCAAATATAAATACCAAGACAATTTTTGTGGCAACCCAGGATGTTCTTGCTTTTGTAGAAAGTTTGGGTTTTGATATCCAAATCGTCGACCTGCCATAGGATAATAAAGCTCTGTCAACAATCGGCAGAGTTTTTTGTAAATTTTCCTGAAAAATTGTATAATAGAAATGACAGCTACATGTGTAGCAGACTGTAATTCGACTTGCGTCTGAACTGTGAGGAGGCAAGGACCGTTGGTATGAAAAAATAAACTGGGCAGGTATGATTGCCCCAAAGGAGAAAAGATGAGTAGCATAAAAATCATGGCGCTCGGTGGTGTACGTGAGAATGGAAAAAATCTCTACATCGCTGAAGTCAATGAGCATATTTTTGTATTGGACGCCGGAGCCAAATATCCTGAAAATGAACAGCTGGGTGTGGACGTGGTCGTGCCAAACTTTGATTATTTGGAAGAAAACAAACAGCGTGTGGCTGGCGTTTTCTTGTCCCACGGGCATGCGGATGCCATTGGTGCCCTGCCTTACCTGCTGGAAAAAGTGAAGGTACCGGTTTTCGGTTCACACTTGACGGTGGAATTGGCAAAATTGATTGTTAAAAACAATAATTCTACCAAAAAATTCAATGATTTCCATGTCATCGATGCAGATACGGAGATTGATTTTGGTGATGCGGTGGTATCCTTCTTCCAGACAACACACTCCATTCCTGAGAGTTTGGGTGTGGTCATCAAGACTGACCAGGGCAATATCGTCTATACTGGTGATTTCAAGTTTGACCAGGCAGCTGATAAGCTCTACCAGACGGATTTTGGTCGCTTGGCTGAGATTGGTAACGAGGGTGTCTTGGCCCTGCTTTCTGACTCTGCCAATGCGGATAGTAAGGTTCAGGTGGCCAGCATGAAAGAGGTGGCCAATGAAATTTACAATACCATTTCCGACTGGGAAGGTCGTATCATTGTAGCAGCAGTGGCCAGCAATATTACCCGTATCCAGCAAATTTTCGATGCAGCTGATAGGACAGGTCGTCGTGTCGTTCTGACTGGTCATGACGTGGAAAATATTGTCCGCACAGCTATTTCCCTGAAAAAATTGAAGTTGGTCAGCGAGCGTCTCTTGGTCAAGCCTAAGGACATGAACAAGTATGAGGACCATGAGCTGATTATTCTTGAAACTGGTCGTATGGGTGAGCCCCTCAATGGTTTACGCAAAATGTCAATCGGACGTCACCGCTATGTTGAGATCAAGGACGGCGATTTGGTCTATATCGTAACGACGCCAAGTATTTCTAAGGAAGCGGTTGTAGCCCGTGTGGAAAACATGATTTATAAGGCGGGGGGCACCGTCAAGTCTGTGGCCAAGAACCTGCATGTGTCTGGTCACGGCAATGCGCGTGATTTGCAGCTCATGCTCAATATCATGAAACCCAAGTATCTCTTCCCGATTCAAGGTGAGTATCGCCAGCTCAACGCCCACGCCAAGGCTGCGCTGGAAATTGGCATGTATCCAGAAAATATTATCATCGTCAAACGTGGTGATGTTATGGCCTATGAGGATGGTGATTTTGTCCACAGTGGGGCCGTTCCAGCAGGGGATATCATGATTGATGGTAATGCCATGGGAGATGTGGGAAATGTGGTCCTCCGTGACCGTAAAATCCTATCAGAGGACGGTATTTTCATCGTGGCTCTGACGGTCAATCGCCGTGAGAAACGCATTATTTCTAAGGCGAGGGTCAATACCCGTGGCTTTGTCTATGTCAAGAAGAGCAAGGACATCCTGCGTGAGGCATCTGATTTGGTCAATGCCAGCGTGGAAAACTACTTCACCAAGGATAGCTTTGACTGGTCAGAACTGAAGGCAACCGTCCGCGATGACCTGGCAAAATTCCTCTTTGACCAAACCAAACGTCGCCCAGCTATTTTGCCGGTGATTATGGAAGTAAAATAAGAGAAAATAAGTGATGAGAGCCAGCCCAAACTGGCTCTTTAGAATAGGAGAAAGCAGATGGCTATTATGAAAATTGAATATCATTCGGAGGCCTTGGATATGTCACGGCAGGTTAATGTCATTTATCCAGACCGCAATCGTATACCTAATCCTGATGATAAGGATATCCCAGTCCTCTACCTCTTGCATGGGATGGGTGGCAATCAGGATTCCTGGCTCAATCGCTCGACCATAGAACGATTGGTACGCTATACCAATCTCATCGTTGTCATGGTTAATACGGACAAGGGCTGGTACACTAATACGACCTACGGCATGAATTATTACGATGCCATTGCCATTGAACTGCCGCAGGTTCTCAAGCGGTTCTTTCCAAATATGTCCGACAAGCGGGAGAAAAACTTCATTGCTGGTCTGTCCATGGGCGGATATGGTGCCTTCAAGATTGCCCTGTCTACCAACCGTTTTTCATACGCGGCCTCGCTTTCTGGTGCCCTGGCCTTTGATTTTGACAATGAAGGGACGGCTGATTTGGGAAATCTAGCCTACTGGACGGGTGTGTTCGGAGACATTCATAATGCTAAGAATCCAAATAATTTGACAGAGATTGCCAAGCAGTCAGATAAGAAAACCAAGTTTTACGCTTGGTGTGGAGAGGAAGATTTTCTTTTTGCAGGTCATGAGAAGGCTATTGCTGATTTGAAAAAGATGGGCTTGGACATCGAGGCTAGTAAGGGACCTGGTAAGCACGAGTGGCACTATTGGAACCAGCAAATTGAGTACGTCCTCCAATGGCTGCCGATTGACTTTGAGTTGGAGGAAAGACTATCCTAAGCTGCTTTAAGGTAAATTTTAGCTTTATTTGCTATACTGTTGACCATCTCCAGAAAGAGGTATAGTCTATGAAACTAATAAAAAGTGTCCTTGGATTTTTCCTAAGAATTCTTACTTGGTTGGTCAGTTTGATTTGGAATTTTATCTGGTCGACTGTTTTAATCACAGCTCTGGCCCTGGCTTTGCTCTTTGTTTTTCAGAGGGAAAATGCCTACCAAACCTTGGATAGGGTTCTGCAGGAGGCGGAGCTGATTGTCAAAGGACAGTCTCCAGTCAAGCTACAAGAGGGTGTCGATACTATCAAGCATCTGGCTACGGATACTGTCAACACAGGCGACCATGGACGGTGGGAAAGCAATCGTGCTACGGTATATATTGAGAGCCAGGAGCCAATTTTACGCCAGGCCTACGTGCAGGCCATTGCCAATTGGAACCAGACAGGTGCCTTTACGTTTGAGTTGGTCGATAGCCCGGAGGCAGCAGATATTATTGCGACAGATGTCAATGATAGTACTACCCAGGCTGCTGGGGAGGCCAATTCGACGACCAATCTTCTGACCAATTTTTATACCAGTGTGACGGTGAGACTCAATCGTTACTATCTTTTAAATCCCCAATATGGTTATGAATTTGACCGAATCCTGCACACAGCTGAGCATGAGCTGGGGCATGCCCTTGGCTTAGGCCATGAAGATGGCAGAGCTTCTGTCATGGAGTCTGCAGGGTCCTATACAGGCATTCAGCAGGAAGATGTGGATGCGGTCATTCAGCTTTATGCAAACAACTAGAAAGGATTTATTTTGATTAAGTTCATTAAGCGTTATCCCGAACAAGCTTTTCTCTTGTTTTACAATGCTGGTATCTTTGTCTGGCTGCAGTCAACCAGCTCAGCCATTGTCCGCCAGCTTGGTCTGACCACCGACTGGCTAGAGAAAATTCCAGTTCCCTTGCGAGCAATGGCAGGCTCAAGCCTGACTGGTATGGATAATCTACTCAATTCATCGGCCTGGGGCTGGTTGATTGTGTCCATGATTTTGATGCTTATCGTCCGCTTTGTCAAAGGCTTGATAAAATTCCTGATTTTGCTTATCATTATCGGAGGCGGGCTATACCTTGTCTGGCAACATTGGGAACTCTTGCAAGGCTTTGTGAATTGATGAAATCCAGTCCAGAGCTGGATTTTTTGCTACTATAGTTGTAAAAATAATGTTACTATTAATTAAGTTGGGAAATATTTTGGAGAAATAATGGCAAAGCTAACTGTAATTATGCCAGTCTATAATAGGGAGACTATTGTTAAGGAAGCAATAGATAGTATCCTCTGTCAAAGCTACCAAGATTTTAAGTTCCTTATTGTTGATGATGGCAGTGAGGATAAGGCTGCAGACATCATAAAGTTTTATCGGGACCCTAGGATATATTTGATAAAAATTTATAAAAATCTAGGTATTTTCTACTAGTAAGAATCTAGCTTTGAGTAAGATTAAAACTGAATTTATTGCCCGTATGGATTCGTATAATATCGCTCACCCAGATCGTTTTGCAATTCAGATTGATTATTTGGAAAAACACAGGGATTGTATGAATAGCTCCCTGTCAAGTGGACAATGAAATAATAAAAGATTAGGCGACGGCCTTGTTCCTCATTTCAAGAGGGCCAAGGCCGTTGTTGCGCTCTTGAACACGTTGATGATTGTAAAAATAGATGTAGGCATCAATATCTGAAACTAGCTCCTCAAAAGTCTTATATTTCTTCAAATCATGCACTCCGTCTTAAAGTGCCCAAAGAAACTCTCAATTGGTGCATTGTCAATACACTTACCAACACGAGACATAGATCGGGTCATCTGATACTGGGTTGTTAAGCGGTAATAATCTTTTGAAGTATACTGCGAACCTCGGTCGCTGTGAATTAATGGTGTCGCATCAGGGTTAGCTTTTCGGGCTTTACGAAGTGTCTCTAACACCAACTCATTATCATTAAACTGACCAACTACATAAGCGACAATAGAGCCGTCGTATAGATCCTTAATAGCACTCAAGTAGGCCTTACAATCGAGACCGTACTTCAAGAAAGTCACATCAGTACACCATTTCTGATTTGGAGCAGTAGCTGTAAAATTACGATTGAGAATGTTGTCCTCTACATTGACAAAGCTCGTCTTAGTACAATACCCCTTGGCTCTTCTGATAATGGAACGTAGACCTAGAATGTGCATCAAGCGTCGAATCCGCTTCTTGTTGTAGTTTGTTTCAAGCTTGTGATTGACAAATACCGTCATACGACGATAACCAAGAATACCATTATGCTGGCTATGAAGTTCCTTGATGACATTCATCAATCCTAAATTTTCCTGTTCAGAAGTTGTTTGGAGCTTGCCTATATTTAGTGTATATGAAACAGTTCCGCTAAGTTTTTTATCTTCTATACAAAATCAGTTGAAACAAGTTTATAGTCAGAGAAGTCGATTTAATCATTTTAAGGTTGATTGGAGTTATTTACTACGGTTAGTCTGTTCTCTTACTGGCGAAGATTCACTGTCTCTAGAATAATGTTTCTTAAGACTTATTTCTAGACATTAGTTCATAGAAGTATGGTGAACTCCCCTTTAATTGGAACTCCTCTACTTTTTCGGTGGGGGAATTTTTGAGTGTTTTATGGTAAAATATTGAGTATGATTATATTGAACGGAAACAAGATTGAACGCTCATTTGCGGGCGAGGTTTTATTTAACAATATCAACATTCAAGTCGATGAGCGGGATCGGATTGCCCTTGTTGGAAAAAATGGGGCAGGCAAGTCTACTCTGCTCAAAATCCTTGTCGGAGAAGAAGCAGCGACAAGCGGAGAGATTTCAACCAAGCGTGATTTGTCCCTTTCTTATCTGGCACAGGACAGTCGTTTTGAGTCGGCAAATACTATTTACGATGAAATGCTCCATGTCTTTGACGACCTGCGGATGACGGAGAAACGCTTGCGGTCTATGGAAGAGCAAATGGGGAGTCTGTCTGGTAATGAACTCGACCAGCTCATGAAGACCTATGATAGTCTGTCGGAAGAATTTCGTCTGGCAGGTGGCTTTAACTATGAGGCGGATATCCGTGCTATTTTGAACGGTTTCAAGTTTGACCAGACCATGTGGGACATGAAAATCTCCGAACTCTCTGGGGGGCAGAATACTCGTCTTGCACTGGCAAAAATGTTGCTTGAAAGCCCAGAACTCTTGGTGCTGGACGAGCCAACCAACCACCTGGACATTGAAACCATTGCTTGGCTGGAAAACTACCTAGTGCATTACAAGGGAGCTTTGATTATTGTCAGCCATGACCGCTATTTCTTGGACAAGGTGGCGACACTGACACTGGATTTGACCAAGCATTCCTTGGATCGTTATGTGGGCAATTATTCTCAGTTTGTCGAGCTCAAAGAGCAGAAGTTACAGACGGAGTTGCAGAACTATGAAAAGCAGCAGAAGGAAATTGCCAAGTTAGAAGACTTTGTCCAGAAAAATATTGTCCGTGCTTCGACCACCAAGCGCGCTCAGGCTAGACGCAAGCAGTTGGAAAAGATGGATCGATTGGACAAGCCAACAACTGGTCAGAAGTCTGCCAACATGACCTTCCAGTCGGACAAGACTTCTGGCAATATCGTCTTGACAGTGGAAAATGCTGCGGTTGGCTACGATGGAGATATCCTGTCTCAGCCCATTTCCATTGACCAACGCAAGCTGGATGCCATTGCCATTGTTGGTCCCAATGGAATCGGAAAAACTACCCTGCTCAAATCAATCATCGGAGCTCTGCCATTTATCAAAGGGGAAGCCAAGCTAGGAGCCAACGTGGAAGTAGGCTACTACGACCAGACCCAGTCAGCCCTGACACCTTCCAACACCGTCTTGGAGGAGCTCTGGTCCGCCTTTCCAACCACGCCTGAAGTGGAAATCCGCAACCGCCTAGGAGCCTTTCTCTTCTCAGGAGATGACGTCAAAAAGTCCGTTTCCATGCTATCGGGTGGGGAAAAAGCTCGCCTACTCCTGGCCAAGCTATCCATGGAAAACAACAACTTCCTCATCCTCGACGAGCCGACCAACCATCTGGACATCGACAGCAAGGAAGTCCTAGAAAATGCCCTTATCGAGTTTGACGGCACCCTGCTCTTTGTCAGCCACGACCGCTATTTCATCAACCGCGTCGCCACCAAGGTGCTCGAAATCTCGGAAACGGGTTCCACGCTCTACTTGGGCGACTATGACTATTATTTGGAGAAAAAGGCAGAGCAGGAAGCAGAAGCCCAGCCTGACCAGCTAGAAAGTACTAGCCAATCAGCCGGAGCCATGGACTACCAAGCTCAAAAGGAAAACCAAAAAGAGCAACGCAAACTAGCCCGCCGCATCGAGCAAATCGAGGCAGAAATCGATACCATTGAAAACCGCTTGAGTGAGCTCAATCAAGCCATGCTAGAAACCAATGACATCGGTCAGCTGACCGATTACCAGAAAGAAATCGACCAACTGACCAGCCAGCAAGAAAGCCTCATGGAAGAATGGGAAGAATTATCTGAGCAGATGGGCTAGGTTGACAGCAAGTTGACAAGAGGCTCAAACCCTTGATAGAACAAGCTTGCAAGCCAGTCTTGCGGAGTTAGCGAGACCACCTTTCGCTAAAAAAGTCCAGAGCAAGCCAGTCTTTCTTGGCAAACATCGACCGACAGTCTAAGATGAGTTTAGGACCTGCCAGACGGGATCCAGTAAGGAGAAGAAATGAACTTTGGACAGCAAATCAAAGACTTACGAAAAAAGAAAGGTTTGACTCAGGAACAGTTTGCCCTCAAACTCAATGTGACCAGGCAGGCTGTTTCCAACTGGGAAAATGACAAAAACCTACCTGATTTGGAGCTATTGATTCTCATGTCCTCTGTCTTTTTGATCTCCTTAGATCAACTTATCTTAGGAGGAGCTGACATGAACAACATGACAGAAAAACTTGTAAAAGACGGTCGTGAAGGCCGCCGTACCCAGATGTACCTGACCATTACCATTATCGGTAGTTTTCTCATCCTTCTCGGCTTCGTCTGCTTTGTCATCAAGGCAAACTCCGTCGAGTATGTCGATGCCAAGGGCATTCTACATGAAAATTTTTATCTCATTCCAGTCGGCTACTTGCTGGTCTTTACAGGAGCCATTGCCACGCTCCTATCAGGACTAGCTCTGCACCGCTTTAGAAAAGAATACAAATAAGATGACCAAATACCAACGTTTTGCCAACAGCGACCAATTTTTCGCCTGTCCACATTGTGGGAAGGCTCTTGGTCTTGACCTCAACAGCCTCCGCTGTCCCAACCGCCACACCTTTGACCTCGCCAAGCAGGGCTACGTCAACCTGGCACCCCAGGTCAAGCAGTCCGCCAACTACCACAAGTCTAGCTTTGAAAACCGTCAGGCCTTTTTAGAGGCGGGCTATTACGATCATCTCTACGAGGCTTTGGAGGGGAAAATAGCAGAGCTGGGCTTGCGGTCTGTCTTGGACATCGGCTGTGGAGAGGGCTTTTATTCCCGTAAGTTAGCCGAGAAAATGGACTTGGACATTCTTGCTTTTGATATTTCCAAGGACTCCATACTCCTAGCAGCCAAATCTGACAGGACCAAGTCGGTCAAATGGTTTGTCGGTGACTTAACCAAGTTACCTATTCAAGATAAGACCATTGACGGCATCTTGGACATCTTTTCCCCAGCCAATTATCAGGAGTTTGCTAGAGTGCTGAAAGCTGGTGGGGCTATTCTCAAGCTGGTCCCAGGGCCCAATCACCTCAAGGAGCTCCGCCATTTAGCCAAAGACCAACTCCGCAAGGAGTCCTATGATAACCAAGAAATCGTGGACCATTTCAAGTCTTACCTGGGGCAGGTGGAGCAAGTGCTAGTCAGTCGAACCATGCCCATAACTGTCACCTATGCTCAAGTCTTGGCAGACATGACACCCCTCTTTTTCCAAGTGGACCAGTCCAAGTTGGATTTGAGCCAGTTGACTGAGATTACAGTGGAGGGAGTGCTTTTGGTAGGAACTGAATAAAAAATGAAACCGCCTCTGGATTCAGAAGCGGTTTTGCTTTATTTCTCAAATTCTGCCTTGCTTTTCACATCGCCGTATTCTTCAGCGACTTCTTTGCTGAGGATGTCAGCGTAGCTGGCAAGTTGGATGTCTTGTCCGTATTTTTTGCGGAGGGCAGTTGTGACTAGGCGGTAGGCTAGGTTGGCATTGCGGGACAGGATTGGTCCGTGGAAGTAGCTGCCGAAGGTGTTTTTGTAGTGCAGGCCTTCGCCACCGTCTTCCTTATTGTTGCCATTACCATAGACAACCTTGCCCAGCGGTTTTTGGTTGTCAGATAGGAAGGTACGGCCTTGGTGGTTTTCAAAACCGTAGTAGGTTTCGTTGAACTCATCATTGTGAATTTTGATGTCACCGATGTAACGGTTGTTGGTTTGGTTGAGGGTGTAGTGACCCATGATACCTAGACCGTCAATCTTGCGACCGCCAGCTTCGATGTAGTATTGACCGAGCAACTGGAAGCCACCGCAGATAGCCAGCATGACACCGTCGTTTTCGATGAAGTCTGCTAGGCTGTCTTTTTTAGTTGGTAAATCTTTTGCAAGAATAGATTGTTCATAGTCCTGTCCACCACCGAAAAAGGCGATGTCGTAGAAATCCTTGTCAAACTCATCTGTCAGAGAAACAATATCGACTTGAACACGAGCACCGAGCTTTTCAGCCACATACTTGAGCATGAGGATATTGCCATTGTCGCCATAGGTGTTCATCAAATCACCGTAGAGGTGAGCGATGTGGAGATCATAAGTGTAGTCTTTTTCAGGACTTTTTAATGATGTATAGACCATTATTTCATCTCCTTTCCAACGGCTTGGCGTTGAGCCAGCAGGTCACGGAATTCCAGCATAGCCGTATAGGTTGCGAGGATATAGGTGTGCTGACTGCTCGACTGCTCAATCAAGGTCATGATGTCTTCCAGTTTCGGCGTTTCAGTAATCTGGTCTTCAGGATAGCCAGTCACACGGAGGCGACGGGCGATTTCAGACGAACGCACACCACCTGCAAAGACTTGCGGAATGTCCATTTGGGTAATCTGCTCAAAGTCAGCGTCCCAAATCCAGCTGGTGTCAATCCCGTCAGCGTAGTTGGCATTGAGAAGTACTGATAGGCTAAAATCGTAAGGAGCCAATTTCATCATTTCAATGGCCTGAGTAGCACCAACTGGGTTTTTAATCAGGACTAGCGTACAATCTTTGTCCCCGATTTTAAAGGTTTCTTGGCGACCGAAGACTGCCTTGGATTTGTCAAATCCTGCCTTGATTTTCTCAGGAGATACACCGAAAAATTCTGCTACGCTGACAGCTGCTAGGGCATTGTAGATGTTGTAGAGGCCTCCGATGTTAATTTTGTAGTCCTGTCCGTCAATAGCAAAAGTAGAAGAGGTATTGGTGATTTCTTTTAGTTCGGTCAACTTGTAGTCCAGCTCAGGTCGGCTAAAGCCGCAGTTGCTACAGCTGTAGCTACCCAAGTTGGCGTAGGTATTGAGCTTGTACTGGATGATCTGGTGGCAATGCGGACAGAGAACACCCTCGGTATTGTAATGAGCTAGACGAGGCTCATGCTCCTCTGTCGCAAAACCATAGTACTTCACTGGATTGACGACTTTCGTCGAGTTGAAAAGCGGACTATCTCCATTGGCCAAAATGGTTGCCTGCGGAGCTTTTGCAGCCCCGTCCAAAATCATCTGGTAGGTGGTATAAATCTCACCGTAGCGATCCATCTGGTCACGGAAGATATTGGTAAAGACGATCAAGCTAGGCTTGATAAAGTCGGTCACGCGGGCAAGGCTGGCTTCGTCGATTTCTAGCACCGCAATTTTCTTGCCCTTTTTATTTTTCTTGGCAGACAGAAAAGTCGCTGTGATACCTGTAATCATATTGGCACCGCTGGTATTGGTAGTGACCGCCCCAAAAGCTTCTTCCAAAATACCGACCGTTAGAGCAGTGGTCAGGGTTTTTCCGTTGGTTCCAGTGACGACGACAATTTTGTAGTCCTTGGCCAAAATATCTAAAATATCTTTATCGAATTTGAGGGCAATTTTCCCAGGTAGGGTAGTGCCACGTCCTAGTTTGTTGAGGACAAACTGGCTGGTTTTTCCTGCGGCAATGCCGAGTAATGTACTTATTTTCATGGATTTATTGTAACACAAAGTGTCGGGATTTTCTAGAATGGAGAATAGTCAGAAATAGGGCGTAGCTAATCATGGGAAGAGACGGAAAAATATGGTACAATAGAAATACTAGTTTCCATTTGAAAAAGAAAATAATAAAGAAAGTATTGAGGAATCCATGTTAAACTTAAACCAATTATTTGATGTTGGGTATTGGTCAAGTTTGATAGCCAGTCCTTGGACGGCAGCCTTGCATCTCATCGATATTAGTATCGTTCTCTATTTGATTTATAATTTTAGCAAGGCGATCGCAGGGACCAAGATTATGACCCTTATTCGAGGGGTATTCCTGTTCATTGTCGCCCAGCTTGTTGCAAGCTTGCTTGGGCTTCAGACTATTTCTTGGCTCATGAACCAGGTTATCACCTATGGGGTAATCGCAGCGGTTATCATTTTTGCTCCGGAATTGCGTTCAGTATTGGAAAAATTGGGTCGAACCACCCAGCTGTTTTCTTCTGCCAATCTTAGCACAGAAGAAAGCCTGGTTCAGGCCTATGTCCAGGCAGTTGCCTACATGTCTCCTCGAAAAATCGGAGCCCTGGTAGCTGTCGAGAGGGCCCAGACCTTGCAAGAGTACAAGTCAACAGGCATTCCTCTGGATGCGGATGTTTCGCGGGAATTGCTCATCAATATCTTTATTCCCAATACCCCTCTGCATGACGGTGCTGTCATTATTAAAGACGAAAAGGTAGCTGTGGCATGTGCCTACTTGCCATTGACGGAAAGTGCGGGTATTTCAAAAGAATTTGGTACGCGACACAGGGCTGCTATCGGCCTTTCAGAGGCTTCTGATGCCTTTGTTTTCGTGGTTTCAGAGGAAACAGGCGGCATCTCGACGGCCCATAATGGTATTTTCAGGCATAATCTGAGCCTGGAAGAATTTGAGCAGGAATTGCGTGACCTATTTGTGCCGACAGTTGCGGCCAAAAAATCTTGGTTGAGGAGGTTAGGTGGACGATGATGCACGAAAAATATAAGCAGATTGGACATTTGGTCCTGTCTATTCTCCTGTCTTTGTTGCTCTTCTTCTATGCTACCACGACCAATTATAAGAATAATTTAGTCGCTACTAGTGCAACAACGCAGAAAGAGTCGGAAACCTACACTTATACACTAGCCAATGTGCCGATTGATATTAGCTATGACAGTGATAAATATTTTATTTCAGGCTTTTCGCCCAGTGTGACGGTAGAGTTGACTGGCTCAGACCGGGTTATTTTGCAACGGGAATCTGATCCACTAACCAGGACCTTCCATGTAACAGCAGATTTAAATAATCTTGAGATTGGTCAACGGGCGGTAGAGCTGCAGGTGACCAACCTGCCTACTGGTTTGAATGCCACTCTTTCTCCGGCTGAGATGAAGGTGAAAATTGGCTACAAGGTTAGCCGGAGTTATACAGTTGAAGGAAAGGTTTATAGCAATCAGCTCAAAACAGGTTATGCTATAGACAAGGTGTCTGTGACCCTAGACTCGGTTAAGGTCACGTCTGATGCCGATACCTTGGCACAAATCGACCACATAGAAGCAGTGGTCATGGACTTGGCAGAGCTTGACAAGGACTACAGTGGTAAGGCAACGATTCAAGCTGTAGATGCTGATGGTAACGTATTGCCAGTTGTCTTGTCAGAACGAACGACAAATATTCAAGTAACTGTAAAAGAAACGAAATAAATCAAATACATATTGAGGAAATTGAAAAATGGGTAAATATTTTGGTACGGACGGTGTCCGTGGTGAAGCAAACGTAGAATTGACACCAGAATTGGCTTTCAAGTTGGGTCGTTTTGGTGGCTATGTTCTCAGTCAACACGAAACGGATACGCCACGTGTCTTTGTGGCGCGTGATACGCGTATTTCTGGACAGATGTTGGAGGCGGCTTTGGTTGCCGGCCTTCTCTCAGTCGGCATTCATGTATACAAGTTAGGCGTTTTGGCAACTCCAGGTGTGGCTTATTTGGTTCGGACGGAAAAAGCTAGCGCTGGTGTCATGATTTCTGCCAGCCACAACCCAGCCCAGGACAACGGCATCAAGTTTTTCGCAGGCGACGGTTTCAAATTGGACGATGCCTTGGAAGCAGAAATTGAAGCACTCTTGGATGCTGAAGAGGACACACTTCCGCGCCCGTCTGCCAAAGGTTTGGGCGACGTAGTCGACTATCCAGAAGGCTTGCGCAAATACCAGCAATTCCTGGTGTCAACAGGCTTGGAGTTGGAAGGAATGAAAGTTGCTTTGGATACTGCCAACGGCGCAGCAGCAACCAGTGCCCGTCAAGTCTTTGCTGATTTGGGGGCCGAGTTGACTGTAATGGCTGAACAACCTGACGGTTTGAATATCAACGAGGGAGTCGGTTCAACCCATCCTGAGCAGCTGCAAGAATTGGTGAAAGAAACAGGTAGCCAAATCGGTCTGGCATTTGATGGCGACAGCGACCGCTTGATTGCTGTCGATGAAAATGGTGACTTGGTTGACGGCGACCGAATCATGTATATCGTCGGCAAGTACCTAGCAGACAAGGGACTTCTTGCTAAAAACACCATTGTCACAACCGTCATGTCCAACCTCGGTTTCCATAAGGCCTTGGACCGCGAGGGAATTGAAAAAGCCGTGACCGCAGTTGGTGACCGCTATGTCGTTGAAGAAATGCGGAAGTCTGGCTATAATGTCGGCGGTGAGCAGTCAGGACATGTTATTCTCATGGATTATAACACCACAGGAGACGGCCAGCTGACCGCTGTGCAATTGACAAAAGTCATGAAAGAAACAGGCAAAACACTGTCTGAATTAGCAGCAGAAGTTACTATCTATCCACAGAAATTGGTCAACATACGTGTGGAAAACAGCATGAAGGACAAGGCTATGGAAGTAGCAGCTATCGCAGCTATTATCGAGAAAATGGAGGCTGAAATGGCAGGCAACGGCCGTATTCTTGTCCGTCCAAGCGGTACCGAGCCGCTCCTCCGAGTCATGGCTGAGGCGCCAACGGATGCAGAAGTTGACTACTATGTAGATACCATTGCTGATGTGGTCCGTGCTGAGATCGGTTTGGATTAAGAAATGAGATAGAGACTGGAAGGATTTCCAGCCTCTTTTGTGAGGAAAATATGAGTATCTTAGAAGTGAAAAACCTCAGTCACGGTTTTGGTGACCGTGCGATTTTTGAAAATGTATCCTTCCGCCTGCTCAAGGGTGAGCATATCGGACTTATCGGTGCCAACGGCGAGGGGAAATCGACCTTCATGTCCATCGTGACCGGTCAGCTCCAGCCAGATGAAGGTAAGGTGGAGTGGTCTCGTTATGTGACCGCAGGCTATTTGGATCAGCATGCCAAGCTAGAAAAAGGTAGTTCGGTCCGTGATGTCTTGCGGACAGCCTTTGATGAGCTCTTCAAGACAGAGGCGCGTATCAATGATATCTACATGTCCATGGCGGATGAGGGAGCCGATATGGATGCCCTCATGGAGGAAGTCGGGGAGCTCCAAGACCGTCTGGAAAGTCGTGATTTCTATACGCTGGACGCAAAAATTGACGAAGTAGCGCGTGCTCTTGGTGTCATGGACTATGGTATGGACAAGGATGTGACTGAACTTTCTGGTGGCCAGCGGACCAAGATTCTTTTGGCTAAATTGCTTTTGGAAAAGCCAGACATCTTGCTTTTGGATGAGCCAACCAACTACCTGGATGCTGAACACATCGACTGGCTCAAGCGTTACTTACAAAATTATGAGAATGCCTTTGTCCTCATTTCCCATGATATTCCATTTTTAAATGACGTGATTAACATCGTCTACCATGTGGAAAATCAGCAGTTGACCCGCTATTCAGGTGACTATTACCAGTTCCAGGAAGTTCATGCTATGAAACGGGCCCAATTAGAAGCAGCTTACGAGCGCCAGCAGAAGGAAATTGCAGATTTGCAGGATTTTGTAAACCGCAATAAGGCCCGTGTGGCCACACGGAATATGGCCATGTCCCGCCAGAAGAAATTGGACAAGATGGAAATTATCGAGCTCCAAGCTGAAAAACCAAAACCGAGCTTTGATTTCAAAATGGCTCGGACGCCAAGTCGTTTTATCTTCCAGACGACTGATTTGGAAATTGGCTATGACCGTGTTTTGACCCGCAAGCCGCTTAATCTGACCTTCGAGCGCAATCAGAAAATTGCTATTGTCGGTGCCAATGGTATCGGGAAATCGACCCTGCTCAAGAGCTTGTTGGGTGTTATCCAGCCTCTGGGCGGCTCAGTCGATCGCGGCGAGTACCTGGAAGTGGGTTATTTCGAGCAGGAAGTGGCTGGTGGCAATCGTCAGACCCCGCTGGAAGCCGTTTGGGATGCCTTTCCAGCCCTTAACCAGGCAGAAGTGCGAGCAGCTTTGGCCCGTTGCGGTCTGACTTCCAAGCATATCGAAAGTCAGATTCAAGTCCTTTCAGGTGGTGAGCAGGCAAAGGTTCGCTTCTGTTTGCTCATGAACCGTGAAAACAATGTCTTGGTTCTCGACGAGCCAACCAACCACTTGGATGTGGATGCCAAGGACGAACTCAAACGTGCCCTTCAAGCCTACAAGGGATCAATTCTCATGGTCTGCCATGAGCCTGATTTCTATGAAGGCTGGGTTGATGATGTCTGGGATTTTAATGACTTGACGTAAATAAAAGCAGCCTTGTCCCTTAGCAGTAGACAAGACTGCATATATAGGCACTTCAATCTTAGAACTTGTATTCACAGCTTCTAAAATTGGGGGTCTATTTTTTTATTGTCTCCAGGTGAAAATCGGTGACCAACTTAGTGTTGCTTTTTCCGATAGAAACTAGCCACTAATAAGACGCTACCCAGTGCTGTAGCGAAATAGTTGAACTCTGATCCTGTTTTCGGCAAGCTAGTTTCTTCGTTTTCATGTTGACTAGAAGATTCCTTGCTTTCAGCTTTATCAAAACGAATAGTCACAGGCATAGGTAGAGAGGATGAGCGGGCGCATCATCGGCTTGGTCTGGACTAGTTGGTTTTGGCTGAGGAACTAGAATTTCTACTGGAGGTAGGTCTTCAAGAGTTGCCAATTGGCTACCGAAGAGGCCATTTGACACCCAGCGGAAGAAATGAACAGGGTGAACCTTGTTGGTTGGATTCCTGCATAGATAAAGATAGATTGGTCTTGATACATGCCAGCTATAGCGACAGTCTTGCTAGCCAGTCCCTCATGACCAGGCCACCAGCCAGCGATATAATAATCCTGGTCAGCAATTTTAACCAGGGTTCGGAAGCCTTCTGGGATACCCTCAATCCAGTTACCAGAATTGGAATAGAAGAGGTCGTTCATGGCATATCCGCTTGTCAGAGGGTCACTATCGTCAACGACTGTCTTCATTAGTCCTTCAAAGTCATAACCACCATCAAACATTTCTGCATTAAAGCCTTCTATAATACCTAATTCTTCCAGTTTCTGCACAGCCGCACCACCGACAACAATGACTGGTTTCTGCCCAAACATGCTGGCATCAAATTGTTCGGATTCCAGGATGATTGCATCAGCTTCATCAGGAGTTTCAACGGTTTCAAATCCCCTGCGTTCCACTACCAAGGCGGTGTTGGCGCGGATGGCAAAATCTCCAGCCCATCTATAGCTGTGTGAAGGAGCGTAGACCTTAATAGCTTTCAATTCTGTGTCTACAGGTTGCTTGTAGAGGTGTTCACCATAGAGGGCATATTGGTCCAATAGTTGAACAAATTGATCGGTTTTGATAATGTAGCTGGCTTCTGTCAAGTAGACTTTTTGACCTTGCTTAATCGCCTGGTTGATGGCCTTGACTGCTGACTCGGAAGTATTGGCCACAATGTAGTACGGTGTCTTGTAGTCGATGTCGCTTGTCCGTGCGGCCTTGGTCCAGGTAATGCTTCCAAGTTTGCCGTCAAAGAGATTTTCTTCAAAGACAGCTATCGCCTTAAAGCCTCTCATATCAGGGAAATTCACGACCAATTCAGCATACATAGCCCCCCCATTTGGACTCATCTTAACCAGTGTAGAGGACGTGGTTGGCAAATCCACGCTTGGCTTGTGCCATATCTACCACCAAGTCGCCCTTGTTAAATGGACCGGCATTCTCTGTCAGCTCGGTGACAAGGACGCCGTTGCGCTTGAAGTAGTCAATCATTTTAAAGGCTTCTTCCATGTCATTATTCTATTCCAGAGACATTGGGATGTCATAATAGTCAGGGAAGAATTTTGGTTGATCATTCTTAATACGACCTACGACTTCTCCGTCTGGTCCGACCAGTTCTGCCACAGCCTTTGGATCTTCTACCTTATTCACACCGCGTGAATAGTAGGTGAGGCGCATGTTTATCAAATTATCAGGCTTGCTGGCCATGTGGTTGATGCCCCTGAGGACAGCATAGAATCCGGCTTTAAAGGATTCTTGGTTGGTTTCTGGAATTTCGATGGTATGTCCAAGAATACTTCGGTAGCTTGTAGTCAAAGTTTCTTTTAACTTGGCCAACATCTGGTCAGGCTGGGTAAGTCAGTCCTTCTTTTCCCTTCGTATTTTCAATCTAGGGGATTTGTGATATACTGGTATAAAGATTTAGGAGACGACTATGGAAAAACTGTGGAAGATTATTTATTCGAGGACTTTTATTGTCATTAGCCTGCTTGCTCTGACGGTCTTTCTGATTTTTTGGTTTGTGGTTGAGGCGACCAATTATATGCCGGCATTTTGGTCCATTATGCAGATTTTTTCTGTTCTGGTGGCCATTTCCATTATCAATCGTCCAATGAATACTAGTTTTAAGCTGACCTGGATTATATTTGTCAGTGGCATTCCCATTTTTGGAGCCCTCTTTTATTTCATTCTCCAATCCAATATTGAAACGAAGCGTTATCGGAAGAATTTCTATAAACAGGCTGAGCGCTTGCGCGAATTCTCCAGCACTTCTGACAAGGTCATGAAGGCACTGGCCAAGGAGGATAAGGAGCAGCTCAAGCTAGCCAACTATATGAGTGACCATGTCGGTTATGCCCTGCATACTAATACGGATGCGGTGTATTTTTCCAGTGGAGAGGCCAAGTTTGAAGCTCTTTTGGAGGAATTGAAAAAGGCAGAAAACTACATTTTTATGGAATACTTCATTGTGGACCAGGGCTATATGTGGGACTCTATTCTGGCTGTTTTGAAGGATAAAGCAGAGCAGGGAGTGGAAGTGCGCTTTATGTACGACGGGACCAATTCTCTGACCAATCTGCCCTATTCCTACTATAAGCAGCTGCGGACCTTTGGAATCAAGGCCAAGGTATTCTCACAGATTATCCCGGCCCTTTCCACTATTCAAAACAACCGCGACCACCGCAAAATTGCCATCATTGACGGAGCAGTCGCCTTTACAGGTGGGGTTAATATTGCGGACGAATATATCAATAAAATCGTTCGGTTTGGCTACTGGAAGGATGCTGCTATCATGATTAGGGGGGAGGCGGTTGCCAACTTTACCCTCATGTTCCTGCAGATGTGGAACTATGACGAAAAAGGGGAGACTGAGGACCTCAAGTACCTCAAATCCCACAAGGACTTGGAGACAGAGACCATTGATGGCGAAGGTTTCTTCCTGCCCTACGGAGAAAATCCCTTTGATGGAGATGAGGTGGCCAAACGTGTCTATCTGGACATGATTCAGTCTGCGACAGATTACATTTACATCATGACGCCCTACCTGGTCTTGGATGACGAGATGATTGACAATCTAACCTACGCGGCCAAACGCGGCGTCAAGGTCAAGTTACTCCTGCCTCATATCTATGATAAAAAATCAGCCATGTTGGCTGCTCGGACAGATTTTCCGACCTACCTAGAATCAGGCATCGAAATTTACGAATACCAGCCAGGTTTTGTCCATTCCAAGGTGGTCCTTGTGGATGACAAAAAGGCAACGGTGGGGACGGTCAACATGGATTTCCGTTCTTTCTATCTAAACTTCGAGTGTGGTCTTTATATCTACAACCATTCAGGTGTTCTAGCAGCAATCAAGGAAGACTTTGACCAGTCCTTCAAGAAATCCCAGCAAATCAAGCTCCTGCCCTTTATCAAAACCTATTCGTGGAACAAACGACTGGCCGGAGCCATTATGCGCATTATTGCCCCCTTATTATAGAAAACGACAGATTTTCCCTGTCGTTTTTTCCTTTGAACATGGTATAATGGAAAGATAGATGCTAAGGAGAAAAAAGTGTGATTAAACCACAATATGACTGGCAATTGATGCCCAGTTTTTCTGATGAAACATTTGTCAAATTGGCAAAGAAAGAAGGGTTGGACCCTATCGCAGCCAAGCTCCTCTACGAGCGGGGCATCCAGACAGCGGAGGATTTGCAGAAATTTTTGCAGCCCAGCCTTGAAGACCTGCATGATCCTTATCTACTGCATGACATGGACAAGGCCGTTGAGCGGATTCGTCGGGCCATTGAGGACTACGAGCAGATTCTGATCTATGGTGATTACGATGCGGACGGCATGACATCAGCTTCGATTTTGAAGGAGACCTTGGAGGAGCTAGGGGCGGAGGTCCAGGTCTACCTGCCCAACCGCTTTACCGATGGCTACGGCCCCAACCAGTCTGTCTACAAGTATTTCATTGAGCAGCAGGGGATTTCTCTCATTGTTACGGTTGACAATGGCGTAGCGGGTCATGAAGCTATTGCCTATGCCCAAGAGATGGGTGTTGATGTGATTGTGACGGACCACCATTCCCTTCAGGCGACTTTACCGGCTGCTTATGCCATTGTTCATCCAGAGCATCCCGAAGGCAACTATCCCTTTAAGCACCTGGCTGGCTGTGGCGTCGCCTTCAAATTGGCATGCGCACTTTTGGAGACGGTTCATGCAGACCTATTGGAACTAGTCGCAATTGGAACCATAGCCGATATGGTCAGCCTGACCGATGAAAATAGGGTTATGGTCAAATACGGCCTTTCTCTGCTCAAACAAACTGAGCGGGCTGGCCTACAAGAATTGATGAAGATTGCTGGGATTGAGCTCGATGGCCTTGATGAAGAAACGGTCGGTTTTCAAATTGCCCCCCGCCTCAATGCCCTGGGCCGCCTGGATGACCCCAATCCAGCCCTTGAACTCTTGACTGGCTTTGACGATGAAGAGGCCCATGAAATTGCCCTCATGATTGATGCTAAAAATGTGGAACGCAAGGATATTGTCCAGGCTATTTATGATGAGGCCAAGACCATGCTAGACACCAGTCGGCCTGTACAGGTACTAGCCAAGGAAGGCTGGAATCCTGGTGTGCTGGGGATCGTTGCAGGCCGTCTCTTGGAAGAGCTGGGCCAGCTGGTCATTGTCCTGTCCATTGAGGAAGAGCGGGCCAAGGGCTCTGCCCGGTCACCGGAGGCTGTTGATATTTTCCAAGCCCTCAAGGACCACCAGGACCTCTTTATCGCCTTTGGCGGTCACGCTGGAGCTGCTGGCATGACGCTGGAAGTGGATAAATTAGACCAGCTGGCGGACACTTTATCGACCTTTATCGAAGAGAATAAACTGGACTTGTCTCAGAAATCTGCACTGGTTATTGATGAGGAGCTTGACCTAGAGGAATTGACCCTGGATACTTTAAAATCCTTTGACAAGCTGGCTCCCTACGGCATGGACAACAAAAAACCGGTCTTTTATGTCAAGGATTTTCAGGTTGAGTCTGCCCGGACTATGGGGCAAAACAATGCCCACCTCAAGCTCCGGATCAGTAAGGGAGCAGCCGGATTTGACGTCGTTGCCTTTGGCAAGGGCAATCTGGCTCTGGAATTTTCTCAGGCCAAGGATCTGGAGCTGGCTGTGACCCTTTCTGTCAACAGATGGAATGGCAATACCAGCCTGCAGCTCATGCTGGTGGACGCGCGTGTGGACGGTGTTCAGCTCTATAACATTCGCAGTAAACAGCATCCGATTCCTGCTGGCATTCCTCTGGTGGACATGGCAGAGCAGACGAGTTCGCCTGTCATTGCTCTAGCTAGTTTGCCAGAGGATTTAGAAAGTCTGCGCAGCTATTTCCAAGAACATCAATTCGAGGCTATCTACTTCAAAAATGAGATAGCCAAGCCATATTATTTGGATGGATACGGGAGTCGGGAGCAATTTGCCAAGCTCTATAAGACCATTTACCAGTTTGATGAGTTTGATGTGCGTTATAAACTCAAGGATTTGGCTGCTTATCTGAAAATTAAGGACAGCTTGCTGGTCAAGATGATTCAGATTTTCCAGGAATTGGAGTTTGTCACCATTTCAGATGGGGTGATGAGGGTTAATAAGGATGCCCAGAAGCGGGAGATTTCGGACAGTCAGATTTACCAAGACCTGAAGAAAACGGTCGTCCAGCAGGAGCTTTTTGCCCTGGGAACGGTCCAAGAAATTTATGATTGGCTGTGTGGTTCATCATGATCTGGCAGGTCTTATTACTGGCAGTCCTTATCTGTCTGCCCTTCTTACCCTGGCGTAAGTGTCGGACCTGTAGCATTCCTCTTCAAGCTAAGAGACTAGACCAGCTGACCTTTGCCAGCCTAGCCTGTGCGGAGACTTTGAAGGAAATGAGAAGAAACTTGGACCAGGCAAGCTCTGCTCAGTTGGTGGACCAGATTATTGCCATTCTTGACTTTCCAGAGGAATTGGAGCAGAAGCACCTGACCTGGTTAATGGGACAGATGGACCAAAATCTGCCTCCGCATCATGCCTTTTGGCGGGAGTTTGCTGGGCTAGTTGACTTAGCTTACCCTGATGAGAGCCTACCTAAGAAGGTTCACCAGCTCCGTTACTTGATTTCCTACCAGCAGGCGGATTGGGTCCGCAGGCACTACGGGCAGGGGAAATCAGACTGGCAGGCCTTGACTAGCTACCTGTCTACTTTGCCACGCCGGAGTTACCAGCTGCGGCAATCTGCCCGCCTCCACAACAAGCAACTCTTTCGCAGGGAAAAATTAACACAGAGCCTGCCCCTCAACATCAAGGTCCTCATCCATTTTCACAGCGAGTTTATTTTGGATGAAAAGGGGAACTTTGCCTTGATTTTGGATGAGACTCCGACCTTAAATGGTCAGGTCAACGGTGCCTCCTTTAACTATGCCAGGGCCAATAATCGCAGGCACTACCAGCTGGACATGAAACCGGTTGGTCCCCACGACCCTGTCTACCGTAAGAAAATCCTCCGTTCCAAGGCAGGGGCTTATCTGTCTCCGGTTCGAATTTACTGGTTCCAACTGCGCAAGTCCAAGGTGGGCTGGGACCATTCCTATTTCAACCGGCAGGGAATATTTTCCTTTGGTGGAAATAGCAGAGCAGCTCAGGTAGCTAAACTGCGAAAGGAATTTTCCAGAGACATAGGATTTAGATTATGCCAAAAGATAAAATCATGGTATAATAAAGAGTAAAATTATTTTTAAAAAGTGAGAAAAACATGAACTTAAAAGATTACATCGCAACTATTCCTGACTATCCAAAAGAGGGTATCGAATTCCGTGATATTAGCCCCTTGATGGCTGATGGAAATGCCTACAGCTATGCTGTTCGTGAGATTGTGCAGTATGCTGTTAGCAAGGATATTGATATGATTGTTGGTCCTGAGGCGCGTGGATTTATCGTAGGGTGTCCTGTTGCTTTTGAACTGGGTATCGGATTTGCACCAGTTCGTAAGCCAGGGAAATTGCCACGCGAAGTGATTTCGGCTGACTATGAAAAAGAATACGGTGTGGATACCTTGACTATGCACGCAGATGCTATCAAACCTGGTCAACGTGTCCTGATTGTAGACGACCTGTTGGCTACTGGTGGTACGGTCAAAGCAACAATCGAAATGATTGAAAAATTGGGTGGAATTGTTGCTGGATGTGCCTTCTTGATTGAGTTAGATGACCTCAAAGGCCGAGAAGCTATCGGCGACTACGACTACAAGGTTTTGATGCATTATTAAGATTATCTATCAAGGGTATAGTTATAATCTATAACTGATACTAATTTTAAGCTATTTGATTTGTCTGGACACCTGCTTTATAATAGATAATAAGATAATTAGGAGGTTGTCCATGCCAATCAAGATTGAAAAATCCTTACCAGCAGTAGATATTTTGATACAAGAGAATATCTTTGTCATGGATAGCGACCGAGCTAGCCATCAGGACATCCGTCCGATAAAGATTTTAATTCTTAATCTTATGCCCCAAAAAATTGTGACGGAGACCCAGTTGCTCCGTCTTTTGGCCAATACGCCCCTGCAGCTTGAAGTGGAATTTCTGCACATGGTCAGTCATGAATCCAAGAATACTCACGCTGACCACTTGGACCAATTTTACAAGACCTTTGAAGAGGTCAAGGATAGCTACTTTGACGGGCTCATCGTCACTGGTGCTCCAGTGGAAAATTTACCATTTGAGGAAGTGGACTATTGGCAGGAACTGGTCCAAGTTTTCGACTGGTCCAGGACTAATGTCTACTCAACCTTGCATATTTGTTGGGGGGCACAGGCTGGACTGTACGCCCGCTACGGTGTCGAAAAATACCAGATGGATCGTAAATTGTCCGGCGTCTATTGCCAAGAAGTAGTAGGGGCAAACAATCCCCTCATGCGTGGATTTGATGATGAGTTTCGCTCACCTCATTCCCGCTATACTGAGGTCAAGGCGGAAAATATTGCTCATTTAGGACAGCTGGAAATTCTATCCCAAGGAGCAGATGTCGGCCTGTCTATTCTAGCCAGCAAGGACTTGCGCGAAGTCTATAGTTTTGGTCATTTGGAGTACGACCGTGACACCCTGGCTAAGGAATATGAGCGAGATTGCCTGGCTGGGAAAAATCCCCATGTGCCAGAGAATTATTTCAAAAACGATGATCCGACCAGCAGACCAGCTCTGTCTTGGAATTTGCCAGCAGCACAATTTTTTACAAACTGGGTCAACTATGCGGTCTATCAAGAAACACCTTACGACTGGAATCACGCAGAATTATCAGCTCTTTCAGCGAGTTTATAAAGAGGAAGTATGAATTATTCACAGCAATTTCAGCAGGGCCACTTGGTCCTGCCTTCTGCCTTACTATTTCATTTTAAGGATATATTTCCCTCATCACAGACTTTTTTGGTTTGGCAGTTTTTCTATTTTCAAAATACCAGTAAATTAGAAACCCTTGCCCCAAGCGACATCGCTCAGGCCATTGGAGCTACGGTGGCCGAGGTGAATCGGGCCATTGAACAGCTGCAGGATTCAGGCTTGCTGGAGATGAAAACCATTATCTTAGATGGTGAGATTGAGATGATTTTTGATGCAGCCCCAGCCCTGGAAAAGCTGGATGGTTTATTTGCTGCGCCTAAGGAATCTGCTGTGGAGATTCTTGCTCCTGCTAATGATTTGAAGATCATTGTAGGTGATTTTGAGCGAGAACTTGGCCGTCTCCTGTCGCCTTTTGAGATTGAGGATTTGCAGAAGACGATTGAAGAGGACAAGACCTCCGTTGAGCTCATTCGAGCAGCCCTCAAAGAGGCCGTATTCAACAATAAGACCAACTGGAAATATATTCAAGCTATTCTGCGCAACTGGCGTCGGGAGGGAATTACCACCGTCGCTCAAGTAGAGGCAAAAAATGCAGAAAGAGATTTGCCATCGCCCAAGAATGTCACTGCATCCAGCGATTTTCTGGCGGCCATGGATCTCTGGAAAGAGTAAAATGGAAACAAAATTATCAAAACGGCTGGAAACAGTCGCATCTTTCGTGCCAACCGGAGCACGCTTAGTCGATGTAGGGAGTGATCATGCTTATCTCCCTCTTTTTTTGGTGGAGCAGGGCAGGATTGACTTCGCCGTGGCAGGAGAAGTGGTCCAGGGCCCCTATCAGTCTGCCCTTCAAAACGTTGAGCAGGCGGGACAGACGGACAGGATTTTGGTTCGTTTGGCCAATGGGCTGGCGGCCGTAGAAGCTGTTGACCAGATTACTGCTGTGACTATCGCAGGCATGGGCGGTAGGCTCATCGCCGACATCTTGGAGGCCGGTCAGGATAAGTTAGCAGGCGTTGAGCGATTGGTTTTGCAGCCCAACAACCGTGAAGATGATGTCCGTCGTTGGCTGGTCGCCCATGATTTTCAGCTTGTTGCGGAGGAAATCCTGGAAGAAAATGACAAACTCTATGAAATCCTAGTAGCGGAGCCGGGAAAGATGAGCTTGTCTGCAACAGAAGAGCGATTTGGACCTTATTTGTTGGAGCAGCAGTCAGCTGTCTTTGTTAATAAGTGGTTGAAGGAGCTGGATAAGCTCACTTATGCCCTGGAACAAGTGCCCCTGGAAAGACAGGATGACCGCTCTGCCATTTCCCAAAAAATCAATCACATCAAGGAGGTTTTGCATGTTAGCTAGTCAACTCATCGCACGTTATCAAGCCTTTTGTCCGCCCCATCTAGCCATGGAAGGGGATGTCAGCGGTCTGCAAATTGGGACGCTGAAAAAGGATATCAAGCGGGTCATGGTGGCTCTGGATATTCGTGAAACGACAGTGGCAGAGGCCATTGACAAGCAGGTGGATTTGATTATTGTCAAGCATGCCCCTATTTTCCGTCCGATTAAGGATTTGGTGGCGGATAAGCTGGAAAATCAGATTTATCTGAATTTGATTAAGCACGATATTGCGGTCTATGCCAGCCACACGGACATTGATGTGGTCGAGGGTGGTCTGAACGACTGGTTCTGTGAACTCTTGGGGATAGAGGAGACAACCGTTCTTCATGAGACTATTGAAGGTCACGGGATTGGTCGTGTGGGCACCATAGCAGAGCAGACCTTGGAGGAGCTGGCAGTGAAGGTTAAGTCCGTCTTTGGTCTGGATGCGGTTCGCCTGGTTACCTATGGTCATCAAGCCCAGCAATATGTTAGTCGAGTGGCTATTTGTGGCGGTAGTGGTGGTTCATTCTATCAGGATGCGATTGCGAAGGATGCGGATGTCTATATCACTGGTGATATTTACTATCATACTGGTCAGGACATGCTGACCCAGGGCCTTTTGGCCATTGACCCAGGTCATCACATTGAGGTGCTCTTTATTAAGAAAATCGCTGATTTGCTAGAGAACTGGAAGGCTGAAAACGGCTGGGATGTGGAAATCTTGCCTTCAACCGTGTCGACCAATCCCTTTCGACATTTGTAAAAATTATGCTTGGCACCCTAGTGGTGCTTTTTTTAACCAAAATAGAAAGATACCAGTGAGCAAGGGTCAGGTTGAAGGCAGTGGCAACAACCTTTGCTCTATTTTCGGTTCCAAAACTTATCCAAACTATCTGAGCTTGCAATTCTTCTGAATTTGGGGTATGCTAGAGGAACTTAAGATATTGATTTAGAAAGTTGGTTCTTCTATGACCTGGTTTATGGAACAATCAGTTGTTGTACAGGCCTTGTTGGGAGGGCTCTTTACCTGGTCCTGTACTATTTTAGGGTCAGCGGTTGTTTTTTTCTTTAAAACGATTAGTCGGAGGCTCTTGGATACCATGTTGGGCTTCGCAGCTGGAGTGATGATTGCGGCCTCGTTTTGGTCTCTCTTAGCTCCTTCGATTAGCTATGCGGAGGAGACCTATGGCGCCTGGGCTTGGGTGCCTGCAGCTCTTGGTTTTGCTTTTGGAGGCATCTTTTTACGCTTGGTCGATGCTCTGGTGCCACATTTGCACCTGGGGCACGACAAATCTCAGGCCGAAGGTGGGGGTGAGGAGGACAGGAAAAATCTGTCTAAAACAGCTCTGCTATTTTTGGCCATAACCATCCACAATATCCCTGAAGGGCTGGCGGTCGGGGTAACCTTTGGTGCTCTAGCGTCGAACTTTAGTCCTGCTGCCCTTGCAGGTGCTATTGGGTTAGCAGTCGGTATCGGTCTGCAAAATATTCCTGAGGGAGCAGCCCTGGCTATCCCTATTCGGACAGACGGTGCGACTCGAAGTAAGGCCTTTTTCTGGGGGTCTATGTCGGCCATTGTTGAGCCTATTGCTGCTGTGATTGGAGCGGTGGCGGTGACCTACATGACACCGATTTTACCCTATGCCCTATCTTTTGCGGCCGGTGCTATGATTTTCGTCGTGGTCGAGGAGCTCATTCCGGAGTCCCAGACTAATGGAAATACGGATATTGCAACGCTGGGCCTCATGGCTGGTTTCATCATCATGATGATTCTGGACGTGGCTCTTGGATAAACTTGAAAGTCTCTTCGGAGGCTTTTTCCTTATGACAAAAACGCTGAAAATATGGTATAATGGACTGATATTATACGCAGGAAGGTAAGACTATGAAAGGTATTATTCTAGCAGGTGGATCAGGTACACGTCTGTATCCTCTGACACGAGCGGCTTCAAAACAATTGATGCCTATCTATGACAAACCAATGATTTATTATCCACTGTCAACCTTAATGTTGGCTGGGATTAAAGAAATTTTGATTATCTCAACGCCTCAGGATCTTCCACGTTTTAAGGATATGTTAGGAGATGGTTCTGAACTTGGAATTTCACTTTCATATGCAGAACAACCAAGTCCAGATGGTTTGGCGCAAGCCTTCATTATCGGTGAAGAATTTATCGGTGATGACAATGTGGCTTTGATTTTGGGGGATAACATCTATCATGGAAATGGTTTGACCAAGATGTTGCAACGGGCTGCTAGCAAAGAAAAAGGTGCGACAGTATTCGGTTACCAAGTCAAAGATCCAGAGCGTTTTGGTGTGGTGGAATTTGACGTAGACATGAATGCCATTTCCATCGAAGAAAAACCAGAAGTGCCAAAATCAAACTTTGCGGTTACTGGTCTCTACTTCTATGACAACGATGTTGTGGAGATTGCCAAAAATATCAAACCGTCCCCTCGTGGTGAGTTGGAAATTACAGATGTCAACAAGGCCTACCTTGAACGTGGCGACTTGTCTGTGGAACTCATGGGACGTGGATTTGCTTGGTTGGATACAGGTACGCATGAAAGCCTCTTGGAAGCTGCGCAGTACATCGAAACGGTTCAACGCTTGCAAAATGTTCAAGTTGCGAACTTGGAAGAAATTGCCTACCGCATGGGCTACATTACAAAAGAACAAGTACATGAATTGGCGCAACCCCTTAAGAAAAATGAATACGGACAATACTTGCTCCGTTTGATTGGAGAAGCCTAATGACAGAAAACTTTTTCGGTAAAACACTAGCAGCTCGCCCAGTTGAAGCTATTCCTGGAATGTTAGAATTCGACATTCCTGTTCATGGTGACAACCGTGGCTGGTTTAAGGAGAACTTCCAAAAGGAAAAAATGTTGCCTCTCGGCTTCCCTGAAAGCTTCTTTGCAGAAGGGAAATTACAAAATAATGTTTCCTTCTCTCGCAAAAACGTTCTTCGTGGTCTTCACGCAGAGCCTTGGGATAAATATATCTCCGTAGCGGACGGCGGTAAGGTTTTGGGAACTTGGGTCGATCTTCGTGAAGGCGAAACCTTCGGCAACACCTACCAAACCGTTATCGATGCTTCAAAAGGTATCTTCGTTCCGCGTGGCGTAGCCAATGGTTTCCAAGTTTTGTCAGACTTCGTGGCTTACAGCTACTTGGTTAACGACTACTGGGCTTTGGAACTCAAGCCTAAGTATGCCTTCGTCAACTACGCTGACCCTAGCCTCGACATCCAGTGGGAAAACCTAGAAGAAGCGGAAGTTTCAGAGGCAGATAAAAATCACCCACTTCTCAAAGATGTGAAGCCTTTGAGAAAAGAGGACCTCTAATGTTTCAAGCCTTTTTGGAAATAGCAGAGCAGTTAAACAAGCTTGGAATCATACCCTTGTTAATGGGCTCAGTTGGTTTAGAAAGGCGCACAGGGAGGGACTGGCAGGCAGGAGATTTAGATATTCATGTTCCGAGTGATCCGCGTGGCTGGGAAGCCCCAGATGACGAACGGATTTATCGTGCTGATGAGCTGATTGCCATGATGAACCAATTAGGCTATGTCCTTGTTGACCGTCATGAACATGAATTTCATAAAGACGGCTTATCTGTTGAATTCGGAGGCCTTCATTCACTTCCTGAATTTGCAGGTGTAGAGCTAGAAGATTTGGAAGAACTAGAAACAGCAGGTGTTCGCTATTACCTACCGACACTTGAACAATACCTAAAAATCTATCAAGCCTCCTCCAAAGATTCCTACCGAGCAGAAAACAACAATCAAAAAGACTTTGCTAAGATTGCTTACTTAAAAGAAATCTTGAAGTAAAATAAGCGAGCAAAGCGAGCCTATAAAGGGGAGTTGCTGCTGTAGCGATAGTACCCGAACTACTTTGGAAGTTCGGGTACAGGGGATTTTCGAGACTTTTGGCTCGAAAATAAGCAATGAAACGCCTAAGGCGGTTGCTTGCGCCCCACGCTACCTTAAGCAGCTCAAAAAAATAAAAAACATTTTCGGAGAAAAAAATGTATAAAAACATCATCGTTACAGGTGGAGCTGGTTTCATCGGCTCAAACTTTGTGCACTACGTTTACAATAACCACCCAGACGTCCATGTGACTGTCTTGGATAAACTCACTTATGCAGGAAACAAGGCTAACTTGGAAGCTATTCTTGGTGACCGTGTGGAGTTGGTTGTCGGCGATATCGCAGATGCTGAATTGGTTGACAAATTGGCTGCTAAAGCGGATGCGATCGTTCACTACGCAGCGGAAAGCCACAACGACAACTCTCTCAACGATCCGAGCCCATTTATCCATACCAACTTTATCGGTACTTACACATTGCTTGAAGCGGCTCGTAAATACGACATACGTTTCCATCATGTATCAACAGATGAAGTTTACGGCGATCTTCCTTTGCGTGAAGACTTGCCAGGTCATGGAGAAGGTCCAGGTGAGAAATTCACTGCGGAAACCAACTACAACCCATCATCACCTTACTCATCAACCAAGGCTGCTTCAGACTTGATTGTCAAAGCATGGGTGCGTTCATTTGGTGTTAAAGCAACCATTTCCAACTGCTCAAACAATTACGGACCATACCAACACATCGAGAAATTTATCCCACGCCAAATCACCAACATCTTGGCAGGTATCAAGCCAAAATTGTACGGTGAAGGAAAAAACGTCCGTGACTGGATTCATACCAACGACCACTCGACTGGTGTTTGGGCAATCTTGACAAAAGGCCGTATGGGTGAAACTTACCTGATTGGTGCTGATGGTGAGAAGAACAACAAAGAAGTGCTTGAATTGATTCTTGAAAAAATGGGTCAACCAAAAGATGCATATGACCACGTGACTGACCGTGCAGGACATGATTTGCGCTATGCTATTGACGCAAGCAAACTTCGTGATGAGCTAGGATGGACACCACAATTCACAGACTTCTCTCAAGGTTTGGAAGAAACTATCCAGTGGTACACAGATAACCAAGACTGGTGGAAGGCTGAAAAAGAAGCTGTTGAAGCCAACTATGCTAAGACACAGGAAGTTATTAACTAATATTATTATAGGCTAGGGCTCTTGCCCAAGCCTTTCTTGAAATAAGGAGCAAATATGATTTTAATTACAGGTGCAAATGGTCAGTTGGGTACAGAGTTGCGTTATCTCTTGGATGAGCGTGGTGTTGAGTATGTTGCCGCTGACGTAGCAGAAATGGACATCACGGATGCAGACAAGGTGGATGCCTTTTTTGCAGAAGTCAAACCAAGCGTTGTTTACCACTGTGCAGCCTACACAGCTGTTGATTTGGCAGAAGATGAGGGCAAGGAGCTCAACTACAAGATTAACGTAACGGGCTCTGAAAATATTGCCAAGGCTGCAGCCAAATACGGTGCAACCCTTGTCTATATCTCAACAGACTATGTCTTCAACGGTGAGTTGCCAGTCGGTCAAGAATGGCAAGTAGATGATCAACCAGATCCTCAATCTGAATACGGTCGCACCAAGCGTCTGGGTGAAGAAGCGGTCGAGAAATTCGCAGAGAAGTTCTACACAGTTCGTACTGCCTGGGTCTTTGGTAACTATGGCAAAAACTTTGTCTTTACTATGCAAAATCTTGCGGAAACCCGCGATACTTTGACAGTTGTTAACGACCAACACGGTCGCCCAACCTGGACACGGACCCTTGCGGAATTTATGGTTCACTTGGTCGAAACTGGTCAAGAATTTGGCTATTATCATTTGTCAAACGATGCGGCAGAAGATACAACTTGGTTTGACTTTGCGACAGAGATTCTTAAGGATACCAACACCAAGGTATTGCCAGTGGATTCTAGCCAGTTCCCAGCCAAAGCCAAACGTCCATTCAACTCAACTATAAATTTGGACAAGGCCAAGGCAACAGGCTTTGTTATCCCAAGCTGGCAAGAGGCCTTGCAGGCGTTTTATGAGCAGGAAAAAATGGGTGATAAGTAGCTAGGATTGTATAATATAGGTCACGAAACCTCTACATATCCCAGGAAACAATTCTTAGCATTCATATAAGGTCCCAGGTATTTTACTTGAAAAATCAAGTTCAATGGTTTATAATAAAAATATAAAAGGAGTTAGCGCTAACTAACTCCTGCGTAAATCCGTTTAAGACTGTAGCAAAGTTATTTGGTTAAAGAAATAACCGTTAAACTCGCTAAAGTATTTGAACAGCTCCCTGTCAAGTGGACAATGTAATAATAAAAGATTAGGCGACGGCCTTGTTCCTCATTTCAAGAGGGACAAGGCCGTCGTTGTGCTCTTGAAAACGTTGATGATTGTAAAAATAGCTGAATAATCCAGTTTGGCAAGAATTTCTTTGTGAGAAGTGCAGTCCACATGATCCAAAATAGTGATGTTGGGGTCTTTCGTTCCAAGTAAGTTTGTGATACTATCCTCGCTTTATTATTTCTTGGCTCGGGGATAAACAATCACTTCCCTGACTGTTTATCTATTCCATATGATTCCTTTCTAATGATGGTTTAGTCTTTTTTCATTATAGGTCATATGGGACTTTTTGATACTCAAAAAGGCTCCATAATCTCTATAGGGGATTTACCCACTACAGTCTTATAGAGCCGTTTTTTGAGTTTTTCGGTGCTTCCAACCACAAGTTATTGATCCGGTCAATCATCGAGCGGATGAAGTGGCGTAACTGATTTTATTAGTTGCTAAAATATAACCATAGAAAAAGCCACAGCTCAGCTGTGACCTTATTTCTATCCTACAAATTCTGTAATTTCTTTTTCGATATTGGCGATTTTTTCTTCAGCTTCACCTAAGGTTGCGCCAACTGTTGCGATGTAGAATTTGATTTTTGGTTCGGTACCTGATGGGCGAACGGCAAACCAGCTATCGTCTGTCAAGGTGTACTTGAGCACATCTGACGGAGGTGTTGTCAGTTCAGTTGTCGTTCCGTCAAGAGCGACAGCCTTTTGCAGAGCGAAGTCCTCGAAGAGAGCAATGTCTGTCTTGTTGAACTGCTCAGGAGCATGCTCACGGAACTTAGCCATGATAGCCTTGATTTGCTCGGCACCGTCTTTACCAGAAAGAGTAACAGAGATGGTTTTCTCAGCGAAGTAACCGTATTCCTTGAAGATTTCGTCGATACCATCTGCCAAGGTCATGCCACGAGAGCGGTAGTAGGCAGCAATCTCTGCGACCATCAGAACGGCTTGAATGGCATCCTTATCGCGCACGAATGGCTTAATCAAGTAACCAAAGCTTTCTTCAAAACCAAACATGTAAGTATGGTTGTGTTTTTCTTCAAATTCTTGGATTTTCTCAGCGATGAATTTGAAACCTGTCAAGACGTTGAACATGGTTGCGCCATAGCTTTCAGCTATCTTAGTTACCAGTTCAGTTGACACGATTGATTTAGCAAGGGCAGCGTTTGCTGGGAGGGTACCTGCTTGTTTATGCGCTTCAAGGACATACTTAGCAATGATAGCACCGATTTGGTTACCAGACAGGTTCCAGTATGAACCGTCTGCCTGACGAACTTCGACGCCAACGCGGTCAGCATCTGGGTCTGTTGCCAGCAATACATCTGCACCAACTTCGCGGCCAAGTTCTTCGGCAAGTGCAAAAGCAGCTTGACTTTCAGGGTTTGGAGAGGCAACTGTTGAGAAGTCTGGGTCAGCTGTTGCTTGGCTTTCGACAACTGCCACAGACTCAAAGCCAGCTTCAGCCAAGGCACGACGAGCCAACATCTCACCAGTACCGTGAAGTGGGGTATAGACAATCTTCATGTCCTTACCATGCTCAGCAATCAAGTCTTTGTTGATATTGATAGACTTGAGCTCATCCAGGTAGAGGCGGTCTGTCTCTTCACCGAGAACCGTAATCAGACTATTAGCCTTGCTTTCTTCCAAGTCAGCCAATTCCACTGCAAATGGATTGTCAATAGCACGGATGTAGTCTGTCAAAGCAGAGGCATCTGCTGGTGGCATTTGTCCACCATCTTCGCCGTAAACCTTGTAACCATTGAATTCTTTAGGGTTGTGGCTGGCAGTCACCATGATACCTGCAACGGCATTGTAGTGGCGGACAGCAAAGGACAATTCTGGTGTTGGGCGTAGGCTTTCAAAGACGTAAGACTTGATGCCATGTGCTGCCAAGACCTGTGCGGATTCAAAGGCAAATTCTGGAGAGAAGTGGCGAGTGTCGTAAGCAATCGCTACCCCACGTTTTTTAGCTTCTTCACCTTTAGACTCGACCAATTTTGCCAAACCTTCGGTTGCTTGACGCACCACGTAGATATTGATGCGGTTGGTACCAGCACCGATATAGCCACGCATACCTGCTGTACCAAATTCAAGATTTGTATAAAAGGCATCTTCTTTGGTTTTTTCATCCATGGCCAATAAATCCTGACGAAGGTAGTCAGGCAGGTCAGCAACATCTAGCCAAGTTTGATAGGTTTCTTGATACGACATAGATATCTCCTTAAAAAATTTTTCTATTAAACGCTTTCATTATACCATTTTCAAAAAAAAAAATCATGCTTTCACATGATTTTCTGAGATTTATTTTACAACTTTCTGTAAAATCGGAACAATAGCCACAGTCAACAGGGCTGAGACAATCAATTCCGTGATGGAGTTGATGGAAACGATACCTGCCAGGACCAGTTTAATGTCGCCCTTGTAGACAGAGCCAAAGAAAATGAAAATACCGGACAGGACAAAAATGGTATTGGTCAGGGTACCAGTCAGACCCGCCAGAGCCAGCCCAGGCTTATTGCTCAGCCATTTGTAGATATAATAAGGCGTGACCCCAATCAAAATTCGTGGGACAAGGGCAATGAGAATAGAGTAGAAGTTCCCGTTTTCCACCAAGGGGCTAAAGACATAGCTCATGGGCGATAAGATAATGGAATTTCGGATAATGGACATGACGCCCATGAAGCCGCCTAGCTTGGCTCCCAGCTTTGGTCCGTAGAGGATACTAGCAATGATGACAGGGATGTGGGTAATGGTTGGCTTGACAGGAAGTACGAAGCTGGCAAAAATAGCCTGGCTGATGACCTCGATAATGACCATAATGGCGATAAAAATGGCTGTCATGGCCACCTGATTGGACTGTTTATTTCTCACTTAAAATTCTACTCACTTTCTCTATGATGATGTCAACCTCAGCCAGGGCCCCAGTTCCAAAATCACCGCAGGCAAGCAGGGCCTCCCGAGGCTTGATTTCTTCATAGCCATAGCTTGTCAAGGTCTTCAGATTGTGTTGTGTGGCTGGGTGGAGGTACATATTAGTATTCATGGCAGGAGCGACCAATTTTGGCACCCCGATAGGGATGGCCAGAGCCGTCGCCGTCACCATATTGTCTGCCATACCGTTTGCTAGCTTGGCGATAGTATTGGCCGAGGCAGGAGCCACCAGGAAAAGGTCCGTTTCCTTGGCAATATCGATATGCTTGATAGAGGCAGGATTTTCCTCCAGCATGAGGTCGGTATGGACCAGATTTTTGGACAGGGCTTGAAGGGTCAAGGGCGTGATAAAGTCCATAGCAGAGCGGCTCATGAGGACTGTCACAGAGTGACCGAGTTTTGTCAGCTGGCTAGTGATGTCAGCAGCCTTGTAGGCGGAAATAGACCCTGTCACCGCAAGCGTAATTCTTGCCATAGTCTTACCCCTTTTCTACGGTATTTAAAATGAGTTGGGCGATGTCCTGCTTGGTCTCCGCAGGAATAGCCTCGGTCTGAGACACCAGGTAGCCCAGATGTTTGTCGGTAGTAATGTCCACTAGGTCGTTGGCCAGGATGTAGTCTGCTTTGTTGCGCTGGATGCTATCTCGTGCCACGGCAAATAGTTCTTCCTTGGGCACGTCGACCAGTAACTTAAAGCCAATCAACTGGATGCCTGGATTCCATTGTTTGACATGGGAGATAACTTTGGGTGTTTTTTTCAAGAAGAGCACCTGGTAGTCAGCCTTGGATGAAATCTTGGTTTCCGTATTTTTCTTCTCCAGCAGGCTGGTGATGTCCTCTGTTTCCCTAACCTCGTCCAAGCCAGTCATATAGACCGGTGTGTAGTCGGAAACGGCCATGCTGTGGATGAGGACTTGGTGGGTCTTGACAAGAGGTTCAAGAGTTTCTTTCAGGCTCTCTACATTGGTGATTTCTACAATTGTCAGATGAGGATGAGATGTTGGCTTGACAGCTTGCTTGGTTGTCACCAAAGTTACCTCGTGCCCTCTTGCCAGAGCCTGTTCGGCAATGATTTTTCCTAAGGTACCTGTTGCGTGGTTGGTGATAGCCCTGACCTGGTCAATAACTTCACTGGTTCCACCTGATGTAATGATGATTTTCATGTCCATATTGTACTAAATTTTCCATTTTTCGTAAAGTTTTCGCGACCAATAGACTATTACTAAAATGGAATCAAACTATAACTGTTATTGAATGATAGTCCGCCACAAAATCCGAATACTCTTACTATTTTTCATAAAAATGTTTCCGATTTTCCAAGGGGATGTGATATACTGGAAAAAAGATTTCGCTAAGGGGAGCTAGCATGAAAACAGACATTGAAATTGCACAGAGTGTTTCACTCAAGCCGATTACAGAGATTGTTGAGCAGGTCGGAATTGGATTTGATGACCTCGAATTATACGGAAAATACAAGGCTAAATTGTCTTTTGATAAAATCAATGCAGTCAAGGACAATGAGCTTGGCAAGTTAATTTTGGTAACAGCCATCAACCCAACTCCTGCTGGAGAAGGCAAGTCCACTGTGACTATTGGATTGGCAGATGCTCTGGCAAAAATTGGTAAGAAAACCATGATTGCCTTGCGGGAGCCATCGCTTGGACCTGTAATGGGTGTCAAGGGCGGAGCTGCTGGTGGTGGCTATGCGCAGGTTCTACCGATGGAAGATATCAATTTGCATTTTACAGGGGATATGCATGCCATTACAACAGCTAACAATGCCCTGTCTGCTCTGATTGATAATCATTTGCATCAAGGAAACGAGTTGGGCTTGGATCCGCGCCGGATTATTTGGAAACGGGTGGTAGACCTAAATGATCGCGCCCTTCGTAAGGTCACAGTTGGTCTGGGTGGACCGCTGAACGGTGTACCGCGTGAAGATGGCTTTGATATTACGGTTGCCTCTGAAATTATGGCCATTCTCTGCTTGGCGACGGACCTAGACGACCTCAAAGAACGCTTGGCAAGCATTGTCATTGGTTATCGCAATGACCGTACACCTGTTTTTGTTCGGGATTTGCAGGTGGAAGGAGCGCTGACTCTCATTCTCAAAGATGCGATTAAACCAAATTTGGTTCAAACCATTTATGGTACGCCCGCTTTGGTTCATGGTGGTCCCTTTGCCAATATTGCCCATGGTTGTAACTCAGTCCTTGCGACTACGACGGCTCTACGTTTGGCAGATTATACGGTCACAGAGGCTGGTTTTGGAGCAGATTTGGGTGCAGAGAAATTCTTGGATATTAAGACACCGAATTTGCCAAAATCGCCTGATGCCGTGGTGATTGTTGCCACGCTGAGAGCTCTGAAGATGCACGGTGGTGTCGCAAAATCAGACCTTGCGACTGAGAATGTCGAGGCTGTTAAAGCTGGATTTGCCAATCTCAAGCGCCATGTCGAAAATATCCAGAAATACGGTGTTCCAGCTGTCGTTGCCATCAATGAATTTGTATCTGATACAGCTGACGAAATCGCTGCACTCAAAGAACTGTGTGGTCAAATCGGTGTTCCTGTCGAACTTGCCAGTGTCTGGGCAGACGGTGCGGACGGTGGAGTTGCTTTGGCTGAAACGGTAGTCGCAACCATTGAAAAACAGCAGGCCAACTACCAAGCCATTTATCAGTCTGACGATGATTTGGCAACCAAGGTCAGTAAGATTGTGACGCAGATTTACGGTGGAACGGGTGTCGTTTTTGAAAAGAAAGCCCGCAATCAATTGGCCGAATTTGCCAAGAATGGCTGGGATAAATTGCCTGTTTGTATGGCCAAGACCCAGTACAGTTTTTCAGATGATCCATTTGCGCTGGGGGCACCGACTGATTTCGATATTACTGTTCGTGAATTTGTACCAAAATTAGGTGCTGGCTTTATCGTGGCTTTGACCGGTGATGTCATGACCATGCCTGGTTTGCCAAAAGCACCTGCGGCTCTCAACATGGACGTGGCAGCAGATGGTTCAGCCTTGGGCTTGTTTTAGAAATGAGTTTATGATTAGAACCAGCCTAATTGAATAAAAATACAAAAAAGTCTCGCTATGAGACTTTTTGAGTTTGGAGACAAATCTCTTTTCAGACTTACCTGAGGTGATATCGGACGGTAGTAAACTTTCTTGTTTCTAGGTTTACTCCTCAAACAGTCCCCCAGACTGTTTGAGCTACCTACGGAATTCTATACCTAGTATTTGAGCCTAAGGTCTCAAATACTCCGAATGCCTGAAACGACAACGTTTCAGGCATTTTCATCACAGTGGAAAGTCCTGGCTTAGGGCTCGCTCCGCTCGCAAAATAAACTAAATTTTTGTTTTTTCTTAGTAGAGCTACTTAGTTTATTTATCCAGAATTTAGTTTGTCTGCATTATGAAAAAGTCTCGCTGTGAGACTTTTATTTAGATGCTGTCTAGCCTGTATAGTCCTTGCTTGCTTAGTTTGTAAACCTGATGACAAACCTCCCTCAAAAATCGTCGATCGTGCGAGACGCAGATAAGTGTCCCCTGATAATCCGAGAATAATTCACGAATGTAGGGCTGTGAAATGGGTGAAAAATTGCGACTGGGCTCGTCTAGTAGTAAAACATTAGCCTTGTCCAATACCATTTTTAAGAGCAGTAATTTTGCTTGTTGCCCACCTGATAAATCGGAAATAGCATGGTGAACCTCTTCGCGGGTGAATTGGAGACTGGCCAGGTAGGTGAGAGCAGCCTCTTGTTCCTCTTTATCCTTTTCTCCTGCTAAAAATGCGAGAGGAGTTTTGCTTAATGGCAATAAATCTGCGTAGTACTGAGGCATGTAGCCCAGCTGTAGGTCAGACCTGGTTTGCAGATGCTGATAGAGGAACTTGATGAGGCTGGATTTTCCGACACCATTGGCTCCGATAATGCCGACTTTTTCACCAGCCTTGACCTTCATGAAGAGATTTTTGACCAACAGGCGTTCATGGCACCACAGTTCTTCACCCTGTACGTCGATAATCTGTTTGTGCGCTGGCAACGGCTGAATGTCAGAAAAGAACAGGTGAATGGCATCTTCATGGTAGGGCATTTTGGTCATGCTTTCTACCTGTTTTTCATAGCGCTTTTCCCTAGCTAAAACAGATTTCATCTTTTTGGCTACTAGCCGTCCAGCTGTTGCATCATGGGTATTAAGTAAGGTATTCCGGACCTGAGATTTTTGACGACGGTGTTTTTCCATGGTTTTTTCAAATTCCTTGCGGTCGTTTTGCGCTTGCTGGACCTGTTTATAGTAGGCTGCCTCGCGCTGGTCACGGTAGGCTTGATAATCTATGGTCTGAACGCTTGTTTTGGCCAGCATTTTTTTCTTTACAGATTGTAAATGCACAATTTTTGTGGCAGTTTTGGCAAGAAAATCCTCATCGTGTGAGACGTAGACAATCGTTTTGGAGCTAGTGGCAATATAGTTTTCCAACCATGAGAGCGTATCTAGGTCTAGGTCGTTTGACGGTTCGTCTAGGAAAATAATATCAGAATGCTTAGCGAGCGATTTGATGAGTTGGATTTTGAGTTTTTCTCCACCGGACAGGCTAGAAATCAATTGGTCACTGCTCAATCGGTCACTGTCAAAAGCCAGTTGGTCGGCGAAGCGATAGAGCAGTCCGAAATCAATATCCAGATCTACTTGAGAAAAGAAGTAGTCATTGAGTGTCAGCTCTGCCATTTCCAAAGGAAGAGACTGTGGGATGTAGATCGGTGCGGTGAAGTGGCGCTGAATCGTGCCACTTATCAGGAGATAGTCTGCTACCATGTCTGGATTGAGCAAGGTCTTGAGAAGGCTGGACTTGCCATTGCCTTCTTCGCCAATGATAGCCACCTTATCGCCACTATTGATGGTGAGGGTGAGGTCGGCTACTAGTGGACGCAGGTCTTTTTGGTGGTGGATCGAGAGATTTTGTGTTGTGATGAGCATAAGGCCTCCTTGTATGAGAAAAAACACACTACTTACTCAGTAGCGTGCCTGCTCAAAAAAGACCTATTTTGGGAATAGGAGAACAGGAAAAATAGACACAGGCAAGCTACCTCTAAGTATAAACTTAATAGAGATTACTTGTCTGTGTCCATGGTCCTTTACCTCGTATTTTTTTGATAGTATTACTATATCTGATTGGGAATAATTTGTCAAGCCATATCATCATTTTCGAATATGGTTTGGTCAGTTTTTCCGTTGACAATGTTAGCAATGGTCTGGGCAACCTTTTCCACGGCAATTGGTCGACCGGCCCAAGCTGGACTTGCAGGATCCATTTTTTCCAGAATAGCCTGGGCTCTTTCACTTGTTCCTGCCTTGCCTGGACCGTACATCATGCTAGGACGGACGATGCTCGTTTTGAAGGATTGCGCCAAGAGATAATCCTCCGCCTCTTTTTTAGCCTTGCGGTAGCCTTCTGGCGTCGCAAGCCCTTCGAGGTGGGTAGATACGTAAATGTAGTGGTGGTCACTTTTATCAGCCATAACATCCGCAATCACCTTGGCAGCACCGAGAATGACCTTATCATAGGTTAAGCCTTTTTCGGGCTCTTCTTTGACCATGCCGACCAAGTTAATGACAACAGTATGGTCATTAAGCAATTCCTTCCACTGATCTGCTTGATAGAGGTCGGCCTCTACCCAGTCGACGTCTGGACGGAATTTTTTGCTATTTTCAGGATCAAATGACCGTGTAATAGCAGTTAGCTGATGACCGCTCGCAATCAATTTTTCCATCACTTCTTGACCTAAAAAGCCACTTGCTCCGAATAAAAGTACATTTGACATAAGAATTCCTCCTTTTGATATCACTATGTAGTAATTATATACCTATTTTGAGCATTTGTCACATATAAAACAGCCTTATGCTATAATGAAAGGGAAAAAGGAGAATTCGCAATGCCAATAAGGAATATAAGACAAGCAGAGCAACTAGAAATTGATGCTACCGTACGCCTTCGTGCCTATGATGGTCAATATGAGCTTGCTTTTGACTGGCATCAAAATATGGAGCTAGTCTGGTTGGTTGATGGTGTGAAAGAAGCTTATAGCTTGGAAAAATTAGCTAGGATGTACCGTTTTTTATCGGAAAATGGCGAGTGCTACTGGATAGAAATTCGGGAAAAGTGTGGTTGGAGACCAATTGGAGACGTGACCCTGCTGGCAGATGACTTTGCGATTTCCATCGGCGATAGCCGTTACTGGGCAAGGGGCATTGGTGGCAAGGTCTTAAAACGGATGATAGAACGTGCGAAAGAGCTAGGCTTCACAGAAATTCGAGTAGGAGAAATTTATGATTGGAATATTGGTTCCCAGCGTCTGTTTGAGAAGATGGGATTTAGCAGGCTCGAAAAAACAGAGAAGGGCTGGTCTTACAAGGTGACAGTATAATGATGATTAATAGTCCTGGTGCTGGGAAATCGACCTTTTCACTCTACTTTCCGTGTATCAGGGCAAGATAGGCTTTATATTGCATTCAGAAAAGACTCTAATAATAATTTGAAGAAACTCAAAAAACCTTGACAAAGCAAGGTTTTTTCTAATCTTTATACGTTCAGGACCTTGTCCAGGAAGTCTTTGAGACGTGGGTGTTGTGGGTTGTCGAAGATTTGTTCGGGTGTGCCGTCTTCAAGGAATTCACCGCCGTCTGTAAAGATGACGCGGTTAGCAACCTTGCGGGCAAAGCCCATCTCGTGCGTAACAATCAACATGGTCATGCCTTGCTCAGCTAGGTCTTTCATAACGTTGAGTACGTCGCCGACCATTTCTGGGTCAAGGGCAGACGTTGGTTCATCAAAGAGCATGATGTCTGGGTTCATAGCCAGCGCGCGGGCAATAGCTACACGCTGTTTCTGACCACCGGACAGGCTATCTGGCATAGCGTCACGCTTGTCTGCTAGACCGACTTTTTCCAGTAATTCCATGCCGACTTTCTCGGCTTCAGCCTTATTCAATTTTTTATGTTCGATAGGAGCAAAGGTGATATTTTCTAAGACGGACATGTGTGGGAAGAGGTTGAAGTGCTGGAATACCATTCCGACATTTTCACGGAAGGCATCAACATCTGTTTTAGGGTCAGTCAGATTGTAACCATCTACCATAACATGACCACTTGTGATGGATTCCAGGAGGTTGAGTGTACGAAGGAAGGTTGATTTACCAGATCCAGAAGGACCGATAATGCAGACAACATCCCCCTCGTAGAATTTTGCAGAGACGCCTTTCAAGACCTCGTTTTTCCCGTAAGACTTGTGCAGGTCTTCAACATTGATTTTTAATAAAGCCATTATTTGCCTCCTTTTTCAAGTTTACGTGCCAAGCGAGTCAAGAGGGTGATAACCACCAAGTATATGATAGCAAGAATTGCATACATACGGAAGGATTGGTAGTTACGGGCAATGATAATCTTACCAGCTTGGAAGAGTTCGACAAGACCAATCGCAGAGATGATGGTCGTATCTTTCAATGTAATAACAAATTGGTTGATGAAGTTTGGCAGCATGATTTTACCAGCCTGTGGTAGGATAATCTTGCGCATGGTTGTCCCGTAGGAAATACCCAAACTGCGTGATGCCTCCATTTGTCCCGCAGGAACGGCTTGAATACCACCGCGGACAATTTCTGCGATATAGGCACCGGAGTTAAGGGATAGGGCAATGGTACCGGCTACGAAGTCGTTGATTGGTGATTGTTGACCAGTGATAGACTCAATCAAGTTTGGAATACCCCAGAAGATGAAGGCTGCAACAATCATCAACGGAATACCACGAACCACATCAACGAAGACGGATGAGATAACACGAAGGGCCTTGATTGGGCTCACCGCAAACATACCAAAGATAATACCGATGACGATAGCAATGGCAAATGACAAGAGAGCCAAACCAACTGTAATACCAAGACCAGACACGAGCTGACCGTAGTTGTTTTTCAAGAGACCGAAAATGGTGGTTTCATCAACTGTTTCAGTGGCTGTACTTGGTGTTGTCTCTTCTTTGGCATTGAAGTATTTGTTGAAAATCTCATCGTACTTGCCTGATTCTACCAATGCAGCCAAGCCATTGTTGAACATTTCAATCAGTTCAGGATTGTTGCCTTTTTTCACAGCAAATCCGTATTCACCAGATTTTTCACCTGGGATTGGAGTAGCGAAATCACGACCTTGTTGGATAGCGTAGAGGAGGACCGCTTCATCATCCATGAGGGCGTCAATTGAGCCAGAGTTGAGACTGTCGTACATGCCAGAAGCCTCGTCGAAGGCCTTCAAAGTATAACCATACTTGTCTTTGTTGCTTTCTAAGAAAGTGTAAGACGCTGTACCGTTTTTGGCACCGACTGTCTTGCCTTTGAGGTCTTCATAGGATGCAATGTCACTGCTGTTTTTAACCGCCAGCAGGATATTTGACGAGTAGTATGCATCTGAGAAATCAAAGATTTCCTTACGAGCGTCAGTGATCGACATACCAGCGATAACGGCATCTGCTTGACCAGCTTGGACAGCGTTAAGGGCTGCATCGAAACCAGGGTTTTGGATAGTGATGGTGACTCCTTGTTGCTCCGCAATGGCCTTGATCAATTCCATGTCAATGCCGACGTACTTACCAGACTCGTCCTGGTATTCAAATGGGGCAAATGATGAATCTGAAACGATCGTGTAGCTTGACTTGATAGGGGTTGCTTTTTTAGTAGCATCACCAGATAATTTCAAGCGAGATGAGTAGTTCTGCATATCAGCAGAGGCGGTAGCTGCACCAAACCATTTATTCATGATTTTTTCGTAGGTACCGTCTTCTTTCATAGCTGCAAGAGCCTTGTTGAAATCATCAACGAGGTACTCATATTGGCTTCCTTTTTTAACAGAGAAACCAAATGATCCAATTGGTTCGCCAGGGATGTCCAAGCTCAGGTCTTGCCCTTGTTGGATAGCGTATTGGATAACCGCCTCATCGTCCATAGCAGCGTCAATAGCGCCAGTGGAAAGACTGTTGTACATCGTGTCCCCTGTGTCGAAGGTTTTGATAGTAAAACCGTACTTGTCTTTGTTTTCTTCGAGGAAGGTTTGAGAAGCAGTACCGTTTTTAACACCAACTGTCTTGCCTTTGAGGTCTTCATAGGAAGAAATCTTGTTAGACTTGGTTGTTGCAATGATAATCTTCGTATCAAAGTAGGGGTCTGAGAAGGTAAAGACCTTTTTGCGGGCTTCGGTAATGGTCGTACCAGCCATGAGGGCATCGGCCGAACCAGACTGGACCGCATTGACAGCAGCATCAAATCCTGGGAAGGATTGATTCATTTTCCAATTTGAACGTTTTGCAACTTCGTTGATAATATCAACATCTAATCCTTTATAAGTTTGGTCAGAATCTTTAAATTCAAATGGTGCATAGGCATTGTCAAAGACGATATCAATCGTATCATCTGCCTGAACACCTGTAAAAATAAAGAAGACCGGCAAAATGCTTGCCAATAGCATGAATAATTTTTTCTTCATTTTCATACTCCTTCTATTATAAAATAACTTTGCCATTGTACCATATTATGAAAATTAATGCAAAAACAATGAAAAGAACATGTCAGAAAATATAACATTCCAAGTTATTAAATTGTGAGAAAATTTAATCTTTCACCCCCCCCGAAAAACTATTTTTTCAAGGAAATGTCGGACTTGTGATAAAATAGAACCATGATCAATCGAAATACTGAAAACCAATTTAAACTAGTGTCAAAATATTCCCCGTCTGGCGACCAGCCCCAAGCCATTGAAACCTTGGTGGATAATATCGAGGGGGGCGAAAAAGCCCAGATTCTCATGGGGGCGACTGGTACTGGTAAGACCTACACTATGAGCCAGGTCATCGCCCGTGTCAATAAGCCCACTCTGGTTATCGCCCATAACAAGACCTTGGCTGGTCAGCTCTATAGCGAGTTCAAGGAATTCTTCCCAGAAAATGCGGTCGAATACTTCGTGTCTTACTACGATTACTACCAGCCAGAAGCCTATGTTCCGTCCAGCGACACCTATATCGAAAAGGATAGTTCGGTCAATGATGAGATTGACAAACTCCGCCACTCAGCGACCTCAGCCCTGCTGGAGCGAAACGATGTCATCGTGGTGGCTTCGGTTTCCTGTATTTACGGTTTGGGTTCGCCCAAGGAATATTCTGACAGCGTGGTCAGTCTGCGACCAGGTCAGGAGATTTCCCGTGATCAGTTGCTTAATTCTCTGGTCGATATTCAGTTCGAGCGCAACGACATCGACTTCCAACGGGGACGCTTCCGTGTACGTGGAGATGTGGTGGAGATTTTCCCAGCTTCTCGTGACGAACACGCTTTTCGTGTCGAATTTTTCGGCGATGAAATCGACCGCATCCGTGAGATTGAAAGCCTGACAGGTAAGGTTTTGGGCGATGTGGATCACTTGGCCATTTTCCCTGCCACCCACTTCGTGACCAACGATGATCACATGGAAACGGCTATTGCCAAGATTCAGGCGGAGCTGGAAGAGCAGCTCAAGGTCTTTGAATCAGAAGGAAAACTCTTAGAAGCTCAGCGATTGAAACAACGAACCGACTACGACATCGAGATGCTTCGGGAAATGGGCTACACCAACGGAGTTGAGAACTATTCTCGCCACATGGACGGGCGAAGCGAGGGCGAGCCTCCGTACACACTGCTGGACTTTTTCCCTGAAGACTACCTGATTATGATTGACGAGAGCCACATGACCATGGGGCAGATTAAGGGGATGTACAATGGTGACCGCTCACGCAAGGAGATGTTGGTCAACTATGGTTTCCGCCTCCCGAGTGCACTAGATAATCGTCCGCTGCGCAGGGAAGAATTTGAGAGCCATGTCCACCAGATTGTCTATGTATCTGCGACGCCGGGTGACTATGAAATGGAGCAGACCGATACCGTTGTCGAGCAGATTATTCGGCCGACAGGGCTTTTGGATCCAGAGGTGGAAGTCCGTCCAACCATGGGTCAAATGGATGACCTTTTAGGTGAAATCAATGCCCGTGTTGGGAAAGGCGAGCGGACTTTTATCACTACGCTGACCAAGAAAATGGCAGAGGACTTGACCGACTATCTTAAAGAAATGGGTGTCAAGGTCAAGTATATGCACTCGGACATCAAGACCTTGGAGCGTACGGAGATTATCCGTGATTTGCGTTTGGGCGTCTTTGATGTCTTGATAGGGATTAACCTCTTGCGTGAAGGGATTGACGTGCCAGAGGTTAGTCTGGTGGCAATCTTGGATGCTGATAAGGAAGGTTTCCTCCGTAATGAACGAGGGCTCATCCAGACAATCGGTCGGGCGGCCCGTAACTCTGAAGGTCATGTGATCATGTATGCGGACAAGGTCACCGAGTCTATGCGGAAGGCCATGGAAGAAACAGCCCGCCGCCGTCAAATCCAGATGGCTTATAATGAAGAACATGGTATCATTCCACAAACTATTAAGAAAGAAATCCGTGACCTGATAAGCGTGACTAAGGCTGTCACTCAGGACAAGGAAGAAGTAGTGGACTTCAACGCCCTCAACAAAGACGAACGCAAGGCCATGATTAAGAAGCTGGAGGCTCAGATGCAGGAGGCAGCAGAGTTGCTTGACTTTGAACTGGCTGCCCAGATTCGGGATCTGGTCATTGAACTCAAGAATAAGTAGAAAAGTAATAGAAAATCAGATTAAGGGGTATCAATCAGATGCTCTTTTTTCTATATTTTTACAGGAAGTAGTGTCTACAAGTTCATGCTGAAAAATTCTTTCGATTTTTGATTCAGATTAGTCTTTGCTTTGGCCTTTTCCAGATATAAGAGCCTGACTTGCTTTCAGTAAGTTTTTAAGATGAATGTAGAGGGAAACAGATTTGTTTCGTAAGCAACGATTTAGTATTCGTAAATTTTCAGTAGGAGCCGCATCAGTCTGTGTGGGTCTATTTTTAGGTGGTCAGATTGTTAACGCCGATAGTTTGCCAACTGAAAATCCAGCAACAGTTGCGGTGAGCAACCAGGATGTGCAGGCTGAGGTGGTAGCACCTGCGGTAACAGAAAATCAAGAACCGGCTATATCAGCAGAAGTTTCTGTTGAAACTGAGACAGAACCGGTAATTGAAGTGCCAGCACCAGCGGAAATTCCTGTAGAACAGCCACTTGTGGTTGAGGAAGTACCAGGAGAATCAGATCCTGAGCTAATTCTTTATCACAATCAATATAATACCATGTCTACCTTGCCAGGTACTGAGTATGCAACAGCTAAGTTCCCATTAGATCCTAATGAAAAACTGTTTGAAGAGGATATTCCCTATGTTGAGCCAGTAACTGCAGGCGACGGAGCAATATTATAGAGTTGCAAGATGATACTCCTGAACAAAAGATGTTTGATGCGACGACAGGTCACTATACAGCACAGTTCAGCGTTGACTTGACAAAAGAAAAGCCAAGTGACTAGATTGTTATCGATTAATCAACGTTATGGGCAAATGGTTACGGGGATATTCTGATAAATATGACTGTAAGAAATTTGACCATTTCTGACCGTGGTTCACCGATGGTTGGTACGACGCGTTACGCTCGTACTAGTACCTATTCTCGTGCGGAAAATCCACAAATGGCTGTATTCAATAGAAACGACCAAGGTTGATTGGACCAGCAAAAAATGGCCATGCAGGAATTGGTGACCATGTCTAACCGAGCGTCCGTCTTGGGAGCGATTAGCCCAAGTGACCGCTACACTTTTGGCACAGTTATCCCGGCCTGTATGTATGCGGAAGCCAAGGCTATCATGCTCAGAAGTGAGGCAATTTACGCAAAAATCGGTAGTACAACTGCCTCTGATGCAACTTTAAATCGCGTCAAAGACCTCTTTGCTAGTTTGACAAACCGCTATAATGTCTACATGAACCGTAGCGATTTGGTCACTTAGGAAGATTTGATCAAGATTTATGGCAACTTCACAGTTAAAAATAGTGCTATTGACAATTTCTATAATTTCTACCAGGCCATGCCAGACGCCGCCAAATCACAATACGGTCTTATCAAAATTTATGACGACCCCTATGGCTTTGGTGGAAATACCCTTGGATATGATGCCATTAACAATATGAATAATGCCGGTTTCAAAGGTGGTGTTATCGATGTGGAGAAAGGTCAATTTACCTGGGAAACCTATGTCATGGCTCACGAGCTCGGTCACGTTGTAGATGCTTATTCGGAAGAGACGGTACAGATCAATAATTTTTCAAGTGAGCTAGCATTCCAACCGATGGAACTCCAGTCATTGTTGCACCAGAAGAGAAAGTCATTACCAAAGGTACACAGCCGGTAGTTGAGACAGTGATGATTGAGTATGGTACTCGCTATGAGTCAGATTCTACTAAACCTGTGGGCTACTATAGTGAGACTGGTGGTGTTGACTGCAGTGAGACGACAACCACAACTTATAAAATTGACGCAGTCACTGGCGAAGTAACAGCGACAAGTACAACTACAATTATCGAACCAATTGCCAAAGTTATCATTATCGGCAGTCAACCGGCGCCAGTCGAAGAGACCCCAGTTGATGAACCAGCAGTTGTCACCCCAGTCGACGAACCACAGGTAGAAGCTCCGGTTGAGGAACCTCAGGTAGACACGCCAGTTGACGAACCAGCCGTTATAACACCAGCCGACGAGCCAGTTGTTGTAGCGCCAATTGATGAGCCACAGGGTACAATTTTGGTTGACGAGCTAATAGTTGTAGCTCCGGTTGAGGAACCTCAGGTAGAAACATCAGTTGAGGATTCAATTATCACAGCAAAAGGCGACAGCGTTACACATGAATTACCAGAGCTTGACATTACAGCCATTCTAAGTCAGGGTCACATTTTACCTACTGAAATCTTGCAAGAAACAACAGTTACTCCAACAATTTCGCATCTAGTTGGTGGTGGTGCTGCAGCTGGCGGTTCAGCAGAGGAAACCAGCATCTCATCCCAAGGAACTGGTAACACTGAACAATCTGTTAGCAATCAATCCTCAGGACAAACTGCTAAAACATTGCCGAATACTGGACAAGTAGATGCTTTGACATCTCTTGGACTTGTAGTGGGAATGCTTGGATTTGGTTTAGTGAAAAGAAAAAAAGCTGAACTCGGCTAAAATATATATTTATTATGATGGGAAGTTGACCTTGTGTCAGCTTCTTTTTGGTTTTCTGCTCCTCGATTTATTATCAGTGTAGAAGGTTGAATAAAGCTAAGCCTTGTCTTCTTGGATTTTTCATGTTTCCGCTATATTTTTTCTTTTAAATCAACTATAATAGAATCATGAAAGTTTTACTCTATTTGGAAGGCAAGACAGTTCTGGAAAAATCAGGGATTGGTCGGGCCCTCCACCATCAAATGGAAGCCCTGGACATGGCTGGAATTCCCTATACGACGGACCTTTTAGGGCATTATGATGTCATTCATATCAATACCTATGGGCCACGTTCCTGGTTGCTTCTGCACGCTGCCAAACGCCATGGAAAGAAGGTCATCTTGCACGGGCATTCGACCAAGGAAGATTTTCAAAATTCCTTTATCGGATCCAATCGCCTGGCGCCATTTGTGGGAAAATATCTGGCCAGCATGTACCAAAAAGCAGATTTTATTATTACCCCGTCAGAGTATTCTAAGCAGCTCATCCAATCCTATGGGGTGACAACTCCAATCGTTGCCGTGTCCAATGGGATTGATTTGGACAAGTACAAGAAAGATGCTCGCAAAGAGGCTGTTTTTCGGGATTATTTCGGTATTAAAGAGGGACAACCAGTCGTGGTCTGTGCCGGGCTTTATTTCCGCCGCAAGGGCATAGAGGATTTTGTCAAGGTGGCTGAAAAGCTGCCCCATGTGCGCTTCATTTGGCTAGGCTCTATCAATAAATGGATGATTCCATCCTATATCCGGAAAATTGTAGAAGGAGCTCATCCGCCTAATGTCGAGTTTCCTGGTTACTTCAAGGGGGCTGTTTTTCAGGGGGCAATGAGCGGAGCGGATGCCTTTTTCTTCCCATCCTATGAAGAGACGGAAGGGATTGTCGTCTTGGAAGCTCTAGCCAGCCACCAGCATGTTGTGCTGAGAGATATTCCAGTTTATGAAGGCTGGATTGATGAAACAAGTGCTGAATTGGGCAAGACTGTCGATGATTTTGTCCAATCCATTCAAAATATCTTAGATAAAAAAGTAGACAAGCGCGAGGCAGGTTATCAGGTGGCAGTTAGTCGCTCGATGGACAATGTAGCCCACCAGCTAGTAGAAGCCTATCGCCAAGTCATGGAGTTGTAAATGCGTATTGGATTGTTTACAGATACCTATTTTCCGCAGGTTTCGGGGGTTGCGACGTCTATTCGGACCCTGAAAACGGAGCTGGAAAAACTAGGTCATGCAGTATTTATTTTTACGACCACTGATGAGGGTGTCAACCGCTATGAGGATTGGGATATTATCCGCATTCCTAGCGTGCCCTTCTTTGCCTTTAAGGACCGTCGAGTGGCCTATGCTGGCTTTGTGGATGCCTTGAAAATTGCCAGCCGTTACAAGCTGGATATTATTCATACCCATACGGAGTTTTCTCTGGGGATTTTGGGGAAATTGATTGCCAAGGAATTGGGGATTCCAGTTATTCATACCTACCATACCCAGTATGAGGACTACGTCCACTATATTGCTAAGGGGAAAATTATCCGCCCTAGCATGGTCAAGTATATCCTCAAACCCTTCTTCCGTGACCTTGATGGGATTATCTGTCCCAGCGAGATTGTAGAAGATTTGCTGAATAAGTATCAGGTTCCTATTTCCAAAAGGGTCATACCGACAGGAATTGATTTGGCCAAGTTTGACCGACCTGAGATTTGCCAAGAGGATATTGATGAACTGAGGCAGCAACTGGGGATTGCTAAGGATGAAACTATGCTGCTCAGCCTGTCTCGTATCTCCAATGAAAAAAATATTCAGGCCCTTGTCAAGGCCATGCCGGCTATTTTGGCTGAAAATCCCAAGGTCAAGCTGGTTATCGTTGGTGGTGGACCTTATGCGGGAGAGTTGCAGGAGATGATTGACCGCATGCAGCTGGCCAGTCATATTCAGATGACGGGCATGATTGCGCCGAGCGATACTGCTCTATACTATAAAGCGGCTGATTTCTTTATCTCGGCATCTACCAGTGAAACCCAGGGTCTGACCTTCTTGGAAAGCCTGGCATCAGGCACTCCAATCCTAGCCCATTCGAATCCTTATTTGGATAATTTGGTGACGGACAAGATGTTTGGAACCCTCTTTAAGCGGGAAAAGGACATAGCAGATGTGGTCATTGATGCGATTTTGGCGACGCCAAGCATGAATGCCTACTTGCTGGAGAAAAAGCTCTATGAAATTTCCGCCAAGAATTTCGGTCACCGAGTTTTTGAGTATTACCTGGATTTGAAAATTTCCCATGATTTCCAGAAGGAACACACCAATCAAGACAGTGTGGCAGAAGTATTGCTCAAGGGAGCAGTTACCTTACCAGCCAAGGTCGTTGTCAAATCAACCGACACCACAGCTCGCATTCTCAGAAAATCAGTTGCCCAGGTCAAATCCGTTCGTAATTTCTTTGATTAGGAGGGATGAAAATGAAGAATTCAGGAAAAATATTTTGGTACATCTTGCCTACTTTACTGGTCTATTATCTGGTGCCGGTGCTGATTATGTATTCTCCGCTGGATGACTTGACCATCAAGGGATTGTTGATTAACTTGATTTTAGTCTATCAACCAATCTTGATTTTACTGATTTCAATCATTTATACTGTCAAACATGGCTTTTCCTGGTGGTTTCCACTGCTACAAGGCTTGCTTTATCTGCCAGTCGATACCCTGATTTTTCCAAATGCAGAGGGCTCAGAAATCTACGTTATTCCTTACATTCTTGTAGGCTTTCTCGGAGCAGGAGTAGGGGTTTTGATGAGGAAGATGCTTGGAATTGGAAAATCAAGAAATTCTCGCAAAAATCCTTGAAAAATCCGAAAATCCTGCTATAATAACTGTTAGAGACTTATCCATTCTAGGAAATCTTTGAGAGAGTGTGCGGTCGGTGCAAGCACATAGAGGATAGGATTGACACTACTCGGTATGATTTTATGCAAACATAAAAGGGTGGCTCCCTTATCGCCAATCTAAGGTAGTCAGGCTTTTTTGCGTGACTGCGAATGAAGGTGGAACCACGTTGCGACGTCCTTTTTTTGAGGGCGTCGTGTTTTTTTGGAGGAGGAATGATGCTACCTGATGATTTATTAAGACGATGTCAAGATGTGCGTCGTGCTTACAGAGAGTTGGAACTCAAGCACCACGACAAAGAGTGGTCCATTGAGGAGTGAAACAGTCTGGGGATAGACTGTTTCAGCTCAACAACTTAAAATAAAGACCTCTTGGCTTTGACCAATGATATTGGCAATATGAACCGCCTGATTTTGACCAAGCAGGGTCGTTACTATGATGAAACGCCTTATACCTTGGAGCATAAAATGGCCGAAAATATCTGGTGGTTGATTGAACTGGCTGACCGCCTGGATATTGATATTCAAAAAGAAATGGAAACCTTTTTAACTCAAAAAGAAGAGTTATTAGGGATTAAAAATAAATAAAAAGGAGATAAATATGCTTAAAATTACTTTCCCAGATGGTGCTGTTCGTGAGTACCAAGCTGGCGTGACAACTTTTGAAATTGCTGAGAGCATCAGCAAGTCTTTGGCTAAAAAAGCTCTTGCTGGTAAGTTTAATGGTAAACTGATTGACACCACCCGTGCTATTGAAGAGGATGGCGCGCTTGAAATCGTAACGCCTGACCACGAGGATGCCTTGGACATCTTGCGTCACTCAGCAGCCCATCTCTTTGCCCAAGCGGCTCGTCGTCTTTTCCCAGACATCAAGTTGGGGGTTGGTCCTGCTATTCAGGATGGTTTCTACTATGATACGGACAATGCAGCAGGTCAGATTTCAAATGAAGACCTGCCACGTATTCAGGAAGAAATGGCTAAAATTGTCAAAGAAAATTTCCCCTCAGAACGTCGTGAGGTAACTAAGGAAGAAGCCCTTGAAATTTTCAAAAATGATCCTTACAAGTTGGAATTGATTCAAGAACACTCGGATGACGAGGGCGGTTTGACCATCTATACCCAAGGCGAATACGTTGACCTCTGCCGTGGGCCACACGTTCCGTCAACAGGTCGTATCCAGATTTTTGAATTGCTCAACGTGGCAGGTGCTTACTGGCGTGGTAAGAGCGAAAATCCAATGATGCAACGTGTGTATGGTACAGCTTGGTTTGACAAAAAAGATCTCAAAGCATACCTGCAAATGCGTGAAGAGGCCAAAGAGCGTGACCACCGTAAACTTGGTAAGGAATTGGATCTTTTCATGATTAGCCAAGAAGTTGGTCAAGGTTTGCCATTCTGGTTGCCAAATGGAGCGACTATCCGTCGTACCTTGGAGCGTTACATCACAGACAAGGAATTGGCTTCAGGTTACCAGCACGTTTATACGCCACCTTTGGCTTCTGTCGAACTCTACAAGACCTCAGGTCACTGGGAGCATTACCATGAAGATATGTTCCCAACTATGGACATGGGTGACGGTGAGGAGTTTGTGCTTCGTCCGATGAACTGTCCGCACCACATTCAAGTTTATAAAAACCATGTGCGTTCTTACCGTGAATTGCCAGTGCGTATCGCTGAGCTTGGTATGATGCACCGCTATGAGAAATCTGGTGCTCTTACAGGTTTGCAACGAGTACGTGAGATGACACTTAACGACGGTCATATTTTCGTCACACCTGAGCAAATCCAAGAAGAGTTTAAAAAAGCTCTCCAGTTGATTATCGATGTGTACGCAGATTTCAACCTAAACGACTATCGTTTCCGCCTGTCATATCGTGACCCAGAGGACAAAGAGAAGTACTATGACAATGATGAGATGTGGGAAAATGCCCAGCGTATGTTGAAAGGTGCTATGGATGAAATGGGCGTGGACTACTTCGAGGCAGAGGGGGAAGCAGCCTTTTACGGTCCAAAATTGGATATCCAGGTGAGAACTGCCTTAGGTAATGAGGAGACACTGTCAACCATTCAGTTGGACTTCCTCTTGCCAGAACGCTTTGGTCTGACCTATATCGGTGCTGACGGTGAGGAGCACCGCCCAGTCATGATTCACCGTGGTGTCATCTCGACTATGGAACGCTTCACTGCAATCTTGATTGAAACCTACAAGGGTGCCTTCCCAACCTGGTTGGCTCCAACCCAAGTGACTATGATTCCGATCTCTGTGGAAGCTCACTTGGATTACGCTTGGAAGGTTGCAAAAGAATTGCAAGACCGTGGCGTTCGAGTACACGTGGATGAACGTAACGAGAAGATGCAATACAAGATCCGTCAGAGCCAGACCGGCAAGATCCCATACCAGCTTATCGTCGGTGACAAGGAAATGGAAGACAACGCTGTCAACGTTCGTCGCTACGGAAGTAAGGCAACACAAACTCAGTCTGTATCAGAATTTGTGGACCATATCCTAGCAGATATTGCTCGCAAATCACGTCCAGCTGAAACAGCTGAATAATAATTATAAGGAGAAGTCCGAAAGGGCTTCTTTTTTGACAGCGAAAAACTCCCAAGTTGTCAAAATAGAATAGACTAGATTTCTTTAGAAAGCTGATTGTCATTTTACTGGACATTCGATTCAGAAATTTCTTTTAAAATTTTTAAAAACTTATTGGCGACCCGGGATTGATTGTTTTGTTTTTTCCAGAGAACTTGTAGAGGGTCATGGTTACCTTCTTGTAATTTTATAAATTTTAGTTGGCTATATTCATCAGTCAGGACAATGCCGTTCAAGCAAAGTGCAACACCAACACCTGCTTTGACAAGAAGGGCAGCATTATATAGAAGATTATAAGTTGCAACAATGCGATAATCACCAACTTTATCTAGTTCTTCAAAGGTGATGTTGGGCTGAGCAGATACTATCAGTGGATATTTGATTACATCATGAAGTTTTGGGGTCTGAAGAGTGGCTAAGGGATGATTTTTTGGAACAAGTATCCCCCAAGAATCTCTATTTGGAAGAGGTAAGTGATTATATTTACTTTCATCAAAAGAACCAAAGGTTATACCGATATCAATATTGCCTTGGTCTAAATATTCTTGTACATAGTCAGCGTTACCACTAAGAATGTGTACTTTAACTTCTGGATAGGTAGTGGTCAATTTTTTAACGGCTCGTGCCATGATATCCAGAGATTGACTTTCCGCGGCTCCAATACTAAGTTCACCCGAAATACCATCGTTTCTACGGATGTTATTTTCTGTTTTATTGACTAAGGATAGAATTTCTATGGCGCGATTGTAAAGGTAACGCCCGTCTTCGGTTATCTGAATTTCTCGGCTACCACGATCGAAAAGCTGAGTTTCTAATTCTGTTTCCAAGTCTCGAATTTGTCGAGAAAGGGTTGGCTGTGTGATATGCAAGGCCTTGGCGGCATTAGATATAGATTTGGTTTGTACGATTGTGACAAAGTAATTAAGAACACGGATATCCATTACTAGCTCCTAGTGATTTTTTAGAATTATTATACCACAATATATGCCTCATAGGCATACATAGAACATAAAACAAGTATTTGATTATGGGTTGTGTTTGTAATAAAATATCTAAAGAAAACAGGAAAGGAAACAGTAACTAAAATAAGGTATGAAGTATGCATCAAGAAATTAAATCGTTCATTGAAACAGGAGAAATCATTAAAAAAGGAGACATTGTTTACGAACTTATTCACGAAATTACTGCTGAAACCTTACCGCTTATAGAAAAATTGAATACAGAAGTCCAAAGCGAAGCGAGTAAACGTGACTTGCTGGAAAAAATCATGTGTAAGAAGTTGGATGATACAACGTCAATTGCATTGCCTTTCCGAACGGATTTCGGACGCCATATTTCCATTGGTAAGGAAGTTTTTATCAATACGGATGTGATGATGACAGATTTAGGTGGGATTGTTATTGAGGACAAGGTCTTGATTGGTCCTCGTGCTATGATTATCTCAGTTAATCACCCTCAAGAATCATCACAGCGACGGGGCTTAATTTTGAAATCCGTCCATATTAAGAACAATGCTTGGATAGGTGCGGGAGCAACTATATTACCAGGTGTGACGGTTGGTGAAAATGCTATAGTAGGGGCTGGAAGTGTTGTGACAAAGGATGTTCCTGATAATACAACTGTTGCAGGTGTACCTGCTAAAATTATAAATACCAATCATTAATTTTTGGAAGGAAATATTAAATTGAAAACTGCTATTTTTGAAAAAGCTGGGTCAATGATTATCGAAGAGGTTAATAGACCAACGATTCAAGCACCGGATGACGCCATTATAAAAATTGTCCGTGCCTGTGTTTGCGGCTCGGACCTCTGGTCATACTCACATGGGGATGTTAAAGAAGGTCATTCTGTCAATTCTGGACACGAGGCACTAGGTATAGTTGAAGAAGTTGGTCCCGAAGTGACAGATATTCATCCCGGAGATTTTGTCATTGTACCCTTTACGCATGGTTGTGGTGAGTGCGATGCCTGCCGTGCTGGATTTGACGGCACTTGTGATAATCATGTAGCTCCGACCAACTGGGGAAACGGTTACCAGGCAGAATACCTACGTTTTCACTATGCGAACTGGGCACTAATTAAAGTACCTGGTCAGCCATCTGATTACTCAGAAGATCTGCTGAAGTCTTTACTGGCCTTGGCAGATGTCATGCCTACAGGATATCATGCTGCGAGGGTAGCACAAGTGAAACAAGGCGACAGGGTCGTTGTGATTGGAGATGGCGCTGTCGGTCAATGTGCCGTTATTGCTGCTAAAATGCGAGGTGCATCTCAAATCATTATGATGAGCCGTTATGAAGATCGTCAGAAATTAGCCCTTCAACTGGGTGCAACTGCTGTTGTTGCTGAACGTGGTGAGGAAGGTATTGCAAAGGTGCGTGAAATTTTAGGTGGAGGAGCGGATGCTGCCCTTGAGTGCGTTGGTACAGAATCTTCTATTGAACAGGCACTGGGGGTCCTTCATAATGGCGGTCGTATCGGCTATGTTGGTATCCCTCACTACAATAACCGTCCGATTGGCTCGACGTTTGCACAGAATATTTCCTTCGGCGGTGGTTCAGCATCGGTCACTACCTATGTCAAAAATGAATTACTCGAAGCCGTCTTGGATGGAAGGATTAACCCTGGTAAAGTTTTCACAAATACCTATGATTTCAGTGAAATTAACCAAGCCTATCAAGATATGGCGGACCGTAAAGTGATTAAATCTATGTTGATTGTTTCTGAGTAACCGTAATCTCATAAATTCATTCGCTCAGAAATCTGGAATATTATCAGCACTATTTTGTCCTTTAACATAGTCACTTTCTATCAACTAGCAGAATGATTTTGTAAATCAGCGAAGTCCGAAAGGACTTCTTTTTTGGTATAATAGTCAAGGAAAGAGGTGCTTAAATGAAAAGGATAATGAAGTTTATTGTAGGTCTTTTATTAGGAATTATTGGTTTCTTTGGCATTTTGTTGCTTTGTCTATTGCTGCTCTTTAGTCCCAAAGTGGCTAGTCGAGAGGAATTGATATCGTATCAGATGATGCTAGAACAGGGTATGGAGTCATATGGTTTCACTGGTAAGGTGGAGTTGACAAAATTTCGTCCTATTGCCATTGGTAACCCATGGGATGTTTTAGAGTATGATTATACTGAGGTTATAGATGGTCAGTCAATTACACTTCAATCCTCTGATACTTTGGTCAATAACCGAATTGAAGGACAGGAGGCATTAAACGGACTACTAAATATGACGGCCTATTTTGATGATAGTCCAAGTGGAATGTTGTATCAATTTGATGGTATCGTTGACCAAGCTATGTGGCATCAGCCGAGAGGTAAATATTTACTGAATCAGGCACAGCAGATATTTAAATTGATGGAAGAAAAAGATTTCACTTTGTTTGAAGTGGATGGTAGGCTTGAAACTCAGGATGAAAAACTGATAAAGTTTTATGAAAAGGTAGAGGAAAATCGCTATAATGGTCGGGCTTTTGCAGGTTTTTATGATATTAATTTAGACTGGCTCATGGAGGAAGAAATGGCGGTAATCGAAGTTGAATTTTTTAATAAGAAGGACCTTGGTTTAGAAAACGACTTAGTAGAGGAAGATAAATTACTAGCTGATTTAAAACAGAAAGTCGAAACATTTGACTATTCTAATGTGGAAGACGGAACCTATAGAATTGGTTTTCGTAGACCTGGAGTGCAGTCGACAAGTTTTTTCGTAACAATCAAGGTAAAAGATCATCATCATTCATTCTTAAAATAGTTGTAACAAACACAAAAAATCCCAACCATCTGGCTGGGAGGAACGTTTATTCAATACTGCTCGCCCAAGACTTAGCCACGTAGCGTGATAGGCTGGAAATGGCGAAGTTGATGAGGAAGTAGATGAGGGCAACCATGAGATAGAGAGCAAAGACCTGCTCGGCCTCAAAGTAGCGTCCCATGAGGATTTGGCTGGAGCCAAAGAGTTCCTGGAGGGCAATAACGGAATAGAGGAAACTGGTGTCCTTGATGACCGTTACGATTTGTGAAATGATGGCTGGCAACATCTTGCGAATGGCCTGTGGCATGATGATATAAATCATAATCTGGACAGGTGTGAATCCTTGCGCCAGACCAGCCTCTGTTTGACCTGGACCAATGGCATTGAGACCACCGCGGATGATTTCTGCCATAGCAGCGGTCGTGAAAATGGTAAAAGCTGTAATACCAGCTGGCGTTGACTTCATCTGAAATACCAAGAAAACAGTGAAAATCCAGAGCAGGTTGGGTACGTTACGGACAAATTCGATATAGATCGTTGCAATCCACTTGAAGAGTGGATTTTTTCCATTTCGCATGATAGCCAAAATCATTCCGAAGAGGACAGATAGGACCACAGAGATGCTTGAAATGTAGAGAGTTAGCTGCAAACCAGACCAGAGCAATTGGAAGGTCGATGGTTTGAGAAGTTCTGAAATAGTATTCATCATAGACCTCCTTAATGACTGAAGGCAGCCTTGTTTTTCTCTTCAATCCGGCGTCCCCAGCTAGCAACTGGGAAACACATGATAAAGTAGAGAAAGGCCGCGCCTGCAAAGGCTGGAATGTAGTTGGCATTCATGGCAGACCAGGACTTGGTCATGAATATGATGTCTGCACCAGAGATAATAGCGACCGTGGCCGTATTTTTAATCAAGTTAACCACTTGGTTGGTTAATGGTGGAAGAATGGTTGGTATAGCCTGTGGCAAGATGATGATGCGCATAGTCTCGCTGGCAGTAAAGCCTTGAGATAGGGCAGCCTCAGTCTGACCAGTCGGTACTGCCTCGATACCTGCACGGATAACTTCGGCAATATAGGCACCGTGGTAAAGCCCGACACAGATAACCGCTGTCCAATAGATAGATGGCATGAGCACATAGTTGGAAATCAAGGGCAGACCGTAATAGACAATCATGAATTGCACCAAGAGTGGTGTGTTTTGGTAGTATTCAACATAAATACGGGCCAACAATTTGAGTGATTTTTTCTTGCTGGATGATAGGCTACCGAAGAGAATTCCTAGCAGCATGGCCGTGATAAAGGCACCGATAGAAATAGCTAGGGTAAAGAGGAAGCCTTGGAAAAAGACTGGAAAATCATTGAAGTAGCTCAGCCAATTTTCCCAAGCATAGGGGCTAGTTGCAAAAACAAACATAACCGTTCCTTTCTAGTGTGTAGTATAGGTGGTTGGATGTGAGTCTCGGCTCACTTGCTGTGGTTCGAGTCAGCATCTCAGCACAATGGTTGATTGGCGGTTTCGTTCGCGTTTTACGCTCCGAACCAGCCCTAACGAATGATACGAACTGTGTTCGTTCAATTTCCAACCTCCAAAGGTTCCCCGAACCTTGGAGCTGTGCGGGGGAGGGAGTAAAACGGTCTGGGAATAGACCGTTTTAGCCTGAACCCAGAAACTCGAGAGTTCAGACGAACTCTCTTTCCCTTAGTCGAGTTCTTTCCCGCTCCCTATTCATCTGTTTCAGTGACAGGTTTGAGTCCGTTGGCATCGTAGATAGCCTGTAGACTGCCATCCGCTGTCCATGTTTCGATGAGACCGTTTAAGTAATCATTAAGGTCTTTATTGGATAATTTAGTCACAATGCCGTAGTCTGACGCTGAGAAGCTGAAGTCCATGAGCTCAGACTGGGAACCGATATAGCCTGACAGGATAGACTGGTCTACTGAGAAGGCATCTGTGCGATGGGCACGGAGAGAAACAGAGAGTTCAGGATAGGAACCCAATTCTGCGAAGGTTACGGAAATGCCGTGCTTATCAGCTAAATCAGAAATTAGTTTTCGTGTGATAGAGCCTTGGGCAACCCCGATGTTCTTACCGTCCAAATCCTTGAAGGTCTTGATACCAGAATCCTTATTAACCAGGAAGCCGACAGCGTCTGTATAGTAAGGGCTGGTAAAGTTATAGAGGAGTTTGCGTTCTTCCGTGATGGTGAAAGTCGCGATGACCATGTCGACCTGCTCGTTGTCTAGAAGTGGACCACGGGTCTGTGCTGTAACTGGTGTAAATTCGATATCTACGCCCAGTTCTTGTGCAATTTTGCGGGCAATGTCAATTTCCATTCCTTCAAATTCGCCAGTGTCTGGATTTTTAAAACCAAAGTTTGGTACGTCTTGTTTGACGCCGACACGGAGAACACCACGGTCAATGATAGCCTGGACCTGGTCGCTGCTGACAGCTTGAGCAGGAGTTTCAGTCTGCACCTTGGTTTGACTGAAAGCAAAGAGGAGGACCACACCAATCAAGAGCATCCGAATGGCGAAAAATAAATTGATTTTCTTTGTATCCATAGGCACCTCCTAGATCTTAACCTTATCTGATTCGTGATTGATAATCTTGCTGAGGAACTGCTTGGCGCGTGGTTCTGTTGGATTGTCGAAGAAGCCATTGACGTCGGTCGTATCCACCAAAACCTCGCCCTCTGCCATGAAGATGATACGATCAGCCACCTCACGGGCAAAGCCCATTTCGTGGGTTACAACAATCATGTTCATGCCGTCGCGGGCCAATTTTTGCATAACTGCAAGAACATCACCGATGGTTTCAGGGTCAAGGGCAGAAGTTGGCTCATCAAAGAGCAGGAGTTCGGGGTGCATAGCCAGTCCACGGGCGATAGCAACACGCTGCTTCTGTCCACCAGAAAGCATGGCTGGATAAGAGTTCTTGCGGTCCCAGAGGTTTACAAATTCTAGGTATTTTTGCGCAGTCTTCTCTGCTTCTGCCTTGTCAATGCCCAAAACCTTGATAGGGGCTAGGGTAACATTTTCTAGGACTGTCTTATGAGGATAGAGGTTGAAATGTTGGAAAACCATGCCGACCTCTTTGCGGAGAGCAACTAGTTCCTTGGTAGATGAACCAGATACGGTGTGGCCATGTACCACCAATTCACCGTCTTCTACAGACTCCAGTCCATTGATGGTACGAATCAATGTGGATTTTCCAGAACCAGAAGGGCCGAGGAGTACAACAACCTGACCTGGTTCAAATTCTAAGTTGATATTGCGTAGGGCGTGGTAGTCGCCGTAATATTTATTAACATTCTTAAACGATACTAATGACATGAGAATCTCCTTTATCTAATGCGATACTAAGCATCATATCATTGCAAAGATTAAATGTCAAGTATATTCTGACAATTTAAGATTTCAACATGTTAGAAAATATAACATAAAACAGCGAGATAGATTTTAAACATGAATTTTCCAGATAAGTTATGATATAATAGAAGAAATAAATAAAAGGTATAAGTAATATGAAAAAAATTCTAGTTGTAGATGATGAGAGACCCATCTCGGATATTATTAAATTTAACATGACCCGTGAGGGCTATGAGGTCGTGACAGCTTTTGATGGTCGCGAGGCCTTAGAAGTATTTGAAGCGGAGTTTCCGGACATTGTCATTCTGGATTTGATGTTGCCAGAGTTGGATGGTTTGGAAGTGGCCCGTAACATTCGCAAAACCAGCAATGTGCCCATTATTATGTTGTCTGCCAAGGATAGCGAATTTGACAAGGTTATTGGCTTGGAAATTGGAGCGGACGATTATGTGACCAAGCCTTTCTCTAACCGTGAATTGCAGGCCCGCGTCAAGGCTCTGCTTCGCCGGAGCGAGTTGACAGAGACCCAGTCCATTCCTGTTGTGGCTGGCAAGGCGGAATTGGTCATCGGAGACCTGGTGATTTTGCCCGATGCCTTTGTTGCCAAAAAACATGGTAAGGAATTGGAATTGACCCACCGGGAGTTCGAGCTGCTCTATCATCTGGCCCAACACATTGGTCAAGTCATGACCCGCGAGCACTTGCTGGAAACAGTTTGGGGCTATGATTACTTTGGTGATGTCCGGACGGTCGACGTGACGGTTCGTCGTTTGCGTGAGAAAATCGAAGACATTCCAAGCCGCCCTGAATACATCTTGACCCGCCGTGGCGTCGGGTACTTTATAAAAGCCAATGATTAATCAACTGCGTTACCTGATAACGACCTCGGAATTCTGGTTTATTGCCATCAGTATTGGCTTTGTGATTGCCATTACTGTTCTCTTGATTGAGAATTACCGGGACAATAAGCAGATTAAACAATTAAATGAACGTGTTAAGTCGCTCATGGAAGGGGATTATGCGGATGTTCTGGATCTAAGAGGTAGTCCGGAAATTACGGATATGACCAACTCCTTGAACGATTTGTCTGAAATGATTCGCCTGACGCATGATAATTTGGAACAGGAAAAAACACGCCTCAGTTCCATTTTGTCTTATATGAGTGATGGTGTTGTGGCAACCGATCGAATGGGGCGCATCATTATGATTAACGACATGGCCCAGAAACAATTAGGTCTGAGCGTACAGGAGGCGACGCAATCAGATATCTTGGATGTTTTGGACCTCCAGGAGGAATACAGTTTTCGTGAATTGCTGGCTCAGACACCGGAAATTGTGCTTGAGCACACCAATGAAAACCAGGAATTTCTGACACTTCGGGCAAATTTTGCGACCATTCGGAGCGAAAGTGGCTTGATTTCTGGTCTGGTTATTGTCCTGCATGATATGACTGAGCAGGCCAAGGAAGAGCGGGAGCGGCGGCTCTTTGTATCTAATGTTAGCCACGAGTTGCGGACACCTCTAACATCTGTCAAGTCTTATCTAGAAGCCTTGGACGAGGGTGCTATTACAGAAACGGTGGCTCCAAGCTTTGTCAAGGTTTCTCTAGATGAGACCAACCGCATGATGAGGATGATTACGGATCTCCTGAGCCTGTCACGTTTTGACAATCAAGTCGGTGAGTTGAATCTAGAATTGATTAACTTCACGGCCTTTGTCACCTTTATTCTCAACCGTTTTGATCAGATGAAGAATTCAGATTCTGAGAAGATTTATTCGATTGTGCGAGACTATCAGATTAGTCCGATTTGGATAGAAATTGATACGGACAAGATGACCCAGGTTTTGGACAATATCCTGAATAATGCAATCAAGTATTCGCCAGATGGGGGCAAAATCACTTTCAGTATGAAGACTACGGACAGTCAGCTGATTGTCTCCATCTCTGACCAAGGGTTGGGAATTCCCAAGGCTGATTTGCCTAAGATTTTTGACCGATTTTACCGGGTGGACAAGGCACGTTCGCGGTCCCAAGGGGGGACAGGTCTGGGCTTAGCCATTGCCAAGGAAATTGTGAAACAGCATAAGGGTTTTATTTGGGCTAAGTCAGAATATGGACACGGTTCAACATTTACAATTGTTTTACCATATAGCAAGGATATTGCCTTGGATGATTGGGATGATTCAGATGAGGAAGAATAGGAGAGCATGATAGGAAAAGGTTTTAATTACAGTATTTTAGCTTCTGGTTCCAGTGGAAATTGCTTTTATCTGGAAACGGATCAGAAGAAAATCTTGGTGGATGCGGGTTTATCTGGGAAAAAAATTACCAGTCTATTAGCAGAAATTGACCGCAAGCCAGAAGACATTGATGCCATTCTAGTGACGCATGAACATAGTGATCACATCCATGGTATTGGTGTTTTAGCTCGTAAATATGGTATGGATATTTATGCCAATGAATTGACCTGGCAGGCTATGGAGAGCAAGTTGGGTAAGATTGATGTGGCTCAAAAACATATCTTTGAATTGGGTGCCATGAAGACTTTTGGTGACCTAGATATAGAGTCATTTGGTGTCAGTCATGATGCGGCCTGTCCGCAATTTTATCGCTTTATGAAGGATGACAAGTCCTTTGTCATGCTGACGGATACAGGTTATGTCAGCGATCGGATGGCAGGGATTGTAGCCAATGCTGATGCTTATTTGATAGAATCCAATCATGATGTCGAAATCTTACGTTCGGGTTCTTACTCTTGGAACCTCAAACAACGGATTTTGTCTGATAAGGGGCACCTTTGTAACGAGGATGGTGCGGATGCCATGATTCGCTCACTAGGAAATCGGACCAAAAAGATTTACCTAGGGCATTTATCAAAGGAAAACAATATCAAGGAATTGGCTCACATGACCATGGTTAATCAGTTGGCGCAGGCTGATTTAGGAGTTGGAGTGGATTTCCAGGTCTATGATACCTCGCCAGATACAGCGACGCCATTGACCAAGATTTGACAAATTCATTGAACTTGTTTAGAATAAATATATAAAATACGTGAGGTGAAGTTACATGAATAATTAAGCTGCTTATTAGTCGTTCTTAAAACTTGTTGAAAATCAATTATTTGATAATTTAGTCTTTTTGTTTACTTTTAGTACTTGCTCCAACAGTCTAGGAATAGACTGTTGGAGGTCGGAAATAGAGCGAATGATGTTCGCACCAAAAGCTGCAGGCTGCTTGTACAGTCGAGTGACTGTACAAGGTTGGAGATAGCACTTGCCAAGCAAGTTACTTCTACATAGTACGGCAAAGCGAGTTCAAACAATCCAGTGGAGTGTTTGAAGTTGGAAATAAGGAAACGATGTTTCCTCTTACGTCGAAGTAATAAAAGATAAACTAAATGACTACACAAGGGATAAGACAGCTCATAAGGGCTTAGTATTCGTGTGACTTTTTCCATTGGAAAAGGTCATGTTTTGCATGGCTTTTTTCTTGTGTTATTTTTTGAAGAAAAGAGGTCTATATGGAAGTAATGAAATGTATTCAATTAGAGAAGGAAATTGCGGGACGTAGTTTGTTTACAATCCAGCAGTTGAGCCTTCAAGCTGGTCAAAAGGTTGGTTTGGTTGGAAATAATGGTGTTGGCAAGTCTACTTTTTTGAAAATCTTACTAGGACTGGATAGGGATTTTGCTGGTCAGATTGAGGTAAAAACAGACTGGGCCTATGTACCCCAGTTACAGGAAAGGAGCTCGCTTTCAGGTGGGGAACAAGTTTGGAAGTCTATTCAAGAGGCTTTTGCCCAAAGACCGCAGTTGTTAATTATGGATGAACCGACAGCTAACCTAGACTATGAACACCAGGAAAAGCTGATCAAACAAATCAAACGCTATCGTGGCAGTCTACTGGTTGTCAGTCATGATCGGCATTTTCTCAATCAAATAGCCAGTCACATTTGGCATTTAGAAGAAGGAAAGGTTCAGGTTTATCTAGGAAATTACGAGGCGTTTGTAGAAAGTCGCCGGGCTAGACGAGAAGGGCAGCAGGAGGCCTATGAAGCCTATCAGAAAAAAGTTGCCCAACTAAAAAAAGCCCAGCAAGAGCGTCAGACAAAGGCTCAGAAGATGGGGAAGAGAAAGAAAGGTATTTCATCGTCTGAGTGGAAGGTTAATGCTATGATGGGTTCCTATGATAGTCAAGCCAAGTCTATGGCCAAGACTGCCAAGCATTTAGAAAAACGGATGGAGCGTTTGGAAAAGGTTGAACAACCTAGAAAGGAAACGTGGGTAAAGATGGAAGCGAAAGGTGCCTTGGATACTGGTCTTCACAGTCTCTTTCGCTTGCAGGATGGACAGCTGTGGATTGGGGAAAAGTATTTATTTGATTTTCCTCAGCTTGGTATGACTTTTGGGGATAAACTTGCTCTGGTTGGGTCAAATGGTACTGGAAAAACAAGTTTTGTTCGGAAACTGATTTCAAAAGAATTAGAAGGCTACTACAATCCAAAATTAAAAATTGCTTATTTCTCCCAGGATTTGACAAGTCTCAACGAAGAAGAAACAGCCTTTGTGAATGCTAGCTCAACATCGCTTCAAGATAGGGTAACGGTTCTCAATTTATTGGGCATGTTGGGACTCTCTTACGACAAGGCCCAGCAGAAGGTGGCCAATTTGTCTGGTGGTGAACGTGTTCGGCTTTCCTTGGCCAAGGTCTTGTTATCGGATGCCAATCTTTTGATAGTAGATGAGCCGACAAACTATTTGGACATTACAGCCATCGAAGCTCTGGAGAAATTTTTGCAGGAATACCAGGGAAGTGTCCTCCTGATTTCCCATGATCAGCGGTTTGTTGAGAGTGTTGTGCACAGAAAATGGTTGGTTGAGAATTGTCAGCTTGTTGAACGTTTATAGAGAAAATATTATTTGAATCGACAGTTGGGTCTCAAAAATATTTTTCGCCTGTGGTATAATAAGTAGAAACTTTCTAGAATGAGGTCCGATGTGTCGAATAAATTGCCTTCGCGAGTGGGGCGAGAGGATAGGATTATCCCAAGGCGGTTGAACATGCTGTTTGCCATTGTCGTCTTCCTGTTTTCAGTCCTGATTGCTCGTTTAGTGGATATGCAGCTAATCAATAAAGATTTTTATGTCCAAAAATTAGAGACTGCCAGTCAAAAAGTGGTGTCAAGAAGCTCGGTCCGCGGTCAGATTTATGATGCCAAAGGTCTTCCGCTTGTTGAAAATAAGTTAAGCCAGGTGGTGTCCTTTACTCGGTCAAATAAAATCACTGCCAAAGGAATTCGGGATATTGCGGAAAAATTGGTAGCCTGGGTGTCCTTACCTGAGGATATTCGTGTGTCGGAGCGGGACAAGGCAGATTACCTCTTGGCGGATACAGATATCTATGAAAAGGTTGTCGCAGAGCTCCCAAGAGAGAAGCGGTTCGGTATCGATGGAAACCTCCTGAGCGAAGGAACAATTTATGCCAATGCCGTAGAAAGCTTGGACCCCAAAGATTTACAATTGACGGAGGCTGAAGAGAAGGTTGTCTACCTCTTTACCCAAATGAACAAGGCTGGCTTTTTTGAGACCGTCCGCCTAGCAACCCAGCCCCTCAATGCAGAACAGATTGCCTTGATTGCTTCTCATGAGCAGGACATGCCCGGGGTTACAACAGTGACCAATTGGGACCGTCTTGTCAAAGATACCTCGCTTTCCTCGATTATTGGAACGGTGACGACGGAGCAGGTTGGTCTCCCTGCAGAAGATGCTGAAGATTATCTGGCCAAGGGCTATTATCTGAACGACCGTGTGGGAACTGCCTACCTTGAAAAGCAGTACGAAGGCGTCTTACAAGGACAACGAGAGCTCAAGGAAGTCAAGCTCAATCGAAATGGAAATGTCGAGTCTATCGATACAATCCAAGAAGGTCAAAAAGGAAATAATATCCAGTTGACCATTGATTTGGCTTTCCAAGATGGTGTCAATGCCATATTGAAGAAATACTTTGAAAGTGAGTTATCAACCGGAAGCGCACTCTATTCAGATGGTGTATATGCTGTAGCTTTAGAACCGACTACTGGTGCAGTGCTGGCCATGTCGGGTTATAAACATGAAAAGGGGACAAGTAGTATTACCGAGGATGCTCTTGGAACTATCACAAGCGTCTTTACTCCAGGTTCTATTGTCAAGGGTGCAACTATTTCATCTGGTTGGGAAAATGGAGTTATCAGTGGCAATCAAGTGCAGTTAGACGAACCAATCTATTTTGCAGGTTCAGCACCAATTACATCTTGGTATGGGGCCTATGGTAGTAATATTGATGCGACAGAGGCTCTGGAATATTCTTCAAACGCTTACATGGTAAAAATTGCTTTGGGGTTATTAGGTCAAACCTATTCGCCAAATATGTTTTTGAACGATGGAGATGCATTGACAAATGCCATGACAAAACTTCGTTCTACTTTTGCGGAATATGGATTAGGTGCTCCAACAGGAATTGACTTACCGCTTGAATCAACAGGTTTCTTACCAGAAGAATATTCCACCGCAAACTTTATTACGAATGCATTTGGACAGTTTGATAACTATACACCGATGCAGATGGCTCAATATGTAGCGACAATCGCCAATAATGGAACTAGAGTAGCTCCTCACTTGGTGGAGGGGATTTATGGGAACAGTTCAGATGGGGGATTAGGTGATTTGATTGAGAAAAAGACAAGTCAGGAACTCAATAAAGTTGCTATCTCAGCACAGGATTTGGCTATTCTACAACAGGGATTTTATCAGGTAGCAAATGGAAGTGGTAGCTTTAATACCGGGCGTCAAATCAGTAATGGTGCTGCTGTGTCTATCAGTGCCAAAACAGGTACTGCAGAGACATTTACGACGGATAGAAATGGTCAGGTTATAAGTGCTGTAAATACCAATATCGTAGCTTATGCCCCAAGTGCTAATCCTAAAATTGCTGTAGCAGTTGTTCTACCAAATCTGACAGATTTTAATTCCACAGCTAGCATGACTATTGTGACAGAAATTATTAATTTATACAATTCACTTTACCCAATGAATTAAGGAGGCTTATGCTCTACCCAACTCCCATAGCTAAATTGATTGACAGTTATTCCAAATTACCCGGTATTGGTATTAAGACAGCTACGAGACTGGCTTTTTATACCATCGGTATGGAAGATGATGTGGTTAACGAATTTGCTAAAAATCTCCTGGCGGCCAAGAGGGATTTAGCTTATTGTTCCATTTGCGGTAATTTGACAGACCAGGATCCTTGTGGCATTTGTCAAGATACCAGTCGTGACCAGTCGACCATTTTAATTGTAGAAGACAGTCGAGATGTGACAGCCTTGGAAAATATCCAAGAATACCACGGTCTCTACCATGTCTTGCAAGGATTGATTTCCCCTATGAATGGCATTGGACCAGACGATATTAACTTGAAAACTCTACTGACCCGCCTGATGGAAAATGAGGTGACAGAGGTGATTGTAGCGACCAATGCGACAGCAGATGGGGAGGCAACTTCCATGTATATCTCACGAGTCCTCAAACCAGCGGGAATCAAGGTTACTCGCTTGGCGAGAGGCTTGGCAGTCGGAAGCGATATCGAATACGCGGATGAAGTTACCCTCCTGCGTGCCATCGAGAACAGGACAGAATTATAGTATATTAGTCCTCGTTCTGCCGATCAGATAAAAACTATGTTATACTTAGCATAGATGTTTTCGAATTAGAAAAGGAAAAAATATGTCAAAAGAAACCTTGATTTTACTATACGGTGGCCGATCAGCAGAGCGTGAAGTATCCGTTCTGTCTGCCGAAAGCGTCATGCGTGCCATCAATTATGATAAATTTTTTGTCAAAACCTATTTCATCACGCAAACTGGTGACTTTGTAAAGACGCAAGAGTTTTCTCAAACACCGTCTGCCGATGAAAAACTCATGACAAACGCGACAATTGTTGAAGAGCAAAAAATTCGTCCGAGTGATATTTATGAAGAAAACGCAGTCGTTTTCCCTGTTCTTCACGGCCCTATGGGTGAAGACGGTTCTATTCAAGGATTCCTAGAAGTTCTGAAAATGCCTTATGTGGGGACCAATATCTTGGCGTCAAGCGTTGCCATGGACAAGATTACGACAAAGCGCGTGCTGGAGTCAGCAGGGATTGCCCAGGTAGCCTACACGACCTACTTTGAAGGTGAGGATTTGGAGGAGGCCATCGCTGAAACCCTGACAAAACTGCATTTCCCGGTCTTTATCAAGCCAGCCAACATGGGCTCTTCAGTCGGCATCAGCAAGGCTGAGAACGAGGCTGAACTCCGCTCTGCTATTGCGCTTGCAATCAAATATGACAGCCGTATTCTCATTGAGCAAGGGGTAACTGCTCGTGAGATTGAGGTTGGGCTTTTGGGAAATGCTGACGTGAAAACGACCCTGCCTGGTGAAGTGGTCAAGGACGTTGCTTTTTACGACTACGATGCCAAGTACATTGATAACAAGATTACCATGGACATCCCAGCTAAGATTGACGAAGCTATCATGGATGTCATGCGTGACAATGCCGCCAAGGCCTTCCGTGCCATCGGTGGTTGCGGACTGTCCCGTTGTGATTTCTTCTTGACAGAAGAAGGCGACATTTTCCTCAATGAGCTCAATACCATGCCAGGATTTACCCAGTGGTCCATGTATCCCCTGCTTTGGGACAATATGGGCTTGGCTTATCCAGACTTGATTGAAGAGCTGGTTAGCCTAGCCAAGGAAATGTTTGACAAACGAGAAAGCCATTTGATTTAAGGCAGTGAGAAAGGTTGGAATGCTCCAATCTTTTTTCTTGCAATGGCTTTCAGAATGGTCTACAATGATATGTATATGTATGGAGGAAAGTTATGTATCAAACGAAAGTCAAGGGGGATGCTCTTTTTCAAGCGACGTCGGCTGGATACGGAAATCCTATTACAAGCTTTGGGGTGACTGAGAAAGGCGAGACACCTGTCAGTCTGGTCAATATTGCCCTAGCGGCCTGCGTGACCATGTGTGTACAAGGCTATTATGCCAGCCAAGAAAATAATAAAACCATGTCTGTCCAGGTGGAAAGTCAGTTAGAAAATGACCGTTTTGACTTGACTATCGCCATTGCTGAGGCGGTCTCAAGTGAAAAGCAGGCGGCTATCCTAACCTACGTGGACAAGAAGTGCAATGTCAAGGTTCTTTTGAGAGAGGACTTGACCATCAACACAACCTTTGTGGTCTTAGAAAGTGTGGAATAAAAGTGTTTTTAGCGATTGAAGAAATGCGGCAAAACAAGCTGCGCTACGGCCTGATTTTAGGGCTCTTAATCTTGATTTCTTATCTTGTCTTTTTCCTGACAGGCCTGGCCTATGGTCTCATGCAGGAAAACCGTACTGCGGTGGACAAGTGGCAGGCAGATTCTGTCTTGGTATCCTCGGAAGCCAATCGTCTGATAACAGCCTCAAAAATCGATGCTCAGTTGATTGACAAAGTGGAGGCAGACCAGAAGGCTCTCATCCGCCAACAGGCTGGTGTCGCCTATGTTAAGGAAGATGCCAGTTCGGATGACAAGGAAAAAGTCAATATCTTTGCGGTTGAGGCTGATAGTTTCTTAGAGCCCAATATTGTCCAAGGCCGTCTCTATGAAAAAGCTGGAGAGATTGTTGTCGAGCAAAATCTAGCTCAGGTTGAGGGATTTGGTCTAGGAGATGAGATTTATCTATCTGGTACGGATGAAAAAGTGACCATTGTTGGCTATACGGACAAGGCTTACTTCGGTGTAGCTCCGGTGGTCTATATGGACTTGGAAGCCTTTGGTGATCTCATGCAGGGTAACGATCAGCAGGTCTCTAGTAAGCTGGCCAGTGCGATCATTGTTCGAGGTGCAGCAGATAAGTTTCCAGCAGATTTGGAAAATGTTGCCACCGCTGATTTTATTGAGAATTTGCCAGGCTATAAGGCGCAAAATATGACCTTCGGCTTTATGATTGGCTTTTTGATTGTGATTTCAGCCATTGTGATTGGTATTTTCATCTTTGTGTTGACAACCCAAAAGTCTCCGATTTTCGGGCTTATGAAAATCCAAGGTCTGTCAAATGCCTATATTTCAAGATCTGTGTTATCTCAAACCTTCCTGCTGGCAGGTTTTGGGACAGTCATTGGTCTGGCTGGAACCTACTTGTCTTCCTTAGGTTTGCCAAGCGCTGTGCCATTTGAAAACAATTGGACCTTCTATCTGACTATTGGGGCTGCTCTGATTGTCTTTGCTTTACTGGGGGCAAGTTTCTCTATTCGCTCGATCTTCAAGGTCGACCCGTTGAAAAATCTATCCTAGGAGGTTGATATGAAAACATTGATTTTTGAAAATATAAGTAAAACCTTCCAGGACGGAAGTCAGACTATCACCGCCCTCAAGCCGACCAATTTCTCTATTGAAGAGGGGAAATTTGTGGCTATTATCGGGCCGTCTGGTTCGGGAAAATCTACCTTTCTAACCCTGGCAGGTGGTCTGCAAACACCGACAGCTGGCCGTGTTCTCATTAACCAAGAAGATTATTCTGATTTGCCAGAGAAAAAACGGGCCAAATTGCGCTATAAGGACATTGGTTTTGTCTTGCAGGCTTCCAATTTGATCCCATTTTTAACAGTCGAAAAACAATTAACCTTGGTTGATAAGGTCAATAAGAAAGCTGATCCGAGCAAGCGAAACGAACTTCTATCTGAATTGGGTGTGGAACATCTCAAAAACAAGTTCCCTAAGGATTTGTCAGGCGGAGAACGGCAGCGGGTGGCTATTGCACGTGCACTCTACAATGATCCTGCCTTGATTCTTGCTGATGAACCGACAGCCAGCCTAGATAGTGACCGGGCCTTTGAAGTGGTGAATCTTTTGGCCAAAGAGAGCAAGGAGCGGAAAAAGTCTATCATCATGGTGACCCATGACCAGCGTATGATTGAAAAATGCGATAATGTCTACGAGATGAAAGACGGCGTTCTTACCCTGTACCTTTGTCAATGATGTGAGACCAGAAAGGTGAAATTGAAGTTATCCATTTGTTAAGCTTTACTAGGAGCTAGC
>NZ_JBIMJS010000013.1:0-69305 GCF_043674225.1 Streptococcus sp. A11
GAGTAGGTGGTACTCTTATCATATCAGGGAATCTTCTTTTTGACTTCTAGAAGTCTCACATCTATTGTAACGCTACAAAAATTCAGCCCTCAGACCTATCCTTCTTCTTATCCATTATGCCAAAAACATGATATAATAGTTAGGCTGAACACGACAGATCCAAGAGGAGATTCCGCACTCTAGAAATGCCGGACTTTTTTATCCTTTACGAACTGAACGATAATAATGAACACGGAGTACTCATGAGTAAAGTAGCTATCGTGTCTGCCTACCGCTCTGCCATTGGCAGTTTTGGAGGTAGTCTAAAAGATATAGAAATCGCCGACTTGGGAGCCCAGGTTCTCAAGCAGGCGCTAGAGAAAAAGAATATCCCAGCGGAGAGCATTGATGAGGTCATCTTTGGCAATGTCCTTTCTGCTGGTCAGGGGCAAAATATTGCCCGCCAAATTGCTGTCAAAGCAGGACTTCCGCAAGAAACTTCTGCTTATTCGGTTAATAAGATCTGCGGTTCCGGTCTCAAATCCGTCTTGCTCGCAACCCAGTCTATCATGCTAGGCGACAATGACGTCGTCGTTGCAGGTGGTATTGAAATCATGAGCCAAGCACCCTACCTGTCGAAGCACAGCCGATTCGGTGCTAAATTCGGACACTTGGAATTAGAAGATTCTATGCTGACTGACGGTCTGACGGATGCTTTTGAGGGCTACCACATGGGCATTACCGCTGAGAATGTTGCAGAGCGGTATCAGGTCACTCGTGAAGAACAGGACGCCTTCGCCTTTGCCAGCCAAGAAAAAGCTGCTCAGGCTATTGCCCAAGGCACATTCGTAGATGAAATTGTCCCAATTAGCCTACAAACCCGCAAGGGAGAAGTCATATTTGACACAGATGAATACCCACGATTGACCCCACTTGATAAATTAGCAACACTCCGCCCTTCTTTCAAAAAAGATGGTACGGTGACTGCTGCCAACGCCTCTGGTATCAATGACGGCTGTGCGGTTCTCGTTCTCATGTCAGAAGAGAAGGCTAAGGAGTTGAATGTCCAGCCTCTAGCCTTCATCGAGTCCTATGCAACTAGCGGATTGGACCCAGCCTACATGGGCTTGGGACCAATTCCAGCTAGCCAGAAAGCTCTACAAAAACTCGGAAAAACAGTGGACGACATTGATTTGTTTGAAATCAATGAGGCCTTCGCTGCCCAGTCCATTCCTGTTGTCAAGGAATTGGGCATCCCAGCAGATAAGGTCAACGTCAACGGAGGTGCAATCGCACTCGGACACCCTATCGGTGCCAGCGGTAGCCGCATCCTGGTGACGCTGATCCACGAACTAGAAAAACGCAATGGAAAACTAGGCCTCTGCTCACTCTGTATCGGAGGCGGTCAGGGAATTTCCCTCATCATTTCCAAGGCGACCACAAGATAAATCACTTGTAAACAAAGGAATTTTTATGAATATTGGTATTGATAAAATCGGTTTTGCGGCACCTGATTTTGTATTAGATTTGGCTGACTTAGCCCAAGCCCGCTCTGTTGATCCTAATAAGTTTAAAATCGGATTGCTCCAGTCTGAAATGGCTGTGGCTCCTGTGACTCAAGACATCGTGACCTTGGGGGCACAGGCTGCGGCTAGCATCTTGACCGAAGAAGATAAAGCAACTATTGACATGGTCATCGTTGGTACCGAATCAAGTATTGACCAGAGTAAGGCTGCAGCAGTAGCTATTCATGGACTCCTCGGTATTCAACCCTTTGCACGGTCTATCGAAATGAAAGAGGCCTGCTACGGTGCAACTGCCGGACTCAGTCTAGCCAAAAGCCACATCAACCAATTCCCTGACTCCAAAGTTCTGGTCATCGCCAGCGATATTGCCAAATACGGTATCGCATCAGGCGGTGAACCAACTCAAGGTGCGGGTGCTGTTGCCATGCTGGTCACTGCTGACCCACGCATCATGGTCCTCAACAATGACAATGTCTGCCAAACCCGCGACATCTACGACTTCTGGCGTCCCAACTATGACAAATATCCGCGTGTTGATGGCAAATTTTCAACCGAACAATACACTGATTGCTTGACTACTACCTTCGACCACTACCAAGCGAAAACTGGACAACAGCTCAGCGACTTCGCGGCTATGTGCCTGCATATCCCATTCTCAAAGCAGGGGCTCAAGGGCCTCCAAGCCATTGCCAAGGATGAGGAAACCCTGACCCGCCTCTCTGACCGCTTCCGAGAGGCCATCGTTTATAACAAGGTGGTCGGCAACATCTATACTGGCTCGATTTTCCTTTCTCTCCTTTCCCTTTTGGAAAATAGCAGAGCGCTCAAGGCAGATGACCAAGTCCTCTTTTATAGCTATGGTAGCGGAGCTGTCTGTGAAATCTTTAGCGGCCGCCTAGTCGAAGGCTACCAAGAGCACTTGGAAATGGACCGCCTAGACAAGCTCAACCAGCGGACACGCTTGAGCATGGACCAATACGAACAAATCTTCTTTGAAGAAATTGAATTGGACGAAACAGGCACTTCTGCTGACTTGCCTGCTGACCAAAGTCCATTTGCTCTAGCTAAAATCCAAGACCACAGACGAATCTATATCAAAAACTAGTCAGTAACTGGCACCCTTGGCCAAGCCAGGGTGCTTTTCTCATATAGAAAGAGGAAATCATGTCCCATTTCTCAGGATATTACAAAAAAACGCGGCTTGAACGCATTGACTTGCTAGCTCAAGCTCATCAGCTAGATGAGAAAACCATTGCCATTCTCCAGCAAGATGATAATCTCCCAGAAACCGTTGCAGGAAAAATGGCTGAGAACCACCTTGGAACCTTCTCCTTGCCCTTCTCGGTCGTACCAGAATTGCTGGTTGACGGTATCAGCTACAGTATTCCCATGGTCACGGAAGAACCCTCTGTCGTTGCCGCTTGCTCGCTAGGTGGAAAAATGATTGCCAAATCGGGCGGTTTTTCCACCACTATCCACAACCGCCTTATGATTGGTCAAGTCGCACTCTACGACGTTCCTGACATGGACAGAGCCAGTCAGCTCATTGGTCAGGCGGAAGAAGAACTGCTCCAACTAGCCAACGACGCACATCCATCTATTGTCAAACGAGGCGGTGGCGCTAGAAAGATTACCGTCGAGCAAAAGGATGAATTTCTGATTGTTTACTTGCAGGTCGACGTCCAAGAGGCCATGGGCGCCAATATGTTAAATAATATGTTGGAAGGGATAAAAGAACATTTGGAAACTCTATCGCAAGGTCAGGCCTTGATGGGGATTCTGTCCAACTATGCAACGGAGTCCCTAGTGACCGCAGAATGTCGGATAGCCATCTCAAGTCTAGCAATCAGCTCTGCCATTGCCCAAGAAACGGCAAAAAAAATAAGCCTTGCCAGCAAACTGGCTCAGGTGGACCCTTATCGGGCAGCCACCCACAATAAGGGGATTTTTAACGGCCTTGACGCCCTTGTACTTGCGACGGGAAATGACTGGCGGGCTGTTGAGGCAGGCGCTCACGCCTATGCCAGTCGCGACGGACAATATCGCGGTCTTTCGACATGGACTATCCAAGGCGAGGAGCTGGTGGGTTCCATCACACTGCCCCTGCCTATCGCTACCGTCGGTGGTTCAATTGGCCTCAATCCTAAGGTTCAAGCAGCTTTTGCTATTTTGGGACATCCACAGGCGCGGCAACTAGCTTCTATCATAGCCGCTGTCGGTCTCAGCCAGAACTTCGCTGCTCTGCGCGCCTTGGTCACAACTGGTATCCAACAGGGACACATGAAACTTCATGCCAAATCCCTGGCCCTGCTAGCCGGCGCCCACGAAAAGGAGGTCGACCACCTAGCCCACCTCCTGCGCCAAAAAAAACACAGCAATCTGGAGACAGCACAGAAATTGTTAGAAGAAATGAGAAGAAACTAAAAAAAGAGGGGTGACTCTTTTTTAAGCCTCCACTAACCAGTCTAGCAGGTTCATCTTCTCGATACCGCCATAATTTGCATAGGGTTGAATAGTATCCATAGTCAGTATATACTTGGGGTAGTTGTCTGAAATCTTCTGCAGCGGACGCAATTCCCTTTCAAGCGTTTCAGGCTCAAGAGTTGTTTCACTGACTTGGTAATAGGCAAAATGCCCCTGCTCCGTGACGGCAATGAAATCCACCTCGTACTTATCGACATTGCCAACATAGGCCTTGCTATAACGTCGACATAGCTCCAGAAATACAATATTTTCAATCATATTTCCAATATCTTCCTGATGATCTGGGAGCAATAGGTTTCTAAAACCAAGGTCTACTGTGTAGTATTTTTCTAGACGCTCTAAGAGACTACGCCCTTTTACATCAAACAGAGGAACTGCGTAAAAGAGCAGGCTATCTGTAAGGCTGTTCAGATATTGTTCCAAGGTTGCATGCGCGATTTTTACACCCTGACTAATCAAGGTATTTTTTATGCTAACATCAGACGGGACTGTCAATCGCTCTACCCACTTCTTAAAAGTCATTGGGCGTTACCGCCTCATTACACCTATTGAAGCAGAGCGACTGCAAGACTTTCCAGACGATTGGACAGCTAAGAAAAAACTTTCTGACGGAACTATTGTTGATGTTTCTGATAAAATGCGAATATTTTTCATGGGGAATGCCTTAGTAACAGAAATCGTTAAAAAAATCGGAGAATTTATAAAAGAACTCGACTGAAATAGTTGAGTTCTTTTATAATACTTCCTCCATCCGTATCTTCTGCGGTTTCAACCCTAGTTGTTCATAAAATGCGACTGCCTTCGTATTATCCGCCCAAACATCCAACGTTATATTGTAGCAACCACTTTCCTTGGCATAAGAAAGAGCAAAAGCATAGAGTTCCTTGCCAATTCCCTGACCGCGAACCTGCGATGACACACACAAATCATCGATGAAGAGCGTTTTTACAGGCTGTAATACCTGACTCTGGGCCTCTTGAATTTGGCAAAAGAGATGCCCAACTACCTGTCCCGCCGTTTCATAGACAAAAATTAGCTGGTCTGGATTTCCAATCATGGAAGTCAAGTCTGCCTGCGAATATTTTTGCCCACTTTCCCTAAAAATATCAGGTCTCCCCACATGATGAAACTGTAAAATCTCCTCAAGCAGGCTTTCCAGTGCTGGAATGTCTTGTAACTGAGCTTGTCTAATCATCTTTTTCCTCCTTCAAAAAAATAATACAAATCGGTCCTAGGACCGATGAAAATTCTGAAAATTCCTTTATACTATAAGTGTATCCTAAAATTTTTCATAAATCTCCTAAAAGTCAGTCCTCTGGGCTGATTTTTTGTGTTTAACGGATGATTTACAGAAAAATCCCCTTGTCCCGCAAATTGACCAGACATTCTTCCAAGTAAAATTCGTCGTGCTCTGGATAAATAGGACTGGTCAGTGGAATTTCTTCAACCTCACTATAAGACGCTTCCTTCTTCCCACGATAGGTCGACTCCTACCATTCGGCCGACACCTTGTAACCTCTTTTCTCCATCTCCTGCATGATCATCTTATAATATTGAAACAATTTAGTCGGAGAATGGGTAAAGACATAGTTGACCGTCGCATGATGACGTCCCCAACCTGCACCTCGTAAGGCACAACATTTTCTATGCTGTCCCAACAATTGCTGGCGCGGAAGTACCGAAATTAAGTCTTGATGCCAAAGTTGCATTGGATCCCCTGTTATGGCACAGACCAATACATGTCAAACCACTGGCCGCCGCCAAACTGTGACTGGGATGGTCCCATATCCTCAAAGCCATTACGCTCATAATAGTTGAGCAAATATTCCTTACAAGTTAAAGCAACCCCCTCCATATCTCTTGACCTTGCGACTTCTTTCAAGGCAGCTGTGAGTAGGGTACCAAGCCCCTGACCCTTGTAAGCATTGTCCACTGACAGGCTAGCAATGTGCAAGTATCGTCCTATCAAGTCAGCAGAGCTTGTCAGCTCAAAAATAGCATCCGTCACCAACTTCTCTTCTGCAGGACTGGCTAACAAATAAGCCGCTACTTCCCCTTTGTGAATCATAACGAGACTGGACTGGCTACTATTTGCAGCATAAGCCGCCAAAACAGGCTCTGAAATCTGCTCCTCAGGAATAAAATTTTCCTGCTCCAGCCGCAAAATACCAGGCAAGTCACCCGGCTGCGCAAAACGAATTTCCATATTATTTCCCCCGAGTATCAGAAAAAGGACCGCAGTCCATTTTCTTATTGTACATTATGTGTCAAATTTGACAAGAGACGCTCAAATGAATATTCATAGGACTGAATATCCCCTGCCCCCATGAAGACATAGACCGCATTGTCATGGTCCAAGAGTGGTGAAGTATTTTCAACCGTCACCAACCCACCTTTTTTCGTGATTTTAGCCGCCAAATCCTCTACCTTGACCTCACCGTTATCTGTCTCACGCGCTGATCCGTAAATCTGTGCCAGATAAACCGCATCCGCCCCATTCAAGGCCTCCGCAAATTCATCCAAAAGGGCAATGGTCCGCGTAAAGGTGTGCGGTTGGAAAATAGCCACCAATTCCTTGCTTGGGTACTTCTGACGGGCCGCATCAATGGTCGCAATGATTTCCGTTGGATGATGGGCGAAGTCATCAATGATAACCGTATCGTTGACAATTTTCTCCGTAAAACGACGCTTGACACCAGCAAAGGTCTTGAGGTGTTGAGCTACCAAGCTCAAATCAAAACCAGCAATATGGAGATTGGCAATTACCGCTGTCGCATTCATGACATTGTGCTTACCGAAGGTTGGAATTTGAAACTCACCCAATTCCTGGTCCTTGTAGCGTACCTTGAACTGCGAACCTGTGGTTGACGGACGCAAATCATAGGCTACAAAGTCATTCTCATCACCGAAACCATAGTAGTAAATCGGCGCATTGGCTGTAATCTTACGCAATTCCTTATCCTCACCATAGAGGAAAAGACCTTTTTTAACCTGCTTGGCATAGTCATTGAAGGCATTGAAGACATCCTCAAGGCTAGTGAAATAGTCCGGATGGTCAAAGTCAATGTTGGTGATAATGCTGTACTCTGGGTAATATGGAGCAAAATGACGCTCATACTCATCTGACTCAAAAACAAAGTATTGGGCATTGGCAGAACCACGACCTGTACCATCACCGATTAAGAATGAGGTATCCGTGATATTGCACATAACATGGGCCAAGAGACCTGTAGTTGACGTCTTACCGTGGGCACCAGCCACACCTAGGCTAGTAAATTCCTTCATGAATTGGCCCAGGAACTCGTGGTAACGCTTGTAGCTGTAGCCATTCGCATCCGCATAGGCGATTTCCACGTTATTGTCTGGCCGGAAGGCATTACCTGCAATCAGCTCCACATCAGCAGTAATATTTTTTTCATCGAAGGGCAGGATAGGAATTCCAGCTTGCTCCAGCCCACGCTGGGTAAAGTAATACTTATCTACGTCACTTCCTTGAACCTTGTGGCCCATTTGGTGGAGCATAAGAGCAAGCGCACTCATGCCCGAACCCTTAATACCAATAAAATGATAGTTTTTTGTCATCTTAATCCTCTTCTATCTGTGTCAAATTGAGTTCTTGAGCAACCTGCTTTTCACGAAAAGCACGTCTTTCCGGATAATTGTAGACCTGACTTCTCTTGAGGAAATCAAAGGACTGGTTGCTTGATGTTTTTTCCTGCACCCGGTCCTCTTTTTTCAAAGAATAGACTTCTAGCAGATCTGCTAAAATATAGCTTTCTTGGCGCAAACGGTCAGCTAGATTGGCCAGAAGATTGCCAGTCGCTTCCTTGCGAGGAGTAGGTTGGACAGTTGGAACTTTTTTAGGCTTGCTTCCAATAAAATCATCCTTCAAATAGCTAGCTGAACGCTTCTTTTTAATATCTTCTTTGGCTACTTCCCTGGCTAACTGCCCCTGGGTCTTCCGCTCCGCATGCTGGACCGGTCTGTGAAGATTTCGGTCCCGTCTGGAATAATGCGACCTCTTGGTAGCAAATAAAGGGGGCAAGAGCTCGTCTTCCGTCTGCTCTGGAACAGGCTTCACCGCTGGTTCCTGACTGTCACTGACTTCAAACACCTTGTCCTGATAAGGTCCCTTAATATTTGAAATCAAATCGCTCTCCTCATAGAGAAGCATCTGAGGGCTGGCCTCAATCAGGGGCTCATTGTCTGAAATGATGGGAAATCGAGTATCTTCTCTTATCATAGCACATTCCTTTCAACTACTCATTATATCATAAAGGCACAGGGTTTTACCACACAAGAGGAAGTCTGCTTCAGATTGTCAGCCTTATTCTGTGATACCAAGAATGTCACGAATATCTTCAACCGTCAGACTTGAGCGACTTTCTTCACCGTCCAGCACCGTCTTGACCAGATTTTTCTTACTTTCCTGCAGGGCAAGGATTTTTTCTTCAATTGTTCCCCTGGTAATCAATCGATAGCATTCTACCGTTTCTGTCTGCCCCATTCGGTGGGCCCGACTAATGGCCTGGGATTCCACCGCAGGATTCCACCAGAGGTCAACCAAAATGACTGTATCGGCACCGGTCAGATTGAGCCCCACGCCACCTGCCTTGAGGGAAATGAGGAAGGCATCGCGGCTACCTGCGTTAAAGGCCTGGGTCATTTCTTGGCGCTGACTAGCAGGGGTCGAGCCAGTCAATTTGTAAGAGGTCAGGCCCAACTCATCCAGCTGCTGCTCAATCTTATCCAGCATTGTTCTAAACTGTGAAAAAATCAATACCCGATGCTCACCCTCTTTAAGCTGTTGCAGGAGCTCGCTCAGGCTATTGAGCTTACCACTTTCTCCGGTAAAATCATCCATAAAGAGGCTGGGAGTGTCACAAATTTGACGGAGACGGGTAATGCCTGATAGGATTTCAATCTTATTGCGGTTAATCTGAGCATCATCTGCACCCAGCACCTTGGACTGCATTTGCTGGAGTTGCCCCAGATAGATGACCTTTTGCTCATCTGTCAATTCATTTAAGACATTGACCTCGATTAAATCAGGCAATTCATCTAGAACCTCTTCCTTATGCCGTCTGAGGACAAAGGGCTGGATTATACGGGCAATTTCCTGGGAACTCATCTTGCTAAATTCCTGCTTACCTGGAAGGAGGCCTGGTAGGACAATCTGGAAAATAGACCAAAGCTCCGTCAGGTGATTTTCAATAGGCGTACCAGACAGGGCAAAACAATTCCCTACCTCAAACTCTCTCAGAAGCTGGGCAATTTTTGACTGGAAATTTTTCATGACCTGGGCTTCATCCAAAATCAAATAATCAAATTGCTCTTCTTTATAGAGGTCAAAATCCTGTCTGAAGGATGGATAGGAAGTCACATAGACCTGATGGTCCTCATTGATAAGCTTTACCCGGTGGTCCTTATTGCCATAGACCACTGCCACTTCCAAGTCCGGCGCAAATTTGGCACATTCTTCCTGCCAGTTATAAATCAAACTAGACGGAGCCAAAATCAAAACCTTGGAACTTGACTTCAGATGGCCTGACAGGAAGGCAATAGTTTGCAGGGTCTTCCCTAGACCCATATCATCTGCCAGAATGCCCCCAAAACCATAATGGTTGAGCATGGAAAGCCATTTGACGCCTGTCTCTTGGTAATCCCGTAGTTGCTGATTAAGGGGCTGTTGCGGAAGAGGAAAGGTATCTGGTGCTGCCAAATGAGCCGCCATGGTTTGAAATTCTTCCGAAAAATGAACCTGGTCCAAGCCTGACAATTGCTGAGCCAGTCGGAAACCATTCAAGGCATCCAAATGAAAGGTCTGCCCCTTTCCAAATTTAGCCCGGAGATTGGTCAGAGTCTGGCTGATGCGCAAGGCCACTTCGTCGAAGACCAGCAACTTTCCACTTGGGCTGGTATAGTGGTCCTCCTGGTTTAAGAGAGCCTGGATGGCCTGGTCCACCTCGGATTGATCAATGCCTGTCAAGTCAAAGGAAATGTCCAACAAGGAACCATTTTTCACGATTTCAAGACTTGGCTTGGCCTGAATAAGATTATTTTCTAACTGCTGGTCCAGGTAAACCTTACCCATTTTTTCCAACAGGGCTAGATGTTCCTTGTAGAAGGTATACCATTCGGTCTGGACCAAGGGCTGGCGGTAGGCCAGGAATTTCCCATGAAAGCCTGCCAGCTTGATCGCCTGGTGGACAGCTTCCAGATGTTGAAAATGACTTGTAAAAGGTAGTAAGTCCAGCTCCTCTTTCGAGGCAACCTTGCGACCTGAAAAATCCAAGACCAGCTGCAGGGTCAAGCGACCACTTGCCTCCATGCCCAGATGGAATTCCGGCTGAAAATCCTCAATGGCAAAGCGTTTGGGTGCCTTGACTTTCCCCAATTTTTGCAGTTCCAATAAACTGAGGGCCAATTTGCCCTGATCCTGAAAATCCACTTGAACCTTGCGTAGGCCTGATTCAGTCGGAACCAGATCATTGATCCGCATCAGCAGATTTTCCTGCTGGCGATCCAGGCTATAGATAGTCCCATGTTTGAGCAGGTAACTTCCATAAAAGAGCTGGCGGACAGGCTCTTCATGAATCACCATTTCAATCATATCCGTATAAACCGTTACTTCAAAACAAAAGAGACCGTCTTCTGGCGTTAGGTGTTTAATGGTCAACTGTGAGTAGCTGGTCTGCTGGTAGGTTAGTTGAAATTCATCCAAGTCCCCCAGCAATTCCAGCCCCTCCTCAAAGTGAGACTGGGGCAGGCGGAAATGACGACCGAAATGAACCAAGACTTCCGAGTCCAGGCGGGCTTTTTCAGGCACCAGGACCCATAAAAATTCCAGAAGAGCCTGACTTGCCGGGTCAAAATGATCAAAGGACACATGCTCAAAGTATTTTTTACCGATTTGATACTGGCCATTGGTTTTGACCACCTTCAAAAAGGCCCCAATATCGCGAATAATATAGTAACGCTGGTCTGGCAAACGACTGATTTTGAGGGTCCAGTCAATCTGGCGGTCATAGGCCAATAACTGCCCCTCCACAGCCAATTGGTATTGGATACCCAAATCAAGCGGAGGCGATATAATTTCATCCAAAAACAAGCCGCCAAAGTAGGTTCGCCTAGCCGTCTCCTTCTGATGGCTGCCCTCCTCCTTGAGAGTCTGACCAGCCTTATCATTCTTCAAAAAATACTCCGTAGCAGCCAAATGCTGGCAGTAGCCCTTGTTTTGAAATAGCAGACAGCTACAATTAAGCTCACTATCGTTATCACTATAGGAAAACAACTCCCCGGCAATTTCCAGCGTCATCTTTCCCAGCTCGCTCTCAACGACTGTCAACTGACCCGATTCGTATAAATCAATTCCTTCCTGGCGAGTCCGCCCCGGCATCATCCTACTCATCCATGCTCCTCTTCAACATTCATTCCTAACAAATATTATCTCTCTATTATAGCATAATTGAAACCGAATTTCCCTCCCCAGGCATCAAAAAAACACCAGCTCAAGCTGATGCTTTCTATTTCCTCTTCCAATAATAGTTGGTTGCGCGACACATCCTAACCAGGTATTTGCCAAGTCGCCAAAGCGAAAAGAGCGCAAGCCCAAGTAGGAAGGTAGCAAGAATCATATGGCCCAGATGAAAGTCTTTCAGCAGCTTAGCTAGGCTAAAGAAACTGATAAAAGCAAGCAAGCCGACCAGGACCAGATGAAACAAGATTCCGAGCCAGCCCAACCAGTAACGACTGCCAAAGGGCGCCTGTTTTTCTGGCTCAAAAACTGGCAATTCCAAGAGCCACTCTCCAATCAATTCTGCTAAAAACTGCATAGCTAGTCCTTTCGTCACCCGTCATGGCAAAAGAGAGAAGGTTGCCCTCCTCTCCTATTCGTTTATATAAGAAACAGTATTTACAAGTAAGGTAGATTTAGATGAGAGATAGTTTTTTTTACAAATCAAGACCGTTTTTTGATGGAATACTGACTGTATTTCGAGAAAAACGAACGATGAGTGGCAGAAAACTAGCCTTAGCTAAAGATACTGAACTGTGAATACAAGTTCTGAGAATTACTGACGCACTTCCAAGAGTCCCAAATCGCCATCTTCACGTTTGTAAAGGACATTGGTAGTACCATCATTGGCATCTGTGTAGATAAAGAAGTCATGTCCAAGCAATTCTAATTGAAGAACGGCCTCTTCCATATCCATTGGTTTCAAGTCTACCTGCTTAGTACGAACTACTTTTACTTCTTCTTCAGCTTGCTCTACCAACTCGTCTGTAAAGACTTGACCAGTAGCCACTTTTTGACGGTGTTTGCGCTCGATTTTTGTCTTGTTACGACGGATTTGACGTTCAATCTTGTCTACGACAAGGTCGATTGAGCCATACATTTCTTGTGAAATGTCTTCTGCACGCAGGGTTACACCACCAACAGGGATGGTCACTTCAACCTTAGCACGCTTGTCACGGTAAACCTTCAAGTTTACCTTGGCATTCAACTCTTGGTCTGCACTAAAGTACTTCTCAATCTTAGCAACTTTCTCTTCTACATAGGCACGGAGTGCATCTGTAACTTCAAGGTTTTCTCCACGAATACTGAATTTAATCATATTAGTACCTCTTTCTTGGCTTTCGCCTTTCTTCACTATCATTATAACATATTTATAAAATATTGCAACCGTTTTCTCAACGTGAAAGTGAAAATGTTTTGATTTCTTTCTGACCAGTTTTCATGAAAAGTCCCGCAGCAAGCTGGATTGTGGCACCTGTTGTGTAAATATCGTCAACTAAAATTATTTTTTCTGGAAGCTCATCTTCCTCCAACAAATAAAAGACCTGTTCCGCATCAAGACGCTCCTCCCGACTTTTTGAAGACTGTTTCTGGCTATCAATTTTGCCCAAGAGCTCTTTATATGGAAGACCAGCCGCATCAAGTAGTCCCGTCACCTGATTGAAGCCTCGCTCCTCCAACCTCTCTGGACTAAGGGGAATGGGAACCAAGGTATAGTCCGAATAAGCTGACAGGGCTGCCTTGATTTGCTGGGCAAAGACCTGTCTGAGCAGATAGTCCCCTTGAAACTTGTACTTGCTGAAATAATCTGCCATGGCTGGATTGTATTGGAAAATGGCCCTGTGGTCAATGTGTTTGCCCCTGGCCTGCCAGTGCCGACAATCACTGCAGATATCGGAAGTTCCTGACTTACAACAAGATGGACAGTGGAGCTCTGCTGTTTCCTTAAAAGAAGCCTGACAGCTGGAACAAATCCCTAGCTTTTCCTGCTGGAAAAAGAGGATAGAGCTAAATGTGGTGCGGGTTCGCAGGCTTTCCACACAGAGTAGGCAGTTAGACATAGCCGGCCTCCTTGTTCATAAATTTGATTTCAGCGATTGCTTTTTCAATGGCACGGGTCGAACCCTCATGAAAAAAGAGGAGCAAGCCTGTGGGACGATCCATGGACCGTCCGACTCGACCTCCAATCTGCACCAAACTGGACGACGTATAGAGATAGTGGTTGGCCTGGACTACCATGACATCAACCATGGGAAAGGTCACACCTCGCTCCAGAATCGTTGTTGAAACCAGGATGGTAATGGTGCGGTCGCGAAAACCTTGAACAATCTCCAGTCGATTTTCCGTCTGACTAGAAACAAAACCGATTTTCTCATCAGGAAATTCTCGCTCCAAAATCGCTACAAATTCCTGGCCTTTGGAAATTTCTGGCAGAAAAATCAGCAAGGGAAAACTTGTTTTTCGCTGGTTTCTGATAGCTTTCTTGAGCTTGACAACCAGCTTGTTCTTTTTCAGGCTCTGGTCAAATTGGCTGAACCAGACCTTTTCTGGCACAATCAAGGGATTGCCGTGAAAGCGTCTGGGCAAACTGAGCCGTTCTAATTGGCCGGATTTTACCTTCCTATCCAGCTCATCCGTCGAGGTCGCTGTCAGGAAAACCTGGAGCCCGTCTGCTTTGACGGCATTGTCTACTGCCCGGTAGAGCATGGGATTGTCCGCATAGGGAAAGGCATCCACCTCATCGATTAAGACCAAATCAAAGGCCTGGTAGAACTTGAGCAACTGGTGGGTGGTAGCGACCACAAGCGGCGTCCGAAAATAAGGATCCGACTGGCCATGAAGGAGACTGATGGGAACAGCGAAATCTTGTTGCAGCCGCTTATAAAGCTCGATACAGACATCAATTCTGGGACTGGCCAGACAAACTGCTCCGCCCTGGTCAATGACTTGCGCTACTGCATGGTAAATCATCTCCGTCTTTCCAGCCCCCGTCACGGCATGAACCAAGGTCGGCCGCCTTTTTTCAATATTGGCACAGAGCCCGTTTGAAATCTTCTGCTGCCAATCAGTCAGCTGACCAGACCACTTGAGACAGGCATTTTCTGGGAAATCCTGCTGGGGAAAATAATAGAGTTCCTCATCTGACCGCACCCTGCCTAGCAGGATACATTCTCGGCAATAGTAGGCCCCGTTTGGTAAACGATGGCGGTCCGAAAATGCAGTCGAACAACGAAAACAAGCGCCCCCCTCTGTCATGCTAGGTAAGGTCTGAGCTGCTTGGCGCTCTTCAGCTGTCAATTGATACTTGGTAAACAGTCGTCCATAATAATTTTCTAATTCTTTCATCACTTATTTATTCGGAAATTTTTGTCAGTTTTTGGAAAAACGTGTATAATTTTGGTATGAAAGAATTTAAGACCATTAAAGAAGACGGTATTGTCGAAGAAGAGATTAAGAAATCCCGCTTTATTTGCTTTATGAAACGGGTGACAACCGAGGAAGAGGCCAGGGAATTTATCAACGGTATTAAGAAAGAGCACTACAAGGCCAACCATAACTGCTCTGCCTTTATCCTTGGCGAAAATATGGAAATCAAGCGATCATCGGACGACGGCGAGCCTTCCGGTACAGCGGGTGTTCCCATGCTGACAGTGCTGGAAAATCATGAACTGACCAATGTCGCAGCGGTTGTGACCCGCTATTTTGGAGGTATCAAATTGGGTGCCGGTGGGCTGATTCGGGCTTATGCTGGAGCCGTGTCCAAGGCCGTCAAGGAAATAGGCGTTGTTGAAGTCAAGGAGCAAAAAGGCATTGCTATCACCCTTTCCTATGCCCAGTACCAGGAATTTGCCAACTGGCGGGCTGAGTTGGGACTGGAAGAACACGATACCCAATTTACAACGGAAGTTCAAACCATGATCTATGTTGACAAGGAACTGGTTGCGCCGACTCTGACCAGTCTGACCGAATTTTACCATGGCAAGGTCACAAGCCAAGAGACTGAGCCAAGAATTGTCGAAGTTCCTGTTCATTAAAAAAAGCTATCATGACGATAGTTTTTTTATATTATACATTGGCTGGGACTTGGTATATACTAGAAGTAACTATATTTGGAGGTATTAGCAATGGCTATTTATCAATCGATTACAGAACTTGTCGGAAAAACACCGATTATCAAACTCAATAACATTGTCCCTGAAGGTGCTGCGGATGTCTATGTCAAACTGGAGGCCTTCAACCCTGGTTCTTCTGTCAAAGACCGCATTGCTCTGGCAATGATTGAAGATGCTGAAAAGGCCGGCACTATCAAGCCTGGTGATACGATCGTTGAGCCTACTAGCGGAAATACTGGTATCGGTTTGGCTTGGGTTGGAGCTGCAAAAGGTTACAAGGTCATCATCGTCATGCCTGAAACCATGAGCATTGAGCGTCGTAAAATTATCCAAGCCTACGGAGCTGAGCTCGTTCTCACACCAGGTAGCGAGGGGATGAAGGGTGCCATTGCCAAGGCCAATGAAATCGCTGAAGCACAAAATGGCTGGGTACCTTTCCAATTTGCCAACCCGTCCAATCCAAAAGTTCATGAAGATACAACAGGACAAGAAATTTTGGAGGACTTTGGCCCAACTGGTCTGGATGCATTTGTGTCAGGCGTGGGTACTGGTGGTACCGTCAGCGGTGTCTCTCATGTCCTCAAGGCAGCCAATCCCGATGTAAAAATTTACGCTGTGGAAGCAGATGAGTCTGCCGTCCTCTCTGGTGAAGCACCTGGTCCGCACAAGATTCAAGGAATTTCAGCTGGCTTCATCCCAGACACCCTGGATACCACTGCCTACGATGGCATTGTCCGCGTCAAATCAGATGATGCTCTGGCAACCGGCCGCGCTATCGGCGGACAGGAAGGTTTCCTGGTCGGCATTTCATCTGGCGCTGCTATTCATGCTGCGATTGAAGTCGCTAAGGAACTAGGAGCTGGCAAAAAAGTCTTGGCTATCCTGGCTGACAACGGTGAACGCTATCTGTCAACTACCCTCTATGAGTTTGAAAACTAATATACCAAAAGAGCCTGGATTTCCAAGCTCTTTTTACTATTGGAAAGCTAGACTAGCAACTAGTCTAGACCTTTCCTTCTTTCATTTCCTTCAAATACTCCTTGGATTCAGCAATCCAGATTGGGAGAGCCTTGGCCAGAGGCTCAAAGCCAATCTTATAGCGGTCGTTGGTAAAGCGGTGGTGTCTTGGGATTTTTTGGCGTTCTTCTTCCAAGGTACGCATAGATAGACTAGCCTTGTGCGAATATTCATCATAGTCAACGACTTGGACCAGAACTTCCTGGCCCATTTTAATAAAATGGTGGATATTATCAACAAAGCCTGTCTTGATTTCAGAAATATGGATAAGCCCAATCTGACCGTTCTCTAATTCAACAAAGGCACCGTAGGGCTGAATGCCCGTCACTTTTCCTTTGACTTTATCACCAATATTCATCTTAGTCCTCGATTTCAATACTTTCGATGACAACATCTTCATGCGGACGGTCTGAACCATCTGTCTCTACAGCCGCAATGGTATCCAATACCCTATAAGATTCTTGGTCCATCAAATGACCAAAGACCGTGTGGCGTTGATCCAGGTGCGGTGTTCCACCATTTTCAGCATAAAGAGCCGCAATTTCCTTAGGCCAGCCACCGCGCTCCAATTCCTTGGCATTGTAAGGGAAATTCTGGTTCTGCACGATGAAAAATTGACTGCCGTTGGTATTGGGACCTGCATTGGCCATAGAAAGAGCACCACGCAGGTTGAAGGCCTCCATAGAAAATTCATCTTCAAAGGACTCACCGTAGATAGACTCACCGCCCATACCTGTACCAGTCGGGTCGCCACCTTGAATCATGAAATCCTCAATAATCCGATGGAAAATAATGCCGTCATAGTAACCATCTTTTGACAGGGCAACAAAGTTCGCCACTGTTCTTGGTGCAATTTCTGGGAAGAGCTTGATGGTCATGCTACCGTGATTGGTCTTGATGCGGGCAACCGGTCCCTCTACATTTTCCAAGTCTAATTGTGGGAAGTATTTTTCTTTTTCTACCAAACCTAATTTCTCCAAGGCATCAAAAATGCCGTCTTCTTCTACTGTTTTTGTAATATAATCTGCATGTTTTTGCAGTTCTGGGTGGGAATGCCCCATGGCAATACTGATGCCAGCATATTGGAAGAGCTCGATGTCATTAAGACCATCGCCAAAGACCAAGACATTTTCTGGTTTGAGACCAAGCTTTTCAACGATTGCGGCTACCCCTGCTGCCTTAGAGGCAGACTTGAGGACAATGTCTGATGAAATGGCATGCCAACGGACACTGCGTAAGTCACTCTGCAATTCCTCCGGTAAGACCACTTCCTGACCTTCCTGCTCAAAGGTCCACATTTGGTAAATATCCTGGCCCTTGTAAAAATCAGGGTCTGTCTCCAGATTATCATAAATGGGGTCAATGGCCTGACTAATCCGCTGGTCACGGAAGGACAGAGTGGCTTTTTCAGCGCTCATAACCCCATAGTCAATCCCCACTTGCTTGGTCCAAGCAATATATTTCTCAATCAAATCCGGTGCAATCGGAGCCTTACGAATGACATTGCCTTTGGCATCTTCTACATAAGAGCCGTTTATCATAGCAAAGTAATCCGGCTGCAAGGCCTGGATTTCTGGCACAACACCATATTTGGCCCGACCAGAGGCAATCCCTGTCAAGATGCCTTTTGCTTTCAGTGATGCAAAGACCGTCGGAATAGTGTCCGGAATAAATCCAGTCTCCACCAAGCGCAAGGTATCATCAATATCGAAAAATACCAACTTAATCTTCTTGGCCTTGTATTTTAATTTTGCGTCCATCTATTCTCCCCCACTTTTGTTTTTCATTGAGTATGACCGCCTACCATTATATCACTAATCTTCATCCTGTGCCACCAGTCCATGTTGAAAGGCATAGACGACAGCCTGGGTCCGGTCGCTGACAGCTAGTTTAGACAGAATATTGGAAACATGGGTTTTCACCGTTTTGAGGGAAATGAAGGATTCATCCGCAATACGCTGGTTATCATAGCCCTTGGCAAGCAGGGCCAAAATCTCCCGTTCACGTACGGTCAAATCATCATGCAGGTCTGGATAACGCTTGTGGTGCTCGACCTTCTTCTCTACTTCTGTTTCAATGGCAAATTCCCCACGCGCCACCTTGCGAATGGCAGAGAGAATCTCGTCTGCACTAGAGGTTTTGAGCATGTAGCCCTTGGCACCAGCCTCAAGAACTGGATAGATTTTTTCATTGTCCAAATAAGAAGTTAAAATCACAATCTTGACATCCGGCCATTCCTTCAAGAGGGCCAGAGTCGCCTCTACCCCTGTCATCTTGGGCATGACCAGGTCCATAACAACCACATCTGGACGCAAATCCAGTGCCTTAGCCAAGCCTTCCTCGCCATCGCTGGCTTCTGCGACAACCTCCACATCAGCCTGTAAATTCAAATAACTTTTCAATCCTAGTCGGACCATCTCGTGGTCATCAACCAGCATCACTCGAATCGTCTTCATCTTCTTTTCCTTTCAGTAGTGGGATACGAATGTCAATGGCAACCCCCTTGTTGGGAGCCGTCCGAATCTTGATAGTCCCTGCCATATCTTCCACCCGCTCGCGGATGTTTTGGAGGCCATAGCTGAGCTCCCCATCATCTTCCTGCTGGAAACCAATGCCATCATCTGTCATTTTGAGCTGTAATTCTGTCTCCTTCTGAATCAAGTAGACATCCAGTTGCTTGGCCTTGGCATGACGCAAGGTATTGGAAATAATCTCCTGGGCAATGCGGAAGAGGTGCTCTTCTATCAGCTTAGGCAATTCTTCCACTTCATGCTGGAAGTGGACCTGGATACTACTCTTGTCGCTGACTTCCCGCAGAATCACATCAAAACCTTCAACCAGGGTCTTACCTTCCAGCTCACTAGGTCGTAAGTGCAGGAGCAAAATCCGCAAATCCCGCTGGGCCGACTCAATCATGTCCTTGACCAAGACCAGCTGCTCTTGCAGGGTTTCTTTCGGTATGGTGGATAGATTTGATGCCAGACCTGATAAAATCATGCTGGTCGCAAAGAGTTCCTGGCTGACCGTATCATGCAGGTCACGGGCAATTCGCTTGCGCTCCCCCTCGACAATTTCTTCCCGTTTGACTAGGTCCTGGTTGTCAATCAATTGGACCTGCCTGGTCAAACTGCGCATTTTCTCAGATAGGTGTAGGAGCAATTGGTCCTCGTCGCTATCAACCCTAATGGGCTGGTGATTGCTGATTTGCTTAATCTTCATTCTCATGGTCTGCGTGGATAGGAAACTGACCGTCTGAACCAAGATAGATAGAAAGATTGTCAAGAGTACCAGGAGCGAAATCAAGGTCACATAGAGCTGGTCATTGGCCGTCCAAAAGGATATGTCAAATAAGGAATAGCCCAACAAGGGAAGGACTGAGGCAAGGATGACGATAACAATCAGCCCGGCATACCAAATGAGAAAAAATAGCGTTCCTTTCTTCATCATACCCGCACGACCTCCACATCGCCATAGAGGCTATTGATGACAACCTTGACCCGCTTATTGGCAGAAGAATAGTCAGGGGTCGCAATCGAAAAACTCTCATTTCGCAAATCCCAATGTGAATCGCCTAAAAAATAGACACGTCCATACAGACTAGAGGCAGAAAGGGATAGCTCGACATCAATAGGAATGATAATTTTAGTCTTACCAAAAGTCTTACGGATAACAACCACATTATCCCGACCAATTAGAACCGTCTGATCCAGGTCAACAACGTCATTGCCAAACAGGCGGATAATATTGATATCCTCAAAACCATACTGGTCCTGGGAATGATCTTTATGACCAAACCACTGGGACTTTTGATGCTGGGATTGAATATGCTGGTCCCCCAGAACTATCTGGGAATACTGGTACTGCTTCTCATAGCGTGAAAAGAAATTAACCAAAATATAGACCACCATCAGCAAAACACCGATAATGAAATAAATATTGAGGAAAAAGACTAAAAATATGAGAGAAAGGGCCGTTGTTAGTAGGGCATTAAGCCCCTTTCTACCTGTGATATACCAGAATAGAATTAGTATCACTGCGATTAGGAGAAGAGTCCGTGCCGTCTCACTGGCTAGGGTATCAAAAAAGGCCAGCGTAAACAAAATACTCTCTATCAGTATAAAAAATTGGATTTTTTTCATGTAAGGATCCTCTCCCAATATTCTAACAGATTTTAGCAGGATTTGTCTCCTACCCGGGTAGGAATTTTAAGAAAAAAGAGAGGACAAAGCCCCTCTTAGTCTGAATTATTTGATGAAGACGTACTAGTCGTCGTTGATTCTTCTGTCGAGCTAGTGCTACTACTGCTGGACTCTGGTGTCACCGTAGGAATGGATACATAAATTGTGACAGAGTCAGTAATAGGTTGACCTGGCAGAGGACTTTGTCCTACGACCAGATTTCGCTCACTAGTCGAATAACTCGAATCTTCCACGCGCTCAATACTTTTAATTCCCAAAGCTTCCAGCTGTTTTCTAGCATCTGAGTAGGAAGTCGTCAAGATACCAAAATCTGGCATGAGTGGTCGTTGACCTTTTGAAACAATGAGAACCAGGCTAGAACCCTTAGAAACACTGGTATTGGCTGGAGGGTCTGTTCCGATTACCTGACCAGCTTCTAAGTAGTCGCTGTATTCTTCCTTGGTCGAAGAAACCTTCAAACCGACAGCTTCTAGGGCATGGGTAGCATCATTCACACTACGTCCAGATACATCCGGTACATCAACTGGCTCAGCCCCTCTGGAAACAACCAAGACAACGGTTGAACCTTTTGGCTGACTGGTCTCCCATTCTGGCTTAGTCCGAATCACCCGGCCCTGTTTAACCTTCTCGCTATACTCTTCTTCCACTTCCACTTTGAAGCCAATAGCCTCTAGTTTTTCCTGGGCTTTTGCCAATTCATCACCAGACAAATCAGGAATGTTGACACCTTCTTCCATGGCAATGACAATATTGACACGGGAACCTTCTTTGCGCTTGGAATTAGCAGCAGGTGTTGTCCGAATAACTTGACCTTCTGCGACTTCCGTCGAAGCTTCATTGGTCACCGTACCCACGCGCAATCCGGCTGTCTCAATCTCCTCCGTCGCAACTTCCAAGGTTTGCCCCACAACATTCGGCACTGTCACTGTGGCTGGAGTGTTAAAAAGAATGGCGAAGAAGGCCGCCAAGAGAAGGCCAATAGCAATCATCAACACCTTATAGCGGGTACGAATCCTCTTTTTTGCCTTGGGCTTCTTGGCTGATGACGTCGGCTTAGTTTTTGGAGCAACTGCTGCTGGAGCTGGTGAAGACTCCACTGGTGTATCTACTTTTTTCTCTGAAGCAACCTGGGATAATTTAGGCAGGGTTTTTGAATCCACCTTGTTTTCATCCAACACGACCCGCGGCTCATTGCGGCGATTGTAGGACAAGGCTGAAGCCATATCCGTGTACATTTCCGCAATGGACTTGTAGCGGTCTGTCAATTTCTTGGCTGTTGCTTTTAAGACAACATTTTCCAGAGCCTGCGGTACGTTTGGATTGGCCTCGCGGACAGATGGCATGGGCTTTTGGAAATGCTGGAGAGCAATGGTTACAGCGCTATCGCCATCAAAAGGAATTCGTCCTGTCAGCATCTCAAAGAGAATGACCCCCATGGCATAAATATCACTTTGCACTGTAGCCTTGGACCCCCGCGCCTGTTCTGGCGAGAGATAGTGAACCGAGCCCAACATCGAATTTGTCTGGGTCAAACTGGTCTCTGCAAAGGCAACCGCAATCCCGAAATCCGTTACCTTGGCCACGCCATCTTGCGTTAGAAGGACGTTCTGAGGTTTCAAATCCCTATGGATAATACCGCGGGTGTGGGCCATACGGATAGCCAGCAAGATTTGCCCCATGATACGGACCGCATCATCATTATCCAAGGGTGAATTTTCCTGGATATAGCGCTTCAAGTCCAGGCCATTGACATATTCCATGGCCAGGTATTGCTGACCATCTTCCTCACCAATATCCGTAATCCGTACGATATTTGGGTGATTGAGATCAGCCATGGCTCTGGCTTCACGCTGAAAACGTTGAACAGCAATTTGATCTGTCTGGTAATTGGTCCGGAGAACTTTTACAGCAACCTCCTCACCATCCAAAATCAGATCCTTTGCCAGGTAGACATCAGCCATTCCTCCTCGGCCTATCTGCCGAATGACCCGATACCGACCGGCAAAAATCTTACCGATTTGGATCATTAGTTAGCCTCCTCCGTGATATGAAGGATGGCAACCGTGATATTGTCCAAACCGCCAGCATTATTAGCGAAACGAACCAGGGTCTCTGCCTTGCTTTCCAACGAAACATCACTCAAGAGGATATCGCGAATATCCTCTGTCGAGACCATATTGGTCAAGCCATCACTGTTGATTAACACGTAATCCCCAACTTCCAAGGTCTTCAAGGCAATATCTGGTTCAACCGGGTCCGCCTGACCAATGGACTGGGTCACAATATTCTTCTGAGGATGGTTCTGCGCCTCTTCTTCTGTCAATTGACCCGCTCGCATAAGAGCTCCAACCAAGGAATGGTCACTGGTCAAGCGTTCATATTCTTCATTATGAACGATACCGATTCTAGAGTCCCCGATATGGGCATAAATCATCTGATTGTCAATAACCACAACCGCTTCCAAAGTTGTTCCCATGCCCTTGTATTCTTCGGTCTGACCCAATTGATAAATCTTTTGATTTTCCTGCTCAATGATGTCAACCATCCATTCACGGACTTCGTTGAGGGTCATAATTTGAGTATCTACCCAGGCAGCACCAAGGTCTGTGGCTGTCATTTCACTAGCAATATGGCCTGCGCGATGACCTCCTAGTCCATCCGCTAGAATAATCAAGTCAATTCCTGCTCGGTTGACATAACGATTGACATAATCCTGGTTATTTGATCGTTTTTGTCCAACATCTGTAAGTAATGCAATTTCCATAAGTTTCTTGTTGCTAAGCAACAGCCTCCTTTTCTAGAATCGTCTTCTCAGCTGACCAATGAAAAAGCCATCTGTCTGAAAAAGTTCAGGGGTAATCAGTATCATTCCATCTGTCACAATTGATGATTCTGGATGTGTTAATGCAACTTGTTCAAAATCAGGATGACTGTCTAAAAATTCTCGAAGAACTTCCTGATTTTCTTTTGCAATAATGGTACATGTGCTATAGGTTATTATACCACCTTTTTTAATGGTTTGGCAAACGCTGTCCAGTATCTGCAGCTGGATTTTTTTCAATGCTTCAAAATCCTGACCAGCCTTATTATAACGAATATCTGGCTTACGACGGATAAGCCCGATGCCGGAGCAGGGAGCATCCACCAAAATCTTGTCAAAACTATCTGGACCAAAGACTTCATGCACCCGACTGGCATCCAATTTTTGAGTTTCAATCTTATCGGAAAGGCCCAGGCGGTCCGCATTTTCCTGGATAAGAGCCAGCTTGTGGTCATATAAATCCAAGGCCACCACTTTCCCACTATCCAGGTAAGTCGCCATGTGGCAGGTCTTACCACCAGGTGCCGCACAAGCATCCAGTACGACTTCATGGCCCTCAAGTTGCAAGGTCGGAGCCACCAGCTGGCTGGTCTCGTCCTGAATGGTCAAAAGACCGGACTTGAAAGCCTCCGTCCCAGCAAAATGTCCATGGGACTTGACTAGGCCAACAGGAGACAAGTGCGACCGCTCCGCTCCCAATGCTGCCTGCAAATCATCCAGACAGCTAGTATCTGTTACACGGACACTAGCCTTATTACGCTGGTGCAGGCTGGCAAAAATCTTCTCCGCCCTCTCATCACCATATTCCGCAACCAAGGTCTGAACCAGCCAGACTGGGACAGAATATTGAACTGACAAACGCTTGTTCTTCCGCTTAATACTAGCTGGGTCAGGCAGGTCCGCCTGGCTGATTTTCCGCAAGATGGCATTGACAAATTTGTCCGTTCCCTTGCTACGCTTGGCTAACTCCACCGCCTCATTGACCACGGCATGGACAGGCAATTTGTCCAAGTAAAGCAGCTGGTACAAGCTCAGCATGAGCAAGTAATAAACCCAGTTGTCCAGCTTGTCCCGGTCATCGATAAAGTGGGCCAGATACCATTCCAGCGTAATTTTTCGTGACACCGTACCATAGACCAATTCCGTAGCCAGCCCCTTGTCCTGGGCTGACAGGTTGGTTCCTTCCAAGGCCTTGTTGAGGGCGATATTGGAGTAGGCTCTCTGTTCAAAGACCTCTGTCAAGACCGCCAGAGCCAGTCCACGCGCTGTTTGCTTACTGTTCACCAAAGACATCTCCTACCTCAATCTCACGGCCAGCCCCATTCAAAAAGTCCGCAATCGTCATCTTGGGCTTGCCCGCTGGCTGAACGGTTTTTAGGGAAATAGCAGAGCTGCCACAGGCGATGACCAGTGTTTTCTTAGTCTTTTCAATGACCTGACCTGGTCTGCCAGACCCTTCCACTTCCAAAGCCTCCTGAATTTTAAAGCGCCCTCCCTGCCAATAGGTATGGGCAACCGGCCAAGGATACATACCACGAATCTGATTAAAAATCTGGCGGGCAGACTTGCCCCAGTCCAAAACTTCCTCCTCAGGCTGAATATTGGGCGAGAAGGTCACATGTGCAAGGTCTTGTGCCACCGGCTTGATGTCGCCAACCATATAACCTGGCAAGGTTTTCAATAGCAGGTCACGACCGACCACCGCTAGTTTTTCAAAAAGGGTGCCTACATTATCTGTCTCTTCAATGGCAATGCTGTCGCTTGAAATCATGTCGCCCGCATCCATTTCCTTGACCATTTCCATAATAGTCACTCCGACACGCTCATCTCCATTGATAAGGGCATAATGAATGGGCGCGCCACCGCGGTACTTAGGCAAGAGCGAGGCGTGGACATTGACCGCAAAGTCAACAGAGTCCAGCAGCTTGGTCGGTAAAAATTGACCAAAGGCCGCTGTCACAATTCCGTCCGCTCCCAATTCCATAATGTCCGCCATTTCCTGGCTGCCTGATAATTTTTCCGGCTGGTAAACAGGCAAGTCGTACTCCAAGGCCACCTGCTTGACCGGTGTCATTTGGATGGTTTTCTTGCGCCCAACCGCTCGGTCAGGCTGGGTCACCACCGCCAAAACCTCATAGGAGCCCTCTGCCAAAATGCCTTTCAAAACAGTCGCTGAAAACTCAGGCGTTCCCATAAAAATCAATTTTGTCATCTCTGCTCCTTCATCCTCTATTTAGTATCCCTTAATTATACCATTTTTATGGATAATTGCCTTAACTGGGACTTGAAATCTAGATAGCAAAAAGGCTGGACACACCTGTCCAACCTCATATATTGTAACTCAAGAACGGATACTGTCGATGTTCAAAGAGTATCACATCATATTTTGCGGTTCATTATCAATCACCAAGCGCAAGTCCTGGTTGTCCCGCTCCTGGGTCCAGTCCAAAATCCGATTGAGGACCTGCTCCAGCTGCTCCTCCCGCCGGTACTTGAGAATGATTTGATAATGGTAAAGATTATGGGTACGGGCGATAGGCTTGGGCGTCGGCCCCAAAATCTGAATCTGCTCCGTCAAGTTCTCCCGCAAGAGCTGCACCGTCTCATAGGCCTTTTTGATGACAAGATCCTCCGACTTATGAGAAAAGGTCAAGCCCACCGTGAAATAGTAAGGCGGATAGCCCAGACTTTTCCGAATGCCCATCTCATACTGATAGAAGCCCTCGTAGTCCTGGTTCTTGGCAAAGGCAATGGCATAATGATTGGGATTATAGGTCTGGATAATGACCTCCCCCTCCTTGTCTGCCCGACCTGCTCGACCAGCCACCTGGGTCAATAATTGGAAGGTCCGCTCGGATGACCTGAAGTCTGGCAAATTCAGCGCCGTATCCGCATTGAGCACCCCTACCAAGGTCACATTTGGAAAGTCCAGTCCCTTGGCAATCATCTGGGTACCCAGCAAGATATCTGCCTCCTGTCGACCAAATTTCTCCAAAAGGGCCTCATGGGCACCTTTTTTCTTGGTCGTGTCCACATCCATCCGAAGGATACGAGCATTCGGCAGCAATTCCTGCAACTCATCATAGGCCTTCTGGGTCCCCGTACCGTAGTAGCGAATGGCCCGACTCTGACAGTTAGGACAGACCTGGGGAATGGGCTTTTGAAAATTGCAATAGTGGCAATTCATAGACCGGCTGTCCATGTGCAGGGTCAAAGAAATATCACAGTTTGGACACTGGTCCACCGTCCCACAATCCCGACACATGACAAAGGAAGAATAGCCACGGCGATTGAGCATGAGGACCACCTGCTCCTTACGAGCCAGCTTTTCCTGGATTTTTTCTATCAAAACCGGCGTAAAATTACTAGCCTCATGCTGGCCGATATAATCTCTGAAATCAATGACCTGGACCTCTGGTATCCTGGCCTGCGGATTGGCTCGCTGATTGAGGACCAGCCTACCGTAAAGACCGCGACTGGCACGGGCACGAGTTTCTAGGCTTGGCGTAGCCGACCCCAAAACCAGGACAGCCTGGTTGTAGTCCGCCCGCAGCTTTGCCACGTCTCTGGCATGGTAGCGAGGATTGGAGTCCTGCTTATAGGTCGCCTCATGCTCCTCATCGATGATAATGGCTCCTAGATTTTTTAAGGGAGCAAAAATCGCCGACCTGGCACCGACCACCACCTGGGCCTCCCCCCGCTCAATCTTACGCCACTCGTCGTACTTCTCCCCGTCTGACAGGCCTGAGTGCAGGATGGCCACCTGCTGGCCGAAACGCGCGATAAAACGATTGGTCATCTGGGGCGTCAGCGAAATCTCCGGCACCAGCATGATAGCCGTCTTACCCATCTTGAGGACCTGGTCAATGACCTGCAGATAGACCTCTGTCTTGCCAGAGCCTGTCACCCCCTGCAGCAGATAGGTCTGGCTCTCCTGGCCGACCTTGGACAGGATTTCCTTGACCGCTATGGCCTGCTCTGGATTGAGGGAAAGTGCCTGGCTGACCCCTACCTTATCAAAGAGAGCTTGGGTCCGCGAGACCTCCTCCTCCCAGACTTCTATATAGGCATTTTCTTGGAAATAGCGGAGCGTATCAGCTGAAAAGTCCTTTTTCAAGCTGGCTAGAGGCTGTTCATCAGAATGTTCCAGTAAGTAGGCCTTCAAAGCCAGCCGTTTCTTGGCACGGGCGGGTATCTCTGCTTGCATGAGCTGGTCCCGATTTACCCGGTACCATTTTTCAGTCTTGATTTGCTTTTTGTCCTTGGCCACATAGTCGACCAAGATTTTGCCTGCCTGGGCAAGCCGCATGATGCGGGCCTGCTCAGACACATCCAGGTCTGAAAAACGGACCTGGTCCCTACCGCCAAACAGGCTTTCCTGCTCTGCTATTTCCAAACCAAGCCCAGGACGGAGAATTTTGTCATAGGTCGAGTTGAGGAGGCTGGGTAGCATGGCCTTGAGCAGGGTGATTTTGTAGGCGAATACCGTCTTGCGCATCTGGTCTGCCAGCCAAAATTGCTCCTTGTTGAGGACTGGCGAATAGTCCAGCACTTCCACAATGGGCTTGATGTCCTGGGTCCCCTCTGGCAATTCCTCAGTCAAGCCGACCACGATGCCCTGAATCAGCCGATTACCCTTTCCAAAGGGCACATGGACTCGGATACCAGGTACAATTCCCGCCTCAAATTCTTCAGACACTAGATAGGTATAGGCTTGGTCCGTCTGCATGAGCGGCACGTCTACGATAATCTGTGCGTACATAGATCCTCCTTTCGTGATGGTTTGGATAGGTTTCACTCTTTTATCAATGGTTCAATAAATACTTCAAAAGACTGTCAAATGGAAAAGAAACCCGGATGGTCCCCCAGCCGAGTTTTGAATTTAGATTTTCTCGCCGTCTTCTTTTTCTTTGGCGATTTGTTCTTTGATTTTGCGCTCTTCTTCTTCAGCCAAGCGTTTTGCTTCTTCAGCCTTGCGACGAACAGCCTCACGTTTCGCTTCTGGGTCTGGATGGATGACCACATTGCCTGCCTCGATTTCTTCCAAGGCACGGAGGGTTGATTTTACAGAAGTAAATTCTTGCGTTGGCTTAGCGCCTGCCTCCAATTCGTGAGCACGCTTAGCCTCCAAAATAACCAATGAATACTTAGATGGTACCTTGTCCAACAAGGTATCAATAGACGGTTTTAACATCATAGGACTTATTCTCTTTTCTAACTTAAATATTTTTAATCATGTCGTTGTACTTGCCAATCACACGGTCCACACGGAAATGTTCCGCCTCAATCACGCGCTTGACCAATTCCGCTGCCTTTGGTACCTCATCATTGACAATGGCATAGTCATACTCACGCATGAGAGCAATCTCTTCCTTGGCACGCTCAATCCGCTTGGCAATAACCTCTTCCGAGTCTGTCCCACGACCGACCAAACGGTCTTTGAGCTCTTCCAAATCTGGCGGAGTTAGGAAAATAAAAACTGCATCTGGCACTTTTTTCTTGACCTGGAGGGCACCCTGGACCTCAATCTCAAGAAAGACATCGATTCCCTTGTCCAGGGTTTCATTGACATAGGTCAAGGGTGTACCGTAGTAGTTGCCAACATACTCAGCGTATTCCAGCATTTGTCCCTGACGAATCAACTCCTCAAACTCCTCTCGGCTCCGGAAATGATAATCAACCCCGTCCACCTCACCTGGACGCTGAGCCCGGGTCGTCATAGACACCGAATACTCAAATTTATTACCTGGATGGCTAAAAATTTCCTGCCGAACTGTTCCTTTCCCTACACCAGAAGGACCGGAAAATACGATGAGTAAGCCTCTTTCCTGCATGTTATCTCCTTTAAATCTTTCATTCTAGTGTAGCAAAATTCTCAGCAAATATCAACTGATTTTAAATCTGGAAACCAGATTTTTCCGGCTCTTGAAGAACAACAAAAAGAGCCGAAGCTCCTTCTGTCTTATTTTGCAATGTCAGTTGCTCGTGTTTCACGGATGACCGTAATCTTGATATTTCCTGGATAATCCAGATTATTTTCAATTTTCTCACGGACATCATGAGCCAGAATCGTAATCTTATCATCACTGATTCTATTTGGATGAACGATAATCCGAATCTCACGACCTGCCTGGATAGCATAAGCCTGCTTGATGCCGTCAAAGCTATTAGCAATTTCTTCCAGGTCTTGGAGACGCTTGATATAGGCCTCCATCGATTCACGACGTGAACCTGGACGAGCTGCACTCAAGGCATCCGCTGCTGCAACAATCACAGCAATAGTGCTAGTTGCTTCCACATCACCGTGGTGGCTGGCAACCGTATTGACAACCACTGGATTTTCCTTGTATTTCTTGGTCAATTCTGTACCAATCTCAACGTGGCTACCGTCCACCTCGCGGTCAATCGCCTTACCGACGTCATGCAAGAATCCAGCACGGCGGGCCAAATTAACATTCTCACCCAACTCTGCAGCCAAAATACCTGACAACTTGGCCACCTCAATCGAGTGACGGAGCACATTCTGACCGTAGGAGGTACGGAAATGCAGACGTCCCATAATCTTAATCAAGTCAGGATGCAGGTTAGGAGCGCCTACTTCATAGGCAGCCGCTTCACCATATTCACGGATGCGGTTATCCATCTCAACACGGTATTTCTCCACCAACTCCTCGATACGAGCCGGGTGGATACGACCGTCCTGAAGCAGGGTCTCCATGGTCATCCGCGCGATCTCCCGGCGAATCGGGTCAAAACCGGAAAGGACAACTACCTCAGGCGTATCATCAATGATAACGTCAATCCCTGTCAAGCTTTCAAAGGTGCGGATGTTGCGACCTTCGCGACCGATAATTCGGCCCTTCATGGCATCATCCGGCAGATGAACCGAGGTAATAGTTTGTTCCGCAACATATTCACCCGAAATTCGCTGCATGGCCTGCGCTAGAAGGTCTTTGGCCATCTTATCAGACCGCTCTTTGACCTCTCGCTCAGCCTCCTTGATACGGGTTGCAATCTCGTGGGTCAATTTATCACGAGTCGCTGCAAGAATCTGCTCTTTGGCTTCTTCCTGGCTCAGCGAAGCAACACGTTCCAACTCAAGAGCTTTCTGCTCTTCTAATTTCGCGACTTCTTGCTCACGCTCATCAATATGTTTAGTTTTATCCGTCAGGCTTTGTTCTTTTTGTTCCAAAACCTTCTCTTTGTTTGTTAAATTATCATCTTTACGATCTAAGCTACTCGCACGTTCAGTCAATCGTGACTCAATTTGCTTTAATTCTTGTCGTTCTGATTTAAATTCATTTGCTACTTCTTCTCGATATTTACGAGCCTCTTCCTTGGCCTCCAAGAGTAATTCTTTTTTCAAGGTTTGGCGATCACGCTCAGCTGTTTTTAAAATAGCTTCAGCTTGATCTTCCGCACGACCACGAACATTACTTGCTTCTTGTTCAGCATTCAAAAGTGTCAATTCTGCAGTTTCTTTTGCAGCTTTCATCTTCAAAGAAATGGCAAAGTAACCAATTACTAAACCAATGAGAGCAGAAATCAAGGTCACTACAAGTGTAATGATATCCATCTTCCTACCTCTTTCAATTTTATTTTGCATTACACAAAATCTGAATCTATTTTACCATAATTTAAACGATTTCACAATTGCAAATTGACAAATATGGTATAATGTTTTCATCAACCCAAATGGAGGAAATTATGACCAAAGAAGTTATTGTAGAAAGTTTTGAACTGGACCACACTATCGTCAAAGCCCCGTATATCCGCTTGATTTCTGAGGAGATTGGACCAAAGGGAGATGTCATCACCAACTTTGATATTCGCCTCATCCAACCCAATGAAAATGCCATGGATACAGCGGGGTTGCACACCATTGAACACCTGCTGGCTAAGCTGATTCGCCAACGGATTGACGGACTCATCGACTGCTCACCTTTCGGTTGCCGAACCGGTTTTCACATGATTATGTGGGGCAAGCAAGATTCTGTCCAAATCGCTGAAGTCATTAAATCTAGTTTGGAAGAAATCGCAGACGGCATTAGCTGGGAAGATGTTCCTGGGACAACCATTGAGTCTTGTGGTAACTACAAGGACCACAGCCTCCATTCTGCCAAAGAATGGGCCAAACTAATCCTTTCTCAGGGCATTTCGATAGATGCCTTTGAACGAAAACCCATTTAAGGAGCTTGGTATGAAGAAAATCCTTCTTGTTGCTCTGGCACTGGCTAGCCTGATGATGCTGTCAGCTTGCGGTAACAAGACAGTTTTTGACACCAACTACACCTTCAATTACGCCCAGGTCAAACTTCCCGATGGAAGCGTCAAGACTGGTAAGGTCAAAGAGTGGACTGATTACAGCGATGGCGACCAATTGCAAATTCGCTTTGAAGACGGAACGACCTATCTCGTCCATTCCAGCCAGGCAGTTTTGTCTGTAGATGAAATTGAAACCACACCATAACATCAAAAAAAGCGGTCTCCCGCTTTTTTATTATGTTCCTAATAATCTAAGGCATCCGCATTTCCACGCGCATTTCCGACAAAGTAACCGGTCTTAGCATTGATAGAAAAGAGATAGGTGCCATCTGGTTTAAACATATTGTAGTAGCCATTACCATTGATGATATTGACCTTCTCCAAGATATACTGATTACCTGTGATATAGCCACGTTTTTGAGATGTTTCGACAATTTTTTCCAAAATACCTGGGTTAAAGGTCCAAGCAGGATTGTTAACGTCATCAATCATGGCTTGGTTATAAGGCACGCGGCTCAAGTGACGTTGCAAGGTCACACCAGGAGGAACTGGAATCCCGAATTGGGATGCTGCATTTTGCACTTCGGCAGGACTTGTTGACGCGCTGGCAAGCGCTGATGCTGCATTTGATTCTGCGGGAGCTGGTGCTTGGGTTCCAGCCTGGGCAGCTGGCGCTGCTTGTTCAGCCGGTGCGACCGCTCCAGCAACAGCCTGTTGGTTTTCCTCTTGTGATCGAGCAAAGTTAACAGCTGAAGTGATCGTCGCATCAACACCGCTGATTCCAGTCGCAACCGCTTCTAGAGTTGCTCCAGCCTTAACAGTCGCCGTGGTATCCAATTCGCCATCAACAAGAATCGGCTTATCAAATTGTTCATTGATGCCGTTGACAGCTGCGATAGCTTTTTCTAATTTATCATAGTTGGCCTTGGCTTCCTTATAAGCATCACTGTCTGGATCAATCTTGTCCAAGAGTGCCTTTAATTCCTCTAATTTACCAAATTCTGAATTCTTCAATTTAGACAAGCTCGAATCCGTAAAGAAGCTCTCGTACAGCTTGGTAAAGTCTGTAAACTCGGATGGAGTTGAGCTTGATGAGGTTGTACTAGAAGACTGTTTGGTCGAACTTGATGACGAAGTGCTAGAAGCTGTCTGACCTGCATTATTTTGGTTCATCCAGAAAAAGAGGGAAGCCAAAATAGCAATCAATGCCGCCAAGAGGGTTCCAAAAATCCAGAATCCTTTTTTCTTGGGCTTTTCTTCGGATCCATCTGTCAAATCAAAATAAGCGACTTCTTCTGCAGGAGTTTTTAGAGGCTCAACAACAGGGCTTGACTCAACTGGCTTCGGTTCTTCTTGTGAATGTGCTGCCACAGCTGTAGCTGCCGTTTCCAACTCATCCGAAGTCAAGCTAGCTGATTCAACCACCGGAATAACAGTCGAATCCTTGATGACAGGGATTGTTCTTGTCTCAAATTTTTGAGATTCAATCTCATCTCGGTGTTGCTTGATGTAGCGGTCTAAAAGGCCATCCGTATCGGTAATGCCAGCCTCAATTTCCTGCTGTTTTTGTGCTGCCTGACCGATGGTCATATCTTTTGCTGCTTCAAAGTCCAGAATCTGCTCGTCCTTAACTGGCTCTGCTTGTGCCTTCTCATGTTTCTTTGACATATCTACCTCACTTTATTTTATGAACGTTTTACTCGTTGACCAAAGAATTGATACAAGTCAACCTTCAGCGTACCATTGTATAATTTCCGTTTTTTATCTGCTTGTTTTCCAAACCGCTGCTCAAATTGCTCGTCGCTGGTCAAGATAAATTTAGACCATGTTTTCAAAGGCTCAAAGGTCTGCCCCATTTCTTGGTAGAGCTTGATAATGGCCTCATCATCCAACAAACGCTCACCGTAAGGTGGGTTTGAAATAATAACACCATTTATCTTGTCTGTATGCAAGTCCTGCAGGCGCATTTGTTTAAAGACAATATCTTGGTCTACTTCGGCCGCAAAGGCATTTTTCTTGGCCATTTCGACCATACGGGCATCGATGTCTGAACCGGCAATGTCCAAGACTAGGTCAGATTTGACCGCTGCCTGCGCATTTTTGCGAGCTTGTGCAACCAGCTCCTCATCAACCCAAGGCCATTCTTCAAAGGCAAAACTGCGTTTGAGCCCCGGAGCCATATTCTTAGCCAACATGGCCGCCTCAATACAGAAAGTGCCCGAACCACAAGTCGGATCAATCAAAGGCTTGTCTGGGTACCAGTTAGACAGCTGTAAAATGGCTGCCGCCATATTTTCCTTAATGGGCGCGCCACCTTTTTCAACGCGGTAGCCACGTTTGAAGAGGCTGGAACCCGTCGTGTCAATCAATACCGTGGCCACATCTTTCAGGATGGAGACTTCAATCTTAAACTCTGCCCCAACTTCCTGCAAGGGAACGCCTTCTGGACGCGAAAAATGCTTTTGCAACTTTTTCACGACAGCCTTTTTAGAAATGGCCTGTACACTCGGCTCATTGTGGAGCTTGGATTTGACACATTTGGCTTTTGAAATCGGAAATTTACTGCCCAAGGGTAGATAGTTTTCCCAGTCCAAGGCAAAGACCCCCTGGAAGAGTTCCTCAAAGGTGCGTGCTGGAAAACTCCCTACGATAATTTTAATCCGGTCTGCCGAACGCAACCAAAGGTTGGTTTCAATGATAGATTTGACATCACCTTGGAAACGGACGCGCCCATTTTCAACCTGACAGTCGTAGCCCAGTTCTCGAATTTCACGACCAACGACCGCCTCTAAACCAGCCGCCGCTGTCGCAATCAATTCAAATTGTTTTTTCATCTTTTTCCTCTATAATAAAAGCTAGCAAAGCTAGCCACCTATTATGCAATTTTCTATAAGCCATGTTTTGTTCCAGTGGTACTAGGTCCTACCACCTTCGATAATCATCTGTCTACCGCTTACGCAGTCAGGATTTCTGTTCTACTCTGGGAGTACCGTTCCATCCATCCCATGCCCCGACCAAAGTTTGGGTTGCTAGCTTGAGGGGTTTACCGCGTTCCATTTTTTACGTTTCCATAAAAACTTCGTCACTGTGGCACTTTCAGGCCTACTCTGGCATATCCAAGGACGTAGCCATTTTAACCGCCGTAACGTCAAAGACGTCCCTAGGCTTATTGGTTCGCCTAGCACAAACACTACCAGCATTGCAGCTGGTGCTAGCATGGACTTTCCTCATGGTAGATTACTACCACGCGATTATCCGAAAATTACACATGTCTATCTACTACTCTTGGGCAATCTGTTTACCAAAGACTTCTTTCTCCAGACGATTGATGCGACGGAGAATATCAAAGTTTGTGGCTGAACTCATCCGCTCTGCACGGAAAGCTTCTGGCTCCTCTGCAACAGGGGCTGGTTGACGAGAAGTATTTGCCAGCTGGGCTTTAAGCCTAGCGATCTCGCCCTTCAATTCCTTTACAATGGCTTCATAGGCATCGTAATCCTTCATGATTTCATCAAGAAAATCATTGACCTCGTCTTGATCATAACCACGAAAACCAATCTTAAAATCCTGCTCAAAGATATCCTTTGTCGTCAACTTAATACTCGCCATCTGTCTCATCCTTTTCTTTAAACATCACTACTTCTATTATATTAAAAAAAATAAGGAAAAATCAAGCCAAATCACTCAGAATTAGAAAAATTTTCCGCTACTTCATTTAAATCATCAAAACTCAGTACCTTAACAGTATAATCTTCTTTGTTTACGATTGAAGTATAGAGATATTTCAAGTTTGTTTCATTTTCAGGATCATAGAATAAATAGGCTCCCTCCGTATGGTCCAACAAGAACTGGTTAATCAGCTTAAATTGCCCAGGATTTTCATAGCGAACATAGAGGTATTTAACAAAATCCACCTGCTTAAATCGGGCTAGCTTGACTTGGTTAGCTTCGTTCCAATTCTCTCCATGGCTTTCAAAGGAAAAAATGGTAGCCATCTGAAAGTCATAGCCTTCCTGCCTCAAATCCAACAAAACTTCCAAACACCAATACTCAAAACCCAGATTTCCAGTCAGAATAAACCACTCTACCCCATCGTTTTCTAAAAACTTAATCAGGTCTCTGCGAATAGCCTCTTTGATGATGACTAATTTTGTATCCTTATCTGAAAAAATTCCCAAATCAGTATGACGATAGCCTGTTACTAAAAGGCTCTTGATGTGCATTTCTTGTACTCTTTTCCCTAATTATGGTATAATATGCTGATATTATTTTATCAGTAAGGAGTTCTATGGTCAATTATCCTCATCAGATAAATAGGAAAATCACTAGAACAAAAAAAGATTCTGCAAAGGAAACGGTTAATTTTGCCAATCGTGGGATGTCCTTTGAAGCTGCTATCAATGAGAGCAATGCTTACTACCTTTCACATGGAATTGCGGTCATTCATAAGAAACCAACACCTGTCCAGATTGTCAAGGTAGACTACCCAAAACGAAGTCGGGCCAAAATTGTCGAAGCTTATTTCAGACAGGCCTCAACAACGGACTATTCCGGCGTTTTCAAGGGACATTACATTGACTTTGAAGCCAAGGAAACCCGTCAGAAGACCTCCATGCCCATGAAAAACTTTCATGCCCACCAGTTGGAACATATGCAGGAAGTTGTCAAGCAAGGCGGTATCTGCTTTGTCCTTCTACACTTTTCAGAATTAAAAGAATCTTACTTACTCCCGGCAAAAGAGCTGATAGATTACTATCAAGCTGTTCAGGGCAATAAATCCATGCCCTTGCACTATGTTCGCGAGCATGGCTATGCCTTTCAGTTAGGGACCCATCCCAGCGTCCCCTATCTGACCATTGTCGAAGAAAAACTATTAGGTGGTGACTCAGTTGAAAAATCCAACCCTTAAGAAAGCACTCTTGCTTATCACAAACGTCGGAATTATCGCATTCTTAACAACGGTAATTATCGGTGGTCTTGTGACCCTATTCTTTATCTTTACAGCTCCTAAACTGACAGAAGACTCTCTTACTGCGACCGTGTCGAGTAAGATTTATGACAAGGACGGGGCTCTAATTGCAGACTTGGGGGCAGAAAAACGTTCCAATGCTACTACTGCTGAAATTCCGACCGACTTGGTCAACGCTATCGTAGCCATTGAAGACCAGCGTTACTTCAACCACCGCGGTGTAGACGTCATTCGTATCGCCGGCTCCTTCCTCAATAATCTACGAGGAGGACGTCTTCAAGGGGGGTCGACACTGGATCAGCAGTTCATAAAGTTGACTTACTTTTCAACATCCGTTCAGGACCAAAATATCAAACGGAAAATTCAAGAAGCTTGGTTAGCCTTGCAGCTAGAACGTAGAAATACCAAACAGGAAATATTAACTTACTACATCAATAAAGTAAATATGTCCAATGGGAATTATGGAATGAAGACAGCTGCTAATGCATTCTTTGGTAAGGAACTGAAAGATTTAACTCTTCCTCAATTAGCCTTACTTGCAGGTATGCCACAAGCACCTAACCAATACGACCCCTACACTAATCCAGAGGCTGCTAAAGAACGGCGGGACTTGGTTCTAGGAGAAATGTTAGAAGAAAAATACATTACGGCTGAACAGCACGAGCAGGCAGTCCTATCACCGGTGACAGACGGTCTCCAGCCCCTGTCAAATGCACCCGCCTATCCAGCCTACATGGACAACTACCTGAAAGAGGTTATCAATGAAGTCGAAGAAAAAACCGGCTACAATCTCTTAACCACAGGTATGGAGGTCTACACCAACGTTGACTCAGCTGCCCAACAACAGCTCTGGAATATCTATAACACAGACATGTACGTGGCCTATCCAGATCCAACCTTCCAGGTAGCTTCAACTGTTATCGATGTTACCAACGGACACGTCGTTGCCCAGCTCGGCGGGCGTAATCAAAACAGTAATTCTTCATTAGGTACCAACCAAGCCGTTGAAACCAACCGCGACTTTGGTTCTACCATGAAGCCAATTACAGACTACGCACCTGCTATTGAAGAGGGTATTTATAAATCGACTGCTGACACTATATTGGATGCGCCTTATAATTATCCCGGCACTACCACCCCAGTCAATAACTGGGATAATGCTTACTTCGGCAATGTGACCCTCAAAACAGCCATCCAATCTTCTCGTAATACCACTGCCATCAAGGCACTACAGGCTGTTGGTTTAGAAAATTCATTAAAATTCTTGAACAAGCTCGGTATCGACTACCCAGAAATGTTCTATTCTAATGCTATTTCCAGCAACACAACCAATCCTGATAAAAAATACGGTGCTAGTAGTGAAAAAATGGCCGCAGCCTATGCTGCCTTTGCTAACGGTGGTACCTACTACAAACCACAGTATGTCAACAAGATTGTCTACACCGACGGAACAACTACTGAGTTTGAACCTGAAGGCAGTCGTGCAATGAGCCCTGAAACAGCCTACATGATGGTCGATATGTTGAAGAGCGTATTGACATCTGGCCCAGGTACTAATGCTGCCATCTATGGCATTCCTCAAGCTGGTAAAACCGGTACTTCCAACTACCCAGACGATGAGATGAAGGAAATCATTGCCTCTACTCCTGGAGCAAGTTATAGTAGTATAGTTGTTCCTGACGAGAACTTCGTTGGCTTCTCTACTAAATACTCTATGGCTGTCTGGACAGGATACAGCAATCGTAAGATTCCAGTATTGGATAGTGGCATGCGTGTCGCAACCGATGTCTATCGGAATATGATGACTTATCTAAATCCTGTTGGAACTGCAGATTGGGAAATACCTGACGGTCTCTACCGTTATGGAAACAACGTCTACATAAACGGCTATACTGGTCCAGTTTATAACTACTATAGCTATAGCAGGACAACCAGTGAGACGAGCGAAGAGTCCTCAACGGAACCTACAACTAGTGAGGATACGAGTACTGAAAATTCTAGCGATGCTCAATCAACAGAAACTGGTTCCGAAACAGGCAATTCTTCTGAACAACCAACCACTCCATCTGCTGACTCACAAGGTCAGTAAGACTCAACCTTGAAAGGCAACTATCGCCTTCCAAGGTTTTTCTTTTGTTGAAAATTATGATAAGATAGGACTATGAAACCCGAAGTATTTTACAAGACCTTGGCAGACCAAGGAATCCAATTAACAGACCAGCAGAAAAACCAATTCCACCGCTACTTTGAACTCCTAGTAGAATGGAACGAAAAAATCAACCTGACAGCTATTACCCAGGAAGAGGACGTTTATCTCAAGCACTTTTATGATTCTATTGCACCAATCCTGCAGGGTCATATTCAAAATCAAGCACTCAAACTCTTGGACATCGGGGCTGGTGCAGGTTTTCCTAGCCTGCCCATGAAAATTATCTATCCTGAACTGGACGTGACCATCATTGACTCCCTCAACAAACGAATCAATTTCCTGCATCTTCTGGCTGAGGAGCTGGGCTTGGACAAGGTCCATTTCTACCATGGACGAGCAGAGGATTTTGCCCAGGACAAGCAATTCCGGGCCCAATTTGATATTGTGACCGCTCGCGCAGTAGCCCGCATGCAAATCCTATCAGAATTGACCATCCCCTATCTCAAGCTCAATGGCAAGCTGATTGCCCTCAAAGCATCCAGTGCCGAGGACGAATTGGCCCAGGCCAAAAATGCTCTCAACCTCTTGTTCGCAAAGGTCTTGGAGAATCATGATTATGAGCTGCCCAATGGCGACCCGCGTACCCTGACCATTGTCGAAAAGAAAAAGGAAACCCCGAACAAGTTTCCACGCAAGGCAGGCATGCCCAATAAACGACCACTATAAGAACCGGTATTCACAGCTCGGTGCCTAAGCACTTATCTACATGTACCTTACTTGTGAATACAATTTCAAAAACGAGTTTCGCAATCGAAACTCGTTTTTTCTTATCTTATGCCCAAGGGTTGTAAAATCTACCATCATTGATAAAGAATAGGCTAATCGTTACTAGAACCAGTAGAGCGATGATGAATAGAACCAGATAGTCCATTTTTTTCAGGGGCTGGTAGGTGTACCAGGTCCGCTTTTTATTTTTTCCGAAACGGCGCAATTCCATGGCAGTTGAAATGGTATCAATCCGACCAAGTGAGCTGAAAATCAAAGGGATAACCAAGGCCAGATTGCCCTTGATCCGGTCCATCAATTTGGCTTTCTTGGACAATTCCAGGCCACGCGCCTCTTGAGACATGCGAATGACATAAAATTCTTCCTGAATATCTGGTATGTAGCGCATGGTCAGACTAACAGCGTAGGCAACCTTATAGGGCACCCCGATTATATTCAAGCTGGAGGCAAATTGACTAGGGTGGGTTGTCATCAAAAAGATAATGGCCAGGGGGACTGTACAAAAGTACTTGAGCAACAAATTCAGCAAGTAAAACAATTGCTGGCTAGTCACGGAGTATTGCCCCAAACCTTTGAAAAGGACAGTCTCCGCCCCATAGAGTTCTACCCCATACTTAGGCGCAAAGACATACACCATGGTCGCATTCAGGAGGGCAAAAATGGTCGTGAAAATCAGAACGAAAGACACCTTCCTGTAATCAATGCCCGATAGCTTGAAAAGACTGAGGGAAAAGAGGGCGATGAAAATAATCAGACGCGTATCGTAGGTAATCATGGCCAAGATGGACACAATCAAGAAAAAGAGGAGCTTGCTGACAGCAGATAGTTCATAAATAAAGCCCCGTCCCTGCTGGTAGCCGATAAGTGCTTGCTGGCTCATAGCTTTCTCCTTTCTTCCTGCATGTAGTAGTTGGTCAAGGCCAGAGGGTCCACTCCCATTTTCTGAGCCAAATGGAAAATAGAGGTCTCTTTCAAATTAGCCTGGTCAATGATAGCGGCATCCGAAAGGATTTCCGCTGGAGACTGGTCCGCAATAATCTGACCATCCACCACAACCAGGGCCCGGTCCGAATAATCCAGCATCAGCTGCATATCGTGGGTAATCATGACAATGGTATGACCTTGTCGATTGAGCTCGTCTAAGAAATCCATCATCTCACGGTAATGACGCTCATCCTGCCCAGCTGTTGGCTCATCCAGCAGAATAATTTCCGGCTCCAGCACCAAAATGGAGGCAATGGTCACCCGCTTCTTCTGACCGTAGGATAGGGCTGAAATCGGCCACTTACGGAATGAATAGAGACCACAAACTTCCAGAGCCTTGTGCACCCGCTTTTCGAGTTCTTCTTGACCCACTCCACGCATTCTCAAACCGAGGGCCACTTCATCAAAAATCATGTTCTGGCTGATCATTTGATTGGGATTTTGCAGGACATAGCCAACCCGCTCGGCCCGTTCTTTGACCGAATCGTCCTTGATAGATTGCCCCTGCCAGATAAAGTCTCCTTCCACATCCAGAAAACCACAGAGAGCCTTGGCTAGGGTCGATTTTCCGGCTCCATTTTTCCCGACAATAGCCAGACGTTCCCCCTTATAAAGGGTGAAATGGATGTCCTTGAGGGCCTGTTTCTGCGGATAGGAGAAGTTCAGGTTTTTAACCTCTAGCAAGCTCGGCTTGGCAAGGACCTCTTCTCGGTCTAAGAGCAAATCCACTGATTGAAGTCCTGTCAAATCAAGACCAGACAGGCTTGATAAAGAATTTGCCTGCTCCAGAGAGTAGCCCATAGCCCGTAGGGTTGCCAAATAGAGTGGCTCGCGGATGCCATTTTCCACCAAGAGCTTGGTCTGCAAGAGTTGATCCGGCTGACCGTTGAATAGGATTTGTCCCTCATTGATGAGAACGATGCGGTCCACCTGTCTATAAAGAACATCTTCCAAGCGATGCTCGATGATAATGGTGGTCGCTCCCTCCTGCTGGTGCAGGCGATCAATCAAGTCAATGGTGTCCTGTCCAGACTTGGGATCCAGATTAGCCAGAGGTTCATCAAAGAGCAAAATCGGACTTTCATCAATCAGAACACCTGCCAGACTGACCCGTTGCTTCTGTCCACCAGACAGGTCCTGGGGACGGTGGTTGAGAAGCTGGTTTAATTCCAAACGATTGGACCAATCAGCCACTTTTTGCTGCATCAGTTCTTGAATTTCCATGTCATTTTCCAAGGCAAAGGCCAAATCCTCTGCCACAGACAGACCGATAAACTGACCGTCCGTATCCTGCAAAACAGTCGATACTAGCAGGGATTTTTCATAAATAGACAGGTCAAAAGCCTCCTGACCATCTATCAAGAGCTGGCCACTATGACTACCTTGGTAAATATTGGGAATAATGCCGTTAAGACATTGACCCAGTGTTGACTTACCAGAGCCCGAAGGTCCAACAATCAAGACTTTCTCACCTTTATATATGCTTAAGTTGATATCCCTCAATGTCGGCTCCTGCTGGGCCTTGTATTGAAAGCTAAAATCCTTGAATTCAATGAGTTTTTCCATAGTACCTATTATACCAAAAAGATGACTGAAAATCGGCTAGAATTACTAAAAACTTCTGAATGTTCTGATTTTTTTAACAACTTAGGGATAAAAATAAGGGAATAATTTTATTTTCCCTTACCAGAATGTAGACAGACTATACTTTGGAAAAATAAACTGAGTAGCTCTGCTAGAAAAATTAAAAAATTAGTCTCATTTTGCGAGCGAAGCGGGCCTACACCGAGACTTTCCGCTGTGATGAAAATGCTTGAGACGTTGTCGTCTCAAGCATTCGGAGCTATTGAGACCTTAGGCTCAATGGCTAGGTATGGAATTCCGTAGGTAGCTCAAACAGTCTGGAAGACTGTTTGAGGAGTAAACCCAGAAACAAGAAAATTTACTACCGTCCGGCATCACCTCAGGAAAGTCCTAAAAGAGGCTTTGTCTACAAACTCATAAGGGAATTTGAGATCCCCTTACACATCTACTTATTTTGATAGTTGTAAAACCTTGGCTACTGCTTCATCCTCTTTCATTGCTTTCATGAAACGAGCCAGATTTGGGTATTCTGTCCACGGTTTTGGTGTTTTGACCGACCAAGTCGCCATAACAAAGGCATAGGGGTCAGCAACAGTACGTTGGTTGCGATACACATGGTCTGTATCGCCAATTAAGCCATCAAGGAAGGTCATGACACGGTCAACCCGTTGATAGGCTGCTTGGACAACAGCGTCAAGTTCATCTGCTTTTTTAGAAACCGTGTAGCGGTTGGGACTGAAAATCGGCCAGAAGGATGGATGAAAATCTCCTGTCAAGAAGGCCATAATTTCATTAAATTCTGTCTGAGATTGCAGGTCTGCATCTGGTCCCAACTGACTTTCTGGACTGCTTGCAGCAATATAATTCAAAACAGCATTGGCCTGAGTCACAATCTTATAATCTGGTACGTCCAAGGCCGGCACCATTCCCAAAGGATTGACTTTCAGATACTCTTCCGAACCCAGCTTAACTCGCTCAACCTCATAATCTAAACCGGACCACTCCAAGGAAATCCAACAGGCAAGAGCACAAGTACCCGGTGCATAATACAGTTTCATAAACATTCCTCCTTCGCTTAGCTAAGTAGTATTCTAGCTCTATTATGGCACTTCTATTTGAGAAAATCTCTCCAGAAATTATTTTCCATTCTCTTCAACCAAAAAAGAATCATTGATTGGGTTCTGACGAATGAGAGGCGCACGCTTGATGTCCTCTATGGTTTGAGTACCTGCAAGTTGCATAACAATCTTGAGCTCTTTGTTCAAATGTTCGACAACACTTTGTGTTCCTTGAGCACCGCCTAGCGCAATACCATAGACAATAGGACGACCGAGCGCCACAATATCGGCACCGTTAGCTAAGGCTTTAAAGACATGAGACCCACGGCGAACACCGCTATCAAATACGATTGGCACACGTTTATTGACCCTATCGGCGATGGTGCGCAAGACATCAAAGGAAGCAGGACCGCCGTTTATTTGGCGACCACCATGATTGGAGACCCAAATACCTGCTGCGCCAGCTTGGATAGCAATTTCAGCAAGATAGGACCTGGCATAGACATCCCTCCGTCCTTTGAAGAGAGAAAAATAGAGCTCCAGTTTCTCAGCGGTAGTCAACCTACTTTTTACTTGCTCAAAGTAGGTTACCAAATGCTGGTCGCTGATGAGAAAATGCTCTTGAGCCCCCTGATATTGCAGCAGATTCAAGAATTTTTAGCTAGCATAATAAGGAAAACGAGCAAGATGCCTAGCACCCTGCCCCTTGATTTTTCAATGTAGAAAGACTTAGAGACTTCCTAATTTTAAAACTGCTATCAAACCTACTTCACTCTTTCAGCTGACATTTCAAGTACTCAATAGCCTTCTTGGTCAACCGTCTAGGACCACGCACCGCCTTGACTCCCAAGTCCATCATGCGCGATCTCGGCAACACATCATCCGACAACTGTGCAATCAACTCGACCTGCATGAGTTTCTTTTCTGTCAGAATATCTGACTCTCCATGATTTTCCAAGTTTGCGCCTAAGACCCGACAGACATAGCGAATGGCCTGTACCGGCGCTGTAACATAGATGGCTACGATGTCCCCGGCTTGAATGGTTGATTTTTGTGGCCAATAGACTACCTTATTTTCCGTAAACTCGCTATCAATATCATAGACCTTGGGATTGGCAGGAATAACCCAGTAATCAGGTCCCTGCACTGCCTTGTAGGATTTTGGTCCTACCAGATGGCGACTTTTCTCAAGGAGAGCAAACACCGTCTGGTCCTCCACTGTATCATCGAGTAAGACTGACACCCAGGTCTTCTTCGACATATGGTAGGCAGGGAAGATGCCCGACTGACTCAGCAGCTCTGCTATTTCCCGACCGTCAACCTTGAGATTGACAATCTCCACCTCTTCTTGAGAACCGCTCCCATCCAACTTGTCCCTCGGAATCTGACTGACCAGGGCGTACCACTTATTATTGGTGGGATGGCGAAAAGCCCCATAGGTCGGCAACTTGGCAAAGGGATAATCAGGTAGGTCACCCCACTCCTCCTTGATGAGCTGGGCTATGCGGTTGCTTTGGTCATTGGAAAATGGCAGAGCGATACAACAAGCCTCCTCTACCCGAGCCAAAATGGACTGATAACTTTCTCTCACCTGACCCACAAACGCCCCAGCTGGCGCAGTTACCAGATGGGCGGTATAGACCTCCTCCATCTCACAATCCCAGACATAGGACGACAGCTGACCTGCCTCATCAACCTCCACCACCGCCTCAAACTGCCCCTCCATGAAGACCTCACGGTAGATGTAACGATTGTTAGAGAGGATAAAACCGAAAGGGATGAGAGAGGGGAGGTGAATTTGGTAAGAATTAGTTTTGTTCATAGATGCCTTTCACTAAATAATTAATCCCACTCACCAAGGAGTACCTCTTTCAAAAATTTTTTAGGAATCCAAAATGAGTGTTTCGTTATTCTTCTGCCGTCTGGTAGTTTGTCAGTATCTGATAATTTCCCCTTACCTACAAATTCATTTGGGCGTATTTCGTAGTAGGTATTTTGAGCATGAATTTTTGTAAATAAAATTGTAGAATTCTCGGTTCGTCAATTGTCAGATGATGAATTAGATGACCTAACAAAATAGTCAATTACAAAGTAGAATAGTGTTAAAAAATTATTAGAAAAGCAGGGCTTAGAAGTATTCCAAGCTCTGCTTTTCACTCTTACATCACCCTCATTTTACCCCCAACTCCTCGTACATCCTCTCACTTGATAAAACATTCTGACCATTCAAAAGAATATTTTCGAAGAAGGCAGTTAAAAAGTCTGAGCGTTTATTGACTAACTTAGCATTGTCAAGTACAAGAGCATCTCGAAAGTATTTGGCATGTATTTGAAAAGGTTCGTTGTCAATGTCAAAACCAAGTGAGCGAAGGTATTTGATGAGAAATACGGTGATTGTTCGAGTGTTCCCTTCACGGAATGGGTGGATTTGCCAGATACCTGAGATAAAGGATTGGATATGGGCTACAATGGCTTTTTTATCTAATCCACTATATGAAAAATCCCTTTCTTGCTGGAAATCATAGTCCAAAGTGGCGGCGATCAATGGAAAATCTGAATAGATTACAGTATCACCCTTTAAGACAGGTTCATTTTTTGTAACGTTAACCGTTCGATACTCACCCACTGGAATATTGCTGTCAAAAACACCTTGAAAAAGCTCTTTGTGTATATGTAAGAGGGTGGTTGGTCGAAGGCTAAAACCATTTTGGGAGAGCATTTCAACAGTTCGAAGAGAGACAATATCTGCCTCTTGCGTACTGGCGTCAGTTGACTGGTGGTATTTCGTAATTTCCTGGTACACCTGCTCATAGGTGTACTCTCCACGTGCTTGCCTATCAGCCAACTCTTCCATGTAAACAGACGGAGTCAACCCATCCACTTTTTGAAGACCAAAACCTGTTTCCCAGAGTTCTTGCTTGTCTTCGTAGGAAAGATGGGGATTATCAATATTGTAAGTTGGTTGCATAGACTCCTCCTATTTGAATTCCTAGCCTTATTATACCACAAAACCCAGCCTTTTTAGGCTGGGCATTTTATCGTATTCTACCTACTTAACCAGTTTTTTCATCTCTTTGATGCGCTCAACTGTCGCATCGTATTTTGCTTGGTAGTCGGCTTGTTTTTCTTTTTCTTTTTCAACGACTTCTGGTTTGGCGTTGGCGATGAAGCGTTCGTTGCTGAGTTTTTTGCCGACCATGTCTAGTTCTTTTTGCCATTTGGCAAGTTCTTTGTCTAGACGAGCCAACTCTTCTTCAACGTTGAGGAGGTCGGCGAGTGGCAAGAAGATTTCAGCACCGGTGATAACAGCTGACATGGCTAGTTCTGGTGCAGAGATACTTGAGCTGATTTCCAGATGCTCAGGGTTGGTAAAGCGTCGGATGTAGTTTTCGTTAGCCTTGAAGAAGGTTTCAAGCTCAGCATCTGCCGTCTTAATCAAAATGGTAATCGGCTTAGATGGAGCAACATTCACTTCTGCTCTGCTATTTCGCACCGAACGAATCAGATCCTTAAGGCTTTCCACTCCCTTGTGGGCTTCCGCATTTTCAAATGCTGGGTTGACCACAGGGTAGTCAGCTGTTACGATTGATCCTTCAGCATACTGAGCGAAGATCTCTTCTGTCACAAACGGCATGATTGGGTGAAGGAGGCGAAGGATTTGGTCCAGCGTGTAGAGAAGAACAGAGCGAGTCATGACTTTCTCAGCTTCGTTGTCGCTGTAAAGTACTTCCTTGGTCAGCTCGACATACCAGTTGGCGAACTCTTCCCAGATGAAGTTGTAAAGGATGTGACCAGCCACACCAAACTCGAACTTGTCGAAGTTTTCAGTGACCTTGGCAATGGTTTCGTTAAGATTGTGGAGAATCCAGCGGTCCGTCACGTTACCAGCCTCGCCAGCTGCGACTTTGGCAACATTCTCACGCGCCGCATCCAAGGTCAAACCTTCATTGTTCATGAGGATGTAGCGGGAAATGTTCCAAATCTTGTTGATGAAGTTCCAAGACGCATCCATCTTCTCATAAGAGAAGCGAACATCTTGACCAGGGGCAGAGCCGTTTGACAAGAACCAACGCAAAGCGTCCGCACCGTATTTCTCGATGACATCCATCGGGTCGATACCATTTCCGAGTGACTTGGACATCTTGCGACCTTCTTCGTCACGGATCAAACCGTGGATCAGCACGTTCTTGAATGGCTGACGGCCTGTGAACTCAAGCGATTGGAAAATCATCCGTGACACCCAGAAGAAGATGATGTCGTAGCCCGTTACCAAGGTTGAAGTTGGGAAGTAGCGCTTAAAGTCCGCCGCATTTTCGTCAGGCCAGCCCATGGTTGAGAATGGCCAAAGGGCAGAGCTGAACCAGGTGTCTAGGACATCCTCATCCTGTACCCAACCGTCACCTGCTGGAGCCTCTTCTCCGACGTACATTTCGCCAGATTCGTTATACCATGCTGGAATCTGATGTCCCCACCAAAGCTGACGCGAGATAACCCAGTCGTGTACATTTTCCATCCATTGTAGGAAGGTATCGTTGAAACGTGGTGGGTAAAATTCTATCTTATCAGCTGTGTCTTGGTTGGCAATGGCGTTTTTAGCTAATTGGTCCATTTTAACAAACCACTGGGTTGACAAACGTGGCTCGACTACCACACCTGTACGTTCAGAGTGTCCAACGGAATGCACACGGTTTTCGATTTCCACAAGGGCACCCAGTTCTTGCAACTTAGCAACCGTTGCCTTACGAGCTTCAAAGCGGTCCATACCTGCAAATTCACCTGCCAACTCGTTCATGGTACCGTCGTCGTTCATAACATTGACTTGTGGCAGATTGTGGCGTTGACCGACAAGGAAGTCATTCGGATCGTGGGCAGGTGTGATTTTCACAACCCCCGTACCAAATTCAGGATCCGCGTGCTCATCCGCAACGATTGGAATAGGCTTGTTGACGATTGGCAGGATAACATTTTTGCCAATCAAGTCCTTGTAACGTGGATCTTCTGGGTTAACGGCCACCGCAACGTCACCGAACATGGTTTCAGGACGGGTTGTCGCAACTTGAAGGGCACGAGAACCATCTTCCAACATGTAATTCATGTGGTAGAAGGCACCTTCAACATCCTTGTGAATAACCTCGATGTCAGAAAGGGCTGTGCGAGCCGCTGGATCCCAGTTAATGATAAATTCGCCACGGTAGATCCAGCCTTTTTTGTAGAGTTCTACAAAGACCTTACGAACAGCTTTCGACAAGCCTTCATCCAGCGTGAAGCGGTCACGTTGGTAGTCCAAAGACAGACCCAACTTGCCCCATTGCTCACGAATAGTCGCTGCGTACTCATCCTTCCATTCCCAAACTTTGTCGAGGAATTTTTCACGGCCCAAGTCATAACGGGTCACGCCTTGCTCCCGCAAGCGTTCCTCAACCTTAGCCTGTGTGGCAATCCCCGCATGGTCCATACCTGGCAGCCAGAGGGTGTCAAAGCCCTGCATCCGCTTCTGGCGGATAATGATATCTTGAAGGGTGGTATCCCAAGCGTGTCCCAAGTGCAACTTACCAGTTACGTTTGGCGGTGGAATGACGATAGAATAGGGCTTGGCCTCCGCATCGCCTGACGGCTTAAAGACATCTTGGTCCAACCAAGTCTGATAACGACCAGCCTCAACCTCGGCTGGATTGTATTTTGGTGATAATTCTTTTGACATTAATTTTTCTCCTTTAGTATTCTTTAAGAAAATTGGTTTATACTATCCTCAAGCTAGAAATAGCCCAATTCTTTTTCATATAATCTCCTAGAAATAGTCAGTCCTTTGGGCTGGCTATTTCGTTTGTTCTTGCTCAAGCTCCTCCATTTTTTGGATAATCAGTTGAGCAACTTCATTAGCAGTAAGATGAGTATTATTAATTTTGAGATAATGCTGAATGCCCTCTGGAATGCCTAATGAGGTATATTGACATGTATCAGCTGTAGAGAGAATCTCAGCCTCTGAAACTTCAATGTGTCGTTTCAAAGGTTTATGGGTCAGTCGATTTTCTGTCCGATTACGCCGCAGACGTTCTTCCAAAGCAGTTTCCAACTCAACAAATAAAATTTCCTGACCATGATGATGAAAAATCGTCTGAACAGTTGTAAGGAATTGAACCTCTATGAGATTTTTAAAATTAATCAAGGCAGATCCGATTAGTGGGCGGCCTGACCTAGCAAACACATCATAAACAGCAAATGTAATACGTGTATTGAGGTCAAACATATCCTCAGAAAATTCAGGAATAAAACGTAGGCTAAAATCAATCGAATCGTGATTATGAAAGAGGGTCATCCCTGTCAATTTCGCAACTTCCTGCCCAACGGTCATCTTGCCAGAAGCTTGTGCTCCAATAATAATTAGATTCATCTTGCCTCCCCCACCAACTCTATTTTTATCCCATCTGGATCTTCTAAATAGAGGGCGTAGTGGTCTGGTCCTCCTGCATGGGGATAGCGGTCGTCGTAGAGAAGTTTGACTCGTCTTGTCAAAAATTCCTTCCGCCATTGGTCAACATCATCAGGTGTTCCCGCATGAAAGGCTAGATGATTGAGACCTGTACGGCAACGGTGATAACTTGGCTCTAGGAAGTCCTGTGGCGTTTGGACAAAGACCAGGTACTGCTCTGCTTTTTTATAAGATAGCCCTTCCTCCCACTCCTGATAGAGCGAGTAGCCTAGCTTGGTCAGGAGAAAGTCGTAAAATGCACGCGAAGTTTCCAAGTCTGAAACATATATTTCAACATGATGTAGCATATTTCTCCTTTCCAAATGAAAATCCCTGCCTAGACTTGCTAGACAGGGACGAAGTTATTCCGCGGTACCACCCTTGTTCAGATAAATTATCTGCACTTTGTTTATTCGATTCACATCATCAGCAACCAGTTTTGACATTTGTGCGGATTTCTCAGTACCACCGCTTCCTGTGACAAATGGGGCTCAAAACACCTCTGAATAGCTTTATTGTAACAAATTGTACCTTGAAAAGCAAGGGATTTAGGCTTTCAAGTCAATCCCTTTTTCTTTCAACTGCTTAATGGTCGCTGGTCCGATTCCTTTAAGAGCCAAAAGATCCTTTTCTGTATGGTTTGCAAAATCAGCTACCGAGCGAATACCTGCTTGGAAGAAAGTTTCCAAACGTGCTGCCGCAATACCTTCCAACTCAGGAAGTACCAAAAAGTCATCCAATGAAGCCGCTGAAGAAGTCACCTCTGCTACAACTTCTTTCACTTGTTCTACAGCATGCTCTACTACAGCCTCAGCCTTATGAGCAACTGTCTCTACTACCTCTGCAGCTCTTTCAAGACCTACACGACCAGCGCGTTTCATATCTGCCAATTGTTTCTTCAATAATTTTTTACGATTGATTTTTTTCTTTGCCAAAATTTCTATCCTCTCTTTAATAATGTCTTTGGCCAAATAAGCCATCTGGTAAATCATGGAAGCTCTTGCCAGCATGATAGTTGGCAAATTTTCCTTGGATAAAGCGATAAGCATCTAGCTTACTTTCGTAACGGATGTAGGCATCCGCTGCACGCTCATCCTTATCCTCTTCCAATACACGACGGCTTTCTTCTACCGCCATCTCATTTACCATAACCTGTGTATTGACCCAGGCCTCAAATTCTTTTAAAAATTCTTGTTCTTTCGTCATTATTTTCCTCTTTCGTCTGTTTCGTTTGAAACACACCGGTTTATTATACCATATTTTCTGGAAAACACAAGAAAACCCTAACTGCAACACAGTTAGAGCCTCTCCTTCTTACCAAGTAAATTGATAAACTGTTTCAGACAAGAATTCCTCATCTTTTTCTAGCAAAATAGAGCCAAAACCATCTAGGTTGCAAGCATTTGGCAGAGCCTGGCATTCTAAGCTAAAGGCACCATGGTATGTAGCCAAAGCTTCAACAGGATAATTGTAGGTGTAGATGACCACTGATGGCTGATTGGTTCGAACGCTCAGACATATTTTCCGATCTGGGCTACTAACTTCAACCGGAACCTCGACATCCTCCAAAAGCCATGGATGGTCGTAACCTTTCACAAGGATATTCTGAGGGTGCTGGCTGTCAAAGCCCTGAGCAAATTTTGCTCCCTCCCTAAAGTCAAACGGTGTTCCTGTCACATTCTCCAAGACACCGGTTGGTAGGTTATCCTCATCGAGCGGAGCATAGCGATTGGCCGCAATCCGAATCTTATGCTCAGCCACAGACTGCTGAAAATCCCCCGTTAAGTTGAAATAGATGTGATTGGTCGGATTGAAAATCGTGTCTTTGCTTGACACCGCTCGATAATCCACCGTCAACTCATTCTGGTCTGTTAGACCATAAATCGCTTCAACCCTCACATCTCCAGGAAAACCATTGAAACCATCTTTTAGGACAATCCCAAAGATAACTTGATTTTTTTCGTGGTCAAGAGCAACATCCCAGTACTGTTCATTTGCCGTGTCAATCCCACCATGCAAGGTGCGACCTGGCTCATTTTCTGTGAACTGATAACTGGTTCCCTTTATCTCAGCCTGAGCACCTGAAATACGCCCCGCTACTGGGACAATGCTTGAACCAGGGTACAAGTCTGTCTTACGGTAATCATCATCCGACCCAGCAGCCAAACTGACATTGCGTAAACCACCATTTTCCTCTACTGGCAAGAGTACTTCCACCACTCTGGCACCAAAATCAGTCAGAGTGACCTGCATACCATTCTTATTTTTCAAGCAATAAAGCTTCGCTTGTGCACCAAAATCTTTTACTTCAATCATCGCTTTTCCTCACAAAATCAAATGAGGGGAGGCAATCAACTTGCTTCCCCTCAGGATACTTAAAGCCTATTTAAAGCTAGTATAAACTTGCTATAATACTTTGGAATAACCCTCGCTCTCTTATTTCTAAGCTAGGGCTGTCTTTGGTCACTCTTTCATTTCAAGGTGACCAGTTGAAACAGTTCCCCAAACTGTTTCAACTTCCCAGACTGTCCTCGCTTTTCAGTTTCTAGGCTCGGGCTGAAACAGTCACTTCCCTGACTGTTTCACTCATCTTCATCATCCTCATCACTTGTTAATAGGCTGTTGACGTGGACGAGGTTGCTTGTACCAAATCCAACATAGTCTACTGCTTCACCAAGTAGGACACCGTTCAAGAAACCGATAACCATTGGCATGTTCATACCTGCATAGAGGTCAAACTGGCCACCGTCAATCAATTTACGGGAAACAACGTTTGAAGGTGTTCCGCCCAACAAGTCAGCGAATACAACAAAGTCTTCTAATTCTGCAATTGTATCTTCAAATTTTCTCTGGAAGTCTTCTGGACCTTCTTCTGGTAAGAGAGCAACTGTGAAAATATTTTCCTGAGGACCCATAATCATCTCAGTAGATTTTTTCAACTCCTCACAGAAGAGACCGTGACTTACTAAAATTAAATTCTTAGCCATATCTTATGCCATACCAAATACGAAGTGACCAATAGCTGACAAACCAATTGCAATCAAGATAAGGATTAAGATTGCTTTTGTAGAAGTCATACCTTTACGACCAAGGAGCCAGAATACAAAACCTGTAAAGATAGCTGGTACCAAACGTGGGAAGATTGAGTTAAGCAAGTCTTGGATATCGATTGTTTTCTCACCAATTGCTGGAGCCCATGATACTTCAAAGTTAATCATAGTAGCGATCAAAGCACCCATCATGAAGACACCCATTACTGATGCAGCGTCAACAAGAGCAGTCAACTTATCACGCATAGTTGTGATGAGTTTAGTACCTTCTTTGTAAGCAATTTCCAACTGTTTCCAACGGAAGATGTCATAAGCTACTGCAACTGCTACCCAAAGGAAGATACCAATTGGGTTACCATCAGAAGCCAAGGTCGCTGCAATTGTACCCATGATTGCTGGAACCAATGAACCAAAGATAGAGTCACCGATTGGTGCAAATGGACCCATCAAACCAGTCTTGATACCATTTACCGCATCTTTAGAAGCTACGCCATCGCTTTCCTCAAGCGCCAAGTCAATACCTGTGATAATGGTATGGAAGAATGGTGAAGTATTGAAGAATTGAGTATGCAATTTCATCATTTCCTTCAACTCAGGAGTGCCATCTCCATACATTTTACGCAATTGAGGCAAGATCATGTAAAGGTAACCTGAACCTTGCATGCGCTCATAGTTCCAACCAAGTTGGTAAGTGAACAAGCTACGTTTGTTGATTTGATTAAAATCTTCTTTTGTTAATTTGTAATTAGATTTCGTCATCGTCAATTTCCCCACTTTCTGAATTTGATGGAGCAACTACTGCTACTTTTTGGCTGTTGATATAGTGTAAAACTGAAAGGAAGATACCAATAATTGCGATACCAATCATTGACAAACCTTTGAAGTTGTTTACAAATGCTACACCAGAATCTTCTGGAAGAGTACCAACGATGCCAGCTACAGCACCACCCAATGCAGATACGTTACCGTAAAGAACAGTCAACATAGCTGTAAGGGCAAAACCAACTGCCAAGTAGTGAAGGTTGCGTTTAAGTGGAAGGTAGTGAAGAAGGATAGCGAAACCAAGACCTGGAAGCATACGTGCTGCAAGAGTCAAACCGTTAGCAATCCATTGATATTCTTTGATAGCTTGTACCATTGTATCTACGAATTCACCACCGAATGCAAGTGCTAGCCAAACAGGAAGTGCACGAGAGAGTGCCCATGGGATAGCACCGAGAAGGTAGTTGCGTTCGATTGCTGCGTAGTCAAATTTTTCAACCGCTGCATCCACACGGTGTGCAAAGTAAGTAGTTGAGAAACGACCAGCGATATCTGTATATACAAGGAGTGCAGCTACTGGTACCGCAATTGTTGCTACTGCCAACTCTGGATCAATACCTTGTGATACTGAGAAGGCTGTTGCAAGAACTGCACCAGAAGTTGCGTCGATACGAGATGCACCACCGAAAGTACCCACACCGAGTACCATCAATTGAAGAGACGCTCCGATTGTCAAACCAGTTGCCAAATCTCCCATGATTAAACCAGAGATGAAACCTGCAAATACAGGTGAACCAGCTGACGATACAATTGTCAACTCATCACAGATCTGATAAGCAGAGTAGAGCGTTAGAAGTAATATTTGCCACCATTGCATAATAGTGATCCTCCTTTAAAATTTTTCAAAAATATCCGTAAATTATCTTACTTTATCCAACAATGGCATAAAGTCTTTTGGTGTGTCACCTGGCACCATTTGGGCAATCAATTTCACACCTTTTGCAACCAAGGCATCGAAGTCTGCAATGTCCTTATCTACAACGTTGATAGAACGTGTTACAGAGCGAGTTTCTGGTGATTGAGACATATTTCCTACGTTCAATTCTGCCAATTCAACTCCATATTCAACCAAACGAAGGAAGTTTTCTGGGCGACGAGCAACAATCAAAAGACGTTGACTATCATACTTACCTTCTTTGATATTGTTAGCTGCTTTTTCGATTGGTAAAATAGATAATTTTACTCCCGGTGGGCAAGCTAATTTCAATCCTTGTTTTTCAATGTCATTTTGAGCAACAGCATCGTCAATAACCATGATACGACCGATATTTAACTTTGTAGTCCAAAGGTTAGCAACTTGACCGTGGATCAAACGACCATCAATACGTGTAGCAATAATTGCCATACTCGTTCTCCTTTTAGATTTCTTTATAGATGGGTTCTTGTGAAAAGGTAATGCTTTCTCTATATATCCCTTCCGTCTCGAAGACGACTATTTCATTCTCTCCTTTCTTTAAGTATCCTTTCGGAAGATAGAGATAGAGGATTGGGCCTTTTTCCCAAAACCGACCAATATTAACATTGTTTACAAATACTACACCCTTACCAAATCCTGTCATGTCCAGGTAGGTGTCTGCCAGTTCATCCACTTCAAATCGGTAGCGGTAAAAGGCTGGTTGCCCTTCCTTCCACTCCTTGGTAAAATCTACCGTTTCCACAGATTCTAGGGGGAGAGGATAGGTTTGCCAATTGCCGATAAAGTGAAGATCAGCTATCGCGCCCCGACCAATACCTTTGGACTGGGTTGGTGCGGTTAGCTTGTGGCCATAATTGACACGTCCCATATTTTCGACCAGGATTGAAATGTCGGTGTGCTGATTCTGCAAATCCAGCTCAATATCCTCACCGATTTCCGTCTGATACTGAGTTGTGACCAGATGGCCATCTGCATAGACCTGTATCCTGTCACGCGCATCAATCACTCTAAACCGTTCCGCCTCATCCTTATCCTTTTCAATGGTAGTCTGGTAGAGAATGTAGCCTGTATTCTGACCCAACTCTTCCATATTTTGTGGATAGAAGCTAGATAGGGAACCGCTTACATTTTCTAGTGTCCCAAAGAGACTAACTTTTGCCTCTAATTCCACCGATGGGTAGGCTTTGGCTGCTTTAATGAGTGGTTCAGCATAGTTCAATTCTGGATAGGCTTCCTTCATCAAGGATTGAATAGCATAGAATTTCTTAGTAGGATTCCCCGCCTCATCCAAGATGGCATCGTAGTCATAGGAAGTTACCTGTGGTAAATCAATCTGACCCCGGGCCGAACAGCCGTTCATAAAGCCGAAGTTAGTCCCTCCATGGAACATGTAAAGATTGATAGACCCAAGCTGGATACAATCCATGACAGACTGGGCAAGCTCATCTGGATCCCGGCGAATAATCTCATCTCCCCAGCGATTGAACCATCCATCCCAAAATTCCATACACATGAGTGGCCACTTCTTATCGTATTCATCGAAGAAATCTTGCATCATAGCAAAGTTTTCTGCAGCCTTGGAACCAAAGTTTCCTGTGACCAAAACATCATCGTCTATCAGGGTACCAGCTCTCAGAGTGGCTCTCCATGGACCATCCGATGTGAAAAAGGGAGCTGTCAGGCCATGCTTTCTCATCAAATCTGCTACTGCTCTCAGGTATTCCTTGTCCTCACCGTAGGAACCATATTCATTTTCCACTTGGAACATGAGAATGTTTCCACCTTGTGAGAGTTGGTGCTTGGCCAATTTCGGAAGAAGAGAAGCGTAATATTCATCTAAATGCCTCAGATAAGTTGCATCGTGCGAACGTATCCGAAGCTCCTCCGTCATCAACCAAGCGGGGAGACCTCCCCATTCCCACTCTGCGCAAATATAGGGGGAAGGACGAACAATAGCATATAGCCCTAAATCCTGAGCAATGCTTAGAAATCGTTCGATGTCTAAGATTCCTTCGTAGTTGAACTGACCTTTCTGAGGCTCGTGCAAGTTCCAGGGGACGTAGGTTTCAACTGTATTAAAACCCAGGGCCTTTAAATTGTACAAAGAGTGATACCAATCATCAGGGTGAACCCGAAAATAATGAATTGCACCAGAAAGAATTTTGAAAGACTTCTGATCCAAATAGAACTGATCCTTTATTTCAAATTTCTGCATTTATTTTGCCTCCGATGTCACTGCATCCCTTTGTTATCAATATATTAACACAAATTACTGGTTATGTCCAGTAGTTTTTTTGAAAAAATGTAAAATTTTTTAAATTTTTTTCAAAGCCTATTTTTGAAAGAAATTTGTGCATTTTTGAGCAATTTTGAGCATTTCCAGTTTTCAATTTTAAAGATATTTAGTATAATGAAAGTTAAAGGGAAGTATTAGGAAAAAGAAAGGAAACCTACTATGAAAGTACCTAAGTATCAATTAGTTCAAAACGATCTTCGTCAGCAAATTATTTCAGGAAAATTTGAGAATGGCGATAAGTTTTACACCGAAGCTGAGTTAACCAAGCTATTTAACGTAAGTTCTATCACTGTTATCCGTGCAGTCAATGAATTGGTTAAGGACGGCTACCTCGTTCGCCAACAGGGTAAAGGAACCTTCGTTTCTCGTTCTCGCAAAGGAAAGCTTGTTGAGTTTTCTGATATCGAGATTTTCCCTATCGGCAACGACACTGTCACAGTGCTGGGTTGTGAAAAAGGAAATGAAGCTCATATTCTTGAAAAGCTTCAATTGGATAGCAATGACTTCTATTACAAGATTTCTCGCGTGCGTACAACAGATGGTCAACCTTATATTTACCACCAGTCTTACATCCCTGCTCGATATATTCAACAGCCTCAAGCAGATCTCTCGCATTTCCAATCACTCTATCAACGATTTAAGCTAGACTTCAATATCCACATGTCTGAGGAACCTTATGTGGAAACCAATGAAATTGTTTTCCCTTCACCTAAGGATGTCAAGGAACAGTTGAAGCTTCAGGCAAAAGAACCAAGCATTCTTCAAATCCGCACTACACATAAGAGTGGCAGCAATGAAGTGATTGAATATGTAGAGACTTATAAACACTGGAAATACTATAAGATTGAAATTTCTGCCAACAAGCGCTAAAAATCGGCAAACACCATGGAAAACCATGGTGTTTTTGTCTACTCTGATGCTTCAACCTATACAAAAAAATTAGATAGACTGCTCTACCCAATTTTTCATGTTATGATTAGAGTTCAGTTTCCGAAGTCTGGTCTTCTTCAACTGCTTCGACAACTGATTCTATTACGACGTCCGCAATGTCCATTTCAATATCTTCAGACACAATCACTGCATCTTCGACATCTTCTTCATCAACTGTTGGCGCATGGACTGTCTTAGACTTGATTGATTCAAACAAATCCTTAGACTTCTCTTTGCCTGTCTGCACCAGGTCCTCGACCGTCAATTCACCTGTTTCCAGTTGAGACTTGACCTCTGTAAATTTATCCGTGGCTTGCTTGCCCAAATCCTGAGCCTTAGAGACTAGGTCGGCATTGATTTCTTCATGGTTTTCCTTGTAGTCATTAGCAAAAGAAATCACCTTATCCTTTACTGCCTTCCCTGTTTTGGTAGCCAGAAAAGCTGCTGCTGCCGCTCCACCTGCTGCACCCAGCAAGAGGCTTGTGACGATACTAGATTTTTTTACCATTTTTTGCTCCTTTCTTTCCTAAGAGAGATGATACTGTTGTAAGGGCAGAGAGGGCTCCGCCTGCTTTAGCCGTTGATTTGCCCGCTGACTTGGCCTTGACTGTCAAATCACGCGCCGAGGCATTGAGGTCGGACACTGAAGTCGACAAGTCTGCCACTGCCACAAAGAGCGGGTCGAGAGTTGACACCTTGCCATTGACATCGTCGACCAGGACATTGGTCTTGGCTAGGATTTCATTGGCCTGAAAGAGGGTCACATTGACATCACTGGTCAAGACCTTAATGGTTTGCTGGGCCTCATCTGTCACCTTGCCGACTTTTTGCAAGAGCAGGACCAGGTAGATAGCCACTGCCGCAATGGACAAGGCAATGATCAATACTGAAATTTCGATTAACATATATTCTCCTTTTTAGGATTGATAATAGGGAACTGTGGATTTTCTTCTCCGCACCAGGACCATGCTGATACCGACTAGGATAAGTAGTCCTGACAGCCATTGGGACACTCGAATGCCAAAGAACATGAGACTATCTGTCCGCATGCCTTCAATCAAGAGACGACCGCAGCCATACCAAATCAGGTAAAAGGCGGTGATTTCTCCCTGCTTGAGGAATTTCGGTCTTCTGCGCAAGACACAGATGAGAGCAAAACCAAGGATATTCCAGACAGATTCAAAGAGGAAGGTCGGCTGGCGATAGGCACCATCGATAAACATCTGGTCTCGGATAAAGCTTGGTAGGTAGTCCAAGTTGGCTACCTCTGCACCATAGGCCTCCTGGTTAAAGAAATTGCCCCAGCGGCCAATAGCCTGTGCCAGCATAACCGATGGTGCTACTACATCCAGGAAGTCCATGGTCTCGATAAACCGGTATCTGGTAAAGAAATAGAGGACCAAGGCACCAGTTATCAGACCACCATAGATAGCAATCCCACCATTCCAAATGGCAATGACATCCAGCAAGTTGTCCTTATACTGGTCCCAGGAAAAGACGACATAGTAAATGCGAGCCCCAATGATTGAAATAGGAAAAGCCCAGAGGATAAAATCCAGGATATCATCTGAAGAAATTTTCTTTCTAGGTGCCTCTTTCGATGCCAAATACACACCTAGAATCAAGCCTGTCAAAATACAGATTGCATACCAGCGGATCTCCAGAGGCCCTAATTGAATAGCAATTGGCCCCATACTAGACCTCTTCCTTGTTTGTTTCGATCAAGTTGGTCAAGCGTTCTTCAAACATCTTGGTCGCATCAAAGCCCATCTGCTTGGCACGGTAGTTCATAGCAGCTGCTTCAATCACGACAGAGATGTTTCGACCAGTTTTGACAGGGATACGGATTTGCGGAATTTCAACACCTGCAATCTCGATGGTGTCGCCTGAATTGCCCAGACGGTCAAAGACCTTGCCTGTTTCATAATTTTCCAGATAAACCGCCAACTGAACCTCTGATGAATCCTTAACGGCACTCGCACCATAGAGACTCATGATATCAATGATACCGACCCCACGGATTTCCAATAGGTGGCGCAGAATTTCTGCTGGCTCACCCCACAGAGTCACATCATCCTTAGCAAAAATATCCACACGGTCATCCGCTACCAGGCGATGACCACGCTTAACCAATTCCAAACCAGTTTCACTCTTACCGATACCAGAATCTCCCTGGATGAGAACACCCATGCCATAAATATCCATGAGAACTCCGTGAACACTGGTCCGTTGGGCCAAACGACTATCTAGGAAAGAAGATAATTCCCCAGACAAACGACTGGTCGCTGTCTTGCTACGGCAGATCGCAATTTTCTTTTCCTTGGCCGCCTTGTACATCTCCTCAGGAATTTCCAAATCACGGGCTACGATAATCACCGGCGTTTCCGGCTGAAACATCTGCGATAGGACCTGATAGCGGTTATGGGCTGTCATGGCCATCATATAAGACCACTCTTTCATCCCCATGAGCTGAATCCGCTCTGGAGCGTAATAGTCAAAATAGCCCGTCATCTCCAAGCCTGGACGCGTAATATCAGCTGTTGTAATTTCCTTGCGCAACAACTCTTCTGTACTATACGCAGGCTCAATCCGCAGATTATCCACCAAATCTTTTACATATACTGTCATGCAATCCCTCTCTTTCGCTCTGAAATTGTATCCACAAGTACGGTACCTTTAAATAAGAAATCGTTTTCTCACATCAAAGCCGTTTTTGCTACAATACTGACTGTATTTCGAGAAAAACAAGCCTTATCTCAGGTACCGAGCTGTGAATACGGTTCTCAGTATATTATACCATAAGCAACACTAATTGGTAACAAATAAGAAAAAGTTTGGAAGAAAGCTCCCAAACCCTGTTCTTAAAACCAGTTTTTCCGAATTTTTTCAGCATCCTTGATTTTTCGTGGGCCCATTCCATAACGCTCAGCATCCTGCTCTTCCTTGTAGGGAAGAAAATAGGCACCTGCTATATAGAGGACCAAGGTTAGCAAGGAAGCTCTACCGATCAATAGACTGGCTAAGAATAAGCCACGAACCAGCCAGACTTCCCAGCCCAGCTTGTGGGCTAGGCCAGCCAGTACACCAGCTAAGACTTTTCCCTGTTTGCATTTATATAATTCAATCGACATCTTTTATTCCTTTCACATAAAAGGCACTTTGACCAGTCTGAGCACGGATATAGAGCACATCATCGCCTGATTTCTCAAATCGGTAGGGACTGATTTTTTTCCGGCGATTGACTCGAATTTGTCCAGTCTCCGATTCAATTTTTCCTTGAATTCCTTGCCCCTTTCCAGCCTGCAATATCAAGGGTGCTTGATCCAGCTGGACATAGAGATGTTGGGCATAACCACCACATGTGTTCAAACGGATATCCTGTTGTTTTTTATCCTTCGAACTTCGGATGGAAATGTCTTCAAAAGGCAGGTAATCCAAGCGGGCATCTGCTTGACCCAGGTCCAGGTCAAAGACCGACATCCAGCGCTGAGGCAAGCTAATAGTCAGTTTGCAGGGCAGACTACTAGAAAAATAGAGACCCTTTTTCTCCACATAGAGCTGGGGGAGTTTTTCCTCAGGTGCATTTTCTTGATAGATAATCTCAAGGCCCACCTGGTCCGTCTTGGATTGGGTCACGGTCAAACGCCCTGCTAGGATATTGAGAAAAAGAGATTCGATTCCGTCAAAGCTATATTCTTGCTTGCGCTTATTGGAAGAAAATACCTTGAGATTGGTCAGACTAAAGCTCAATTTAGCTTTTTCATCCTCCAAGAGAAATTCCGGCTGTTGGTCTAATTCCAAAAACAGAGCCCGTGCTTCTGCCTTGGTTAGCACCCCCTTTTCATATAGTTCTATCAAGCGTTCTTCTTGTGTTCGTGACATTCCATCCACCTCAATTCTCTTCTAGTATAGCATATAAAAGCAGAAAAGAATCAGCCCGAAGACTGATTCTATCATTTACTATTTCCAGCTCCAAAAGATAATGGCTACTACTAAAAACAAGACATAGATAGCTGCAAAGAGGACAAAGCTTTTCACAGCTTCGATAAAGGTTTCTCCCTTAACCTGCTTTTTCAGGAATCTCTTCAAACTCTTGTAGGCAGGAATGATTCCAAGTAGACCGAGCAAGGCCCAGATTGGCAAAAATCCTGTCAGGCAATAAATCAACCAGAGCAACCAGGGCAGACTAGCAAGAGTAAAATAAAGTTGGAGCGCATATTTCTTTCCGATATAATAGACCAAGGTATAGCAGTGGTTACGGATATCCTCTTCCAGGTCGCAGGTGTTATTGGCCAACATGATATTGGCAATCAAGGTCACCAAGGGCAAGGACATGAAGAGAATTTCCAAAACCTTAATCCAATCAACTTGCAATCTCAGCCATTGCCCATCCAAACGAGCAAGCAGAAGACTGTCAGGCGCCTGGATAAAGACAGCTAGTAAGAAAATCCCCAACCCCATGGTCACTCCAGAAAACACCTCGCCCAGCGGCATGCGGGAAAGCGGAATGGGACCGAAGGTGTAGAAAATCCCAATCAAAAAACAAACAGCCCCCATAGGCAAGAGCAACCAACTGGTCTGCCAAACTAAGATAAGGGAAACCAGGCTTGAAAAGACCAGTAGACCGAGGACGATGCCAATCATCTGCTTGAAATCAAGGGCAAACTTTCCGATAACATTGCTCTCTTGACGATAGACCTCGTCCTTGGCCTTGTGAAAATCCATGCTGTTGTTAATAGCAGTTGTGCACATGTCAAAGCTAAGGACAGCCAGGACAAAGAGCAGGGTGTTGAGCCAATTGAAGGTTTGGTAGCGGTAGAAAGCCCAAAGAATGCCGATGGTCATAGGAAAGACACTGGCAAGCTTGGTTTTGAGCTCTACAAATTCTAGGAATACGGGCAAGGTTAGCCCTTTTTTACTATTAGTTGACAAGATGATACTCCTCGTTGCTTAGTTCAAATGAATCTTTTAAACCATCACTGACATGAACTCCCTGGTCTTTATCAATGAAAACAGCCTCGACACCTTCCTGTTGATTGATAAAATCAAGCCCCTTTTCCACTCCTAAAAGGAAGAGGGTTGTCGATAGGGCATCACCCTGCATAGACGATTGCGAAAAGACTGTAACACCAGAGATGTCATTTTCCACAGGATAACCGGTCTTGGGATTAAGGATATGGTGGTATTTGACCCCATCCACCTCGACATAGCGCTCATAGATACCGGACGTCACGACAGAATCGTGAGTGCCAGGGACAGAGCCCACGGTAGCTCCACGCACTTCATCAGGGTCTTGCACGCCGACATTCCAGCCATCTTGACTAGAAGGGGAATCCCCCATAACCACTACGTTGCCTCCCAGATTGATGATAGCCGTCGTGATAGCTTTGCTGGCAAAGAGTTCCCGTACTTTATCGGCGATATAGCCCTTGGAAATAGCCCCCAGCTCCAGGGTCATCCCCTCCTCAATAAAGACTGTCTTTTTCTCCTTGTCTAGCTGGATCTTTTTATAGTCAATAAATGGCAGAGCTGCTTTGATTTCCTCGTCCGAAGGCTTGCGGGCATCTGGATCTCCGATTTTCCAGAGATTGCTGACGGCACCAATAGATACATCAAAGAGGCCGTCGCTTTCCTTGCCCATCTCAAGAGCAGTTTCCAGAACCTCAAAGGTCCTCTCATCAACGACAACCGGCTCTTTCCCAGCCGCTTGATTGATACGGTAGACATCTGATCCCTCAAGGTTGGTTGATAGTAGACCTTCCATTTCCTTGATATAGGCAACAGCCCGATCCATAACCTCTTCCTGACCTTCATGGTAGATACTGAGCTGGACCACGGTGTGGAGCAGACTTTCGCTACGGGTCAAGGGACTTTTGATGACAGGCAGAGCCTCTTCTTTCTTGCCACAAGCGACTAATAGAATCAGCACAAGACTCAAACAGAGCCATCTTAGCGCTTTTTTCATAGATTATCCTCTCTAAACAGAAAACACAGTAGGCTGGCTACCGTGTTTCCCTCTTGTTTTTGAATAGATTATTCAAATGTCAATTTTACTGTTTCAGTATTTCCTTCTTCAGCAGCTTTCAAGAGCTCTTCAACTGATTTCTTGAAGTTTTCAGAAGTATTAGTCGCACCAGATACAACTTCTACATCTGCGCTTTGAGCTGCAAGAAGTTCTTCGTCAAGCTTGTCAGTTGCATCTTTAGATGAGATCCCTGATTTTGCTTCCATGTTTTTGTTGTACTCTTCGTCTTCAGACTTCAAAGCACCGTCAGCATTTTCATAGTCAGCTGTTGAAGCAGTGATTTTACCATCCTTGATAGTAATTTCATGTACAAACTTCCAACCGCGCTCATCGAAATCAGACTCAGCTTTGTAAGTACCATCTTTCCAAGTTGCTGTTGCAGTTGCTTCAGAAGCTGCAGTTTCAGCAGAAGAAGCTGTTGTTGCTGCTTCTTCTTTAGCACCACATGCTACCAAAGTGAGGGCTGCACCAAGAACCAAGACACTTTTCAACATCCATTTTGTTGATTTCATATAAATACTCCTTTGGAATTATTTGTTTTTCTTATATTATGATATAACTTTTTTTCAAAAATGTCTAGCGTTTTTAGAAATATTTGTGAAAGAACTCACTCAAAAAAGCGTTTACCGAGTCTGCAGCCTGTGGAGAAAGCTTCCTCAAATGCCTAGAGGACCTGTCCAGATACTGGTTTAGGATTATCTCCGTCCGCTCAAGAGCAGACGTAGCTAGAATTTTTTGGTGCAAGTCTGTCAACTTTTCGGGACTAGATTCATTGACCAACTCCTCGAAATCAGCAGCCAGGTCTTCATTGTCTTGTAAAGCTAACAACAGGGGAAGGGTATAAATACCATTTTGGACATCCTGCAAGCCTGGCTTGCCAGACTCTGACAAATCTAGTTTGTAGTCAATCAAATCATCACGAATTTGAAAGGCCATTCCCAAATCACGGCCTGCTCGATAGGCCTGGCGCGCATGACTCAAGGACTGTCCAGGATAGAAGAGGCCCAATTGATAGGCATAGCCGAATAAACTAGCCGTTTTCCCTTGAATTTGCTTTAAATAAGCCCTTGGCGTCATGTTCACATTATAGGCATTCAGGAGTTGCTCCAGCTCCCCCCTCAAAATCCATTCGACGATTTTATGGTGAGCCAGGTGAACGTCTTTTTCTTCAAGGTCCAATTGCCGGAGCCCCTGGGCCAAGAGACGACCTGCATAGGCCAAGAGATAATCTCCTGCATAAATAGCAATACGATTGGAAAATTGAATGTGGGCAGCCTGGATACCTCTACGGTAGTCAGCCTGGTCAATCACATCATCATGAATGAGGGTCGCCAAATGCAGAACCTCCAGATGAGCAGCAAAATAGAGCTTGGCAGGAACTATCTGGCCTTCTGTCTCCCTGGCTAAAAAAAGGCAAAGACCTGCCCTGAGGTATTTACCAGGAGCATCGATGTACTGATCAATTTTCTCTTTTACATCAGGGTGCAAGACTACCATCTCAGATTTGATGATAGCCTTGACCTGCTCTAATCCAGCTTCAACCTCAGGATAGGCCTTCCAAATTTTATGTACCACTAGTTCTTATTTGTCCTTTATTTTTTGTCATTCTTACGATAAATATGCTTGGGTCTACCATAGACGAGCTTATCAAGGAAGCGACCCAACCATGGCATAATCCAGTAGTCCAAACCAAAGGCACGACCGGCACCATTCATGAGCGAGATTGCCGCCGGGATGAACCAGATGTTAACCCAGTAGAACATACCAGACAAGCTAAACATGATAACGAATATAACTGTGATGGCAGATACCAACCATACAAAGGCACCACCAATCAAAGCCAAACCGATACCGATTTCGGTGATGGTCATGAATTTCTGCATAAAGAGAGCAACTTCTTGGTTAGGCATCATAAATTCCATAATTGACGCAAACCAATCTGGCATTGATTCCAAGACCGTCATCGGCGTTTCACCATAAGCATAGCTGAGACCAAAGATTGGATCTGCCATTTCTGCTACTACCTCAGACGCTCCAGATACAGCTTCTGCAGCCGATGCTCCAGAAACAGGATCTGCCAACCATGGGAATGGGAAGACAACTTGGTCACCGAACCATGAAGTCGTACCGAAAAGACCAAAGGCCTTTTTCACACCCTCATAAAGCCAAACTGAACCGTAGAGCAGGCGCATTGGTAGAGACCAAAGGAGATTGCCCTTACCAGAAGTATGGCCACCGAAGATATTACGCTTGTTCTGAATATCAAAGAATTCATGACGAACATAGGCACCCATGTAGAAGAAGCTACGGATGGTAAAGAAGTAGAGCAAGTTGACCATGTGTTTGACAGCCATAGCCAGGAAACCTGACATGTGGTACTTGTCCATCAAGAAGGCTACGCCATAACGGGCACCGATAGATACCATGAAGCCGTCGTATTTACCTTTGTAGGCATGTTTTTCGCCACCCTTAATGGCTGCAACGATATTGCTTGCAGCTGTGTGACCTGTCTGCTCAGCAGCCTGTACGATTTGCGGTGTTGGCTTGCCTTCGCTTTCTTCAAAGTAAACCAAGTCACCGGCAACATAGACGTTCTCACGGCCTTTTGCTTCCATGTACTCGTTTGCAACCAGACGTCCTGCACGCGCACGTTCAATTCCGAACTCTGCAGCGTCTGTGTTGGCTTGAACACCGGCTGTCCAGATAGAGGTGTAGGTCGGAATTTGGCGACCTGATGACAGGGTCAGGCTGTCTTCTTGTACGCTAGCAACACCGTCACCGAGAACCAATTCAACACCTTTTTTCTCAAGGTATTTCTTAGCCTTAACTTGTTCTTTCTCAGTCACCATGGCCAAGATATTTGGCATTGCCTCAACAACCTTGAGCGAGAATTCTTTTGGATCAAGCTTGAACTCACGTGCCAGGATCGGTACCCAGTCAATAAGCTCACCAATCATTTCAATACCAGTGAAACCTGCACCGATAACAGTGAAGGTCAAGAGGGCGCGACGTTTTGCCTCATCATGCTCACGCATGGCACGGTAGCAGGCATCCACCATGTGATCGTGCAAGCGCTCTGCCGCTTCAATTGACCAGAGGGTGAATCCATGCTCTTTAACACCTTTAACACCGAAGTCATTGGCCTCGCCCCCCATAGCCAGCAAGAGGTAGTCAAAGTCCAAGGTCTGGTGCTCAGCAATGACCTGTTTCTTATCATAGTCGATTTCCAAAACCTTATCAGTTACCAAGTCAACCTTAGGATACTTGGCAAAAATGCGTTGTAAATCATACTTAATCGCATTAGGTTCTACACGACCAGCAGCCACCTCATGGAGCTCTGTCATATAGGTATGGAAGGAATTCTTATCAATCAGGGTAACGGTTACATCCGAGTCCTTTTTAAATGTCTTTCCGAGCAAACGTGCTGCTGCAATCCCTGCATAACCAGCACCAACAATCACAATATTTTTCGTCACAGTGTGTCCTCCTTGTGAAAATAGTAACGATTTACATGAGATTATTATATACTTTTATAGAAGAAAATTCAAGCCCCTATTTCAATAACTAGTAATATCTATGAGGAAGCTTGCCAGATTGAGAAAAAAAAAGTAAGATAGAATGATAAGAATAGACACGAGTCAATCGGTTGAAAGGGGGCGAGAACTGGTGAACCGGAAACAACAAACCTTAAATTTTATCACCATGCTGGCAGCTCAGGCTGTGGTCATTTCGCTCATTGAGCGCTTGATCACTCCACCTTTTGCCTTTGCGCCGGGTGCCAAGCTAGGGCTGGGAAATCTCATTAGCTTGATTGCCATTTTCACCCTTCCTACCAAAGACAGCTTAAAGGTTGTGGGCCTTCGTCTGCTGATTGCTACCTTTCTAGGCGGCACTTTTTCTACCTTTCTCTACAGTTTTGCTGGAGTCACCCTAAGCTATCTTGGTATGCTCGCCTCAAAGCAACTGGGACCTAAACGGGTCAGCCCTATCGGCATCTCCATACTGGGGGGCATGCTCCACAATCTGGGACAACTGCTTGTCTTTGCCAGCATCGCTCGTTCCTTCTACGTTTTAAACTACCTGCCGATTTTATCAATTACCGGCATCCTGTCTGGTCTACTGGTCGGCCTTGCTGCGACCTACCTACTAGAAAAGGTCGGACCGCTCCACCATTACCACAAACAAATCCTGGCCCAATGGAAATAGGCATGCCTTATTTCTAAGAAGGTGGGATTTTCTTTTTGAAAAAAAACAAGGGCAGAAAAAGAACTGCCTCTAGACAATTCCAATTTCTAACCTTTTAACAAAAATGACTGTCACCCGGACTTTTGAGTATAAAGAAAACTGCCTACCAGCGGTTCTCATCTCCAACTTTCTAGTCATTTTATATGTCCCACAGACCATGAAATGATAAAGAAAGGATGTCTTCCAGCAATCCTAATTTCCAACCTTTTAAGCCAAAAATTGTCCTTATGGACAGCTGAAAATAAAGAAAACCAGCTGCCGCTGGTTCTCATTTCCAACCTTTTAATAAAAATGACTGTCCCCCGGACTTTTGAGTATAAAGAAAACTGCCTGCCGGCAGTTCCAATCTCCAGCCTTCTAATAAAATTGGCAGTCCACTGGACTGCCAATTTTATTAGAACCCATCTACATTCGTGTAGATTTTTTGTACATCTTCGTCGTCTTCGAGGGCGTCGTAGAGTTTTTCAAATGTTGCGAGGTCATCGCCGTCAAGTGATACTTCTGATTGTGGAATCATTTCCAGTTCAGTAACGTTAAACTCTTGGATTCCTGATTCTTTCAGTGCCACGATTGCCTTGTGCAAATCAGTTGGAGCTGTATAAACAGTGATTGTCCCTTCATGTCCTTCAACATCTTCCACTTCTACATCTGCCTCTAGGAGCAATTCGAAGATGGCATCTGCGTCATCACCTGCAAAGACAACCACACCTTTTTTATCAAACATGAAGGATACAGAACCAGATGCACCCATGTTACCACCGTTTTTACCAAAAGCAGAGCGAACATTGGCTGCCGTACGGTTCACATTTGAAGTCAAGGTATCAACGATAATCATCGAACCATTTGGTCCAAACCCTTCGTAACGCCCTTCCACGAAGGTTTCGTCTGTGTTTCCTTTTGCCTTGTCAATGGCCTTGTCTATGATGTGTTTTGGAACCTGCGCTTGCTTAGCACGGTCGATAACAAATTTCAGCGCTGAGTTTGTTTCTGGATCTGGGTCACCCTTTTTCGCTGCTACATAGATTTCAACACCAAATTTGGCGTAAACTTTTGAGTTAGCACCGTCTTTTGCGGTTTTCTTGGCTACAATATTGGCCCATTTACGTCCCATGGGGAACCTCCTACATTTTATAAAATCGCTTTATTATACCATAAATGGCAAGGATTGAGAAGATTTTAAAAACAAAAGACAAGCTCACATGTACTGACCCCAAAAAGTTGGACAAATAATTGTTGAAAGGATTTAGGCAAATTTCAATTCCGAGTTAGCCACCTATAAGAAATTCTCTCGGTGACTTGTAGCCCAAACATTTTTTGGGATA